>CAYWCK010000527.1:0-3464 GCA_964456685.1 uncultured Bifidobacteriaceae bacterium | reverse complement strand
CTTGGAAACGGCGGCCGTCCTTCAAGCGCACTTCGATTTTCGTCGCGTCCTCGACCACGTGGCGATTGGTGAGGATGTAGCCGTTCGAGCGAATGATGACGCCGGAGCCCTGGCCCATGACTTTTTCCGACGGGCCTTCATCGAATTGTTCGTGAAACCGCCGCCAAAATTCCCGGGGCGTCAAACCCTCTTCATCGGTTTCGTCCACCTCCGTGTTTTGAGTGCCGGGCTTTTGTGTGACGTTGATGACCACAACGCAAGGGGAAACCTTGTCGGCCACCTCGATAAAGGCCTGGTTGAGTTGCCGGGCGAGCTCAAGATTGGACGAAGCGGGCGCGGCCAGCGTCAAGGCCAGGCACAGAGCGCTGATCAAAAGCGCACGGGTTTTCATGGGTACGGTCACAGTCGGTTTTGGCGCACGATACGCCGCTCCTCCGCCGGGCGCGACAAAAACTTGCCGGGCCCGTGCATTGACTTGCCTCAGGGTGAAAGCTAGCCTGCGGTTCACATGCTCGAAGCCATTGAAAAACTTCTCATTTTGCAGGACCGGGACCGGAAGATACGTCGCGTCGAGGCAGAACTCGCCCACATTGAACCCGAACGTCATTCGTTGAAGGCCAAATCCAGTGCCGCCCAATCGCAACTGGACGCTGCCAAGCAGGTGCTCAAGCAGATTGAAGCGGATCGCAAGCGGCTGGAGTTGGATGTCGAGACGAAGAAGACGCAAATCGAACGTTACGCCAATCAGCAGTTGCAGACCCGCAAGAATGAGGAATATCGCGCGCTCGCACACGAGATCGAGACCTGCAAGGGCGACATCAACAAGATCGAGGACGAGGAGATCGAGTTGATGGAGAAAGCTGAGTTGACGCAAAAGGAAGTGGTGCGTTTGACCAAGGAAGCGGACGCCGCGAAGGCCTTGACCAACGACAAGGTGGCTGCGCTCGGACAGCGCGAGGACAATTTGAAGAAGGAACTGGCGGAGTTGCGGAGTAATCGGGAAGAGCTTGCCTCGGTCGTGGAGGTCAGTGTGCGCGGTCGCTACGAGCGCCTGAGCAAGAGCAAGGGCGAGAACGTGCTGGTGGGCGTGAATCATGGTGTTTGCGGCGGTTGTCACATGAAACTGCCCGCCCAGGTGTTGGTGGCCTGCCAGTCCGATCAAGAGGTTGTCAGTTGCACCAACTGCGGCCGCATCCTCTATTATACTCGGGACATGAGTCTGGCGGTCGTGGATTAAGCATTCGGTCGCGGTTTCCCGCGAGCGATGTAATCATGATTTCGCAGCGCGAAGCCGCATCGCGTTGGGCTTTTGGTTGTTTCGGATAATCTTCGAGTCGCTTCGCTGGCTTGCCCGGTTTGGTTTTTCGCAGTAATCTTCCGCTGGTTTTGGAAGAGCGGAGAATCGCTTCCAACGCGAGTTGGGGGAGGAAAGTCCGAACACCATAGAGCGCGATGCCGCGTAACCCAGGCTTGTTTTGCTGGGATACACGCGGGCGGCGACGGCGCGAGTCGTCCCAACGGAAAGTGCCACAGAGAAAATACCGCCCGTCATCGCTCCGCAAGGAGCGACGGTGGGTAAGGGTGAAAAGGTGGTGTAAGAGACCACCGCCCGGCGAGTAATCAACGGGGCACGGAAAACCCCATCGGGTGCAAGGCCAAATAGGAAACCGAGGAGCGGCTCGCTCCGCGTCCGCGAAAGTGGACAGGTTTCGGGTACCGGCTGCTGAGACAAATGATTCTCTCCGCCGCGCAAGTGGCGCAGACAGAATTCGGCTTACAGCTCTTCCAAAACCAATTCACCGTCTGGCGAGGATGTAAAATCCTGTCCGCTCAGCCGCCCTCAGGGGACGAGTCGAGCCCGGTAAAAGCGCTGATTCTGACTCGCGCCCGCCGGGTCCACGAATTGCGCCGCACCGGATACATTCGTCACCGAGGTTGCCAGTGCCCAATTTATACCGTTGCTGGAGGTCTCGACGATGTACGTATCGCCGGGTGTTCCCAGCAACAACATTTGAGGAATGCTGTTGCTGGTGAAAAGCGGTGCTCCCAATACGGGCCGCGCGCGGACGACGAGCGGGGCGGACTCGCTGGTGGCCGCTCCGGAGGGATTGCGAATGATGACGTCATAGAGTCCGGCATCCGCGGTGTGGGCCGAAGGCAGAGAAAGGGTTGAGTTGGTGGCGCCCGGAATGTTGGTCGCGTTCACTCGCCACTGATACGCCAACGGTACCGCGCCGGTCGCCGTAACCGTGAAATTCGCCGGAGCGTTTTCCACGACCCGCAGCGGTTGCGGCG
The DNA here is from genome assembly GCA_964456685.1 of uncultured Bifidobacteriaceae bacterium. Lineage (GTDB taxonomy): Bacteria > Verrucomicrobiota > Verrucomicrobiia > Limisphaerales > JADLHS01 > CAYWCK01. The sequence goes on along the minus strand of CAYWCK010000527.1, from coordinate 1,169 downwards.
GATCTACGATTTGCGGTGGTAAACCCTGATCCGCCGAGTAAACAAGTTTGATCGCATCGGCCAACACATTCTTGCCACCCTGGCCAAGATTGTTGGCAATGCGGACGAAAGCATTTGTGCCGGCCAGGAACTGTTTGCCGGACGTCAGCAATTGCCAGCCGCCGCTGCCGGTGGACTGATTCACGAGAACCGTAACGTCGCCGTCGCTGGAGGAAATGTAGAACGGCGTGCCCGCCGCGCCTTTGTTGACGGTAGGAAATGTGACGTACACATCGTAACGTCCGCCCGTTGCTATGTTGGGCCGGAACGTGCCGGTGGCCGTAGCCCCGCCGCCGGAAGTTGCGGTCGTGCGGTAATTCGCCCCGTACTTGTCAGCCGCCGCAGTGTCTGTGCTCCACGTACCCGTGAACTCGGCCTGCGGATTATCCACGATCAAGTCGGCGACCGGCGAGGCGAAGTTGGCGGTAATCACCAGATTCGTGGTCATGGTAATGGCCAGCGGATTATTCGTGCCGCTCGCGTCGCCGCTCCAACCACCAAACGGAAAGGATGAGGTGGAGGTTGCGGTCAGCGTCACAATCGAGCCGGGTGCGTAACTGTTTTGATCGGGAGATTTCGTGATCGTGCCGCCCCTCGTGCTGCTGGCTGCGAGCGAGTAGCTTACGGTCAGGGAAGCTGGCGCACTGGTGACCGATCCCAGACCATTGGTAATAACCACGGTGTAATTGCCCGTGTTGGCCGGTTGCGCATTGAGACGGGAGAAACTGCTGGCCGTTGCACCGGCAATGTTCGTTCCACTCTGACGCCATTGGTAAGCGAGCGGCGTACTGCCGGTGGCCGACACGGAGAAGGTTGCGGTCGCGCCGGCGATGACGGCTTGATTCAGCGGTTGGGCGGTAATTACCGGCGGCGTGTTGACGGTCAGCACAGCATTCGCACTGGTCGCCGTGCCGAGGACATTGCTGACGACGACGGAATAATTTCCGCTGTTCGTGCCTTGGACATTTGCCTTCGTGTAACTGGTGCCGGTGGCGCCGGCGATGTTCGCTCCGTTGAAGCGCCATTGATAATACATCGGTGTCGAACCGGTGGCCGCGACGCTGAAGGTCACATTCACGCCCGGGTTCACCGTCTGGCTCAAGGGTTGAGTCGTAATGTTTGGTGCATTC
>CAYWCK010000526.1:0-3492 GCA_964456685.1 uncultured Bifidobacteriaceae bacterium | reverse complement strand
TGGCAGCCACAATTGGTGGTAGCAAGATACGACCCGTTCCCCAACTAATGGGGGAATTGGACGGTAACAAACGGTCCGGTTTTCCGAGGAATTAACGCTTTTTCGTCGCCATTCTGTGCGTTTGGCTTTTGCCTCGAAGGGCCGGGGGTTGCGGTAGAGATTTTTAACAGTTTCGCTTTTGTTTTAGCCATGATCGATACACATGAAGCAGTTTTGTCTCCTGCGTCGCAAACGGGCCGCCGCCGGACGGCGACTGTGACTGCGACTCGCCCCACCAAAGGCGCCGCGGGCAGTAAGAAATCCTTGCGGGTAGATCGCACTTTCAGCAATCCGCGCATCAACCCGTTCGACCAGGTCGAATGGGAAAAGCGCACCGCTGAAATCACCGACGACGCCGGCAAAGTCATTTTCAAACAGGAAAATGTCGAAGTGCCGAAGTCATGGTCATTGCTCGCCACCAAGGTCGTCGTCTCCAAATATTTCTACGGCGAGCAAAACACCCCCGAGCGCGAAACTTCGGTGCGCCAACTCATCCATCGCATTTGCCGCACGATTGCAGACTGGGGCGTGAAGGACGGCTATTTCAGCAAGGCCGACGGCGAAGTTTTCTACGAGGAACTCACCTGGCTCTGCCTGAACCAGTACGGCGCCTTCAATTCCCCGGTGTGGTTCAACGTCGGCCTTTATCACCAGTACGGCATCGGGAAGAATTCCGACAAAGGCAACTGGGTTTATAATCGCAAGACCGGTCAGGCTGAACGCGCCTCGACGCAATACGAATTTCCCCAGACCAGCGCCTGCTTCATCCAGTCCGTTGAGGACAACATGGAAAGCATCATGAAACTCGCGCACGCAGAGGCGATGCTGTTCAAGTTCGGCTCGGGCACGGGCACGGACCTCTCGCCGATCCGTTCTGCCCGGGAGAAGCTCAGCGGTGGTGGTCGGCCCAGCGGACCAATGAGTTTCCTCAAGGTTTACGATCAAGTCGCCAACGTGGTGAAGTCGGGTGGCAAAACCCGTCGCGCGGCGAAAATGAACACACTTCGCGACTGGCACGGCGACATTGAGGAGTTCATTGACGCCAAGCAGAAGGAAGAGAAGAAGGCTTGGGCGTTGATCGAGCAGGGCTACGACGGATCGTATAATGGCGACGCTTACGGCAGCGTCATGTATCAGAACGAAAACCTGTCCGTCCGCGCCAGCGACGAATTCATGCAGGCAGCGGTCGAGGGCAAGGAATGGTGGACGCGCGCCACGACCAGCGGCAAACCCCTGGAACGCAAGGATGCGGCGAAGTTGTTGACCAAGATTGCCGAAGGCACTTGGACCTGCGGTGATCCCGGCATGCAGTACGACGGGGCCATCCAAAAGTGGCACACCTGCAAAGGCACGGAGGCGATTCACTCGACCAATCCGTGCAGCGAATACGTTTTCCTAAACAACACCGCGTGCAACCTCGCTTCGCTGAACCTGATGAAGTTCAAGCGCGAGGATGGCAAGTTCGACATCGAACGCTACAAGGCTGCCGTGCGCATCTACATCACGGCACAGGAAATCCTCGTGGACAATGCCAGCTATCCGACGAAGGACATCGCGGAAAACTCGCACATCTTCCGCACGCTGGGTCTTGGCTACGCGAATCTCGGCTCACTCATCATGAGTTATGGCCTGGCCTACGACAGCGACGAAGGCCGCGCGCTTGCGGGCGCGTTGACCGCCATCATGACCGGTCACGCCTATGAGCAGAGCGCGGAAATCTCCTCGGTGATCGGCGCGTTTGCGGGCTACGAAAACTCGCGCTGCGCGGGCGTGGCCAAGCCGGCGAAGAAGGACAACATCGCGTCCATGCTGGGCGTCATCAAATTGCATCGCGAGGCCGTCGAGGGAATACATCCGAGCGAGGAATTTGGCTATCTGAAAGACGAAGCGCGCCGCTGCTGGGATCGCGCCCTGCAACGTGGCGAAGTGGCCGGCTATCGCAATGCCCAGGTCACCGTGCTCGCGCCCACCGGGACGATCGCGTTCCTCATGGATTGCGACACGACCGGCGTCGAACCCGACATTGCGCTGGTCAAATACAAGCTCCTCGCCGGCGGCGGCATGTTGAAGATCATCAATCGCGGCGTGGCCGACGCCCTGTCGCGCCTCGGTTACGATGCTGATCAGATTGAGGCAATCATCTCCCACATTGAGAAGTTCGACACGATTGAGGACGTCGAGGAAAATGACCAGACCGTGCGGAGCGGGCTGAAGCCCGAACACCTGCCGGTGTTTGATTGCGCGTTCAAGCCGTATCGCGGGAAACGCAGCATCCATTACCTCGCGCACTTAAAAATGATGTCCGCCGCGCAGCCGTTCATCAGCGGCGCCATTTCCAAGACCGTCAACATGCCGAATGAATCCACGGTCGAGGACATCCGCAGCACTTACGTCGAAGCCTGGAAGATGGGCCTGAAATGCGTGGCGATTTATCGCGACGGCTCCAAGCGCTCGCAGCCGCTCAATACGAAGAAGACCAACGAAGGCGGCGAGAAGACCGCCACGGCTTCGACCGGGATGGAACTTTCGATTCTCGAAGCCCGCGTCAAGGAACTCGAGACGGAGACCGTGAAGCTTCGGGAAGAAGCCGGCAAACCGCTGCGTCGGCGCCTGCCGGAGACGCGCACTGCGGTCACGCACAAGTTCGACATCGCCGGGCACGAGGGATACCTCACCGTCGGCCTGTTTGACGACGGCCAGCCGGGCGAGTTGTTCATCACGATGGCGAAGGAAGGCTCCACCATCGGTGGCTTGATGGACGCCATCGGGACGTTGACCAGCATGGCGCTGCAATATGGCGTGCCGCTGCCGGCCTTGGTGCGCAAGTTCGCGCATCAACGCTTCGAGCCCAGCGGCTTCACCAAGAACCCGGACATTCGCAATGCGGCTTCGATTACCGATTACGTGTTCCGTTGGATGGCCAATCAGTTTGTGCCTGGCTATCGCGAAGCCAACACGGCCAATCGCAACCAACCCGAACTCGCCATTCCCGGCCTCGCCGAGGAAATAAAAAAAAAGATAAACCGGCCGGTGCCTGAATTGCAGATTTCGTCGGACACTGATCTCCTCGAGGTCGAGGAGGTCAGCCCGGTGCAGATCAAATCCGCACCGCCCGCAGCGCCGGCGGTGAAATCGCTGAGTGACTCGGTGGCCCATTTTCAGCAGGACGCGCCGACGTGCCCCAGTTGCGGTCATGTGGCCGTGCGCAACGGCGCTTGCTACAAGTGCCTCAACTGCGGCGAAAGTTTGGGCTGTTCGTAAAAACGACAATGCACAAGACAGGCCGGAGCCGAATGCACGCTCCGGCCTGTGCTTTTTAGGCGATTCCGCCGGCGGTCGCTTGACTCCGCCCCAATCCCCGGCAATTTTTCCTCCGCTTGGCGCCCAACGCGGCAGCGTCCGCGACAAGCAAGTGGCTCGCTGACATTGTTGAATCTCCCGCCGTGCAGCCCC
>CAYWCK010000525.1:0-3501 GCA_964456685.1 uncultured Bifidobacteriaceae bacterium | reverse complement strand
GTTGGCTTCCTTGAGCGCAGCGGCCAACCGGTCGGTAACGAAGTTCAGCACCGGTTCGGAAAAAATTCCGATGTGCGGATTGTTCGCCACGTTGCGCCGGTCGAGGGAGTAACCTTCCAACCCCGCATGCGAATGGCTGGCGGGGATCAGCAGCCGGTCAAGGGTGAGATTGGCGATGCCGGCTTTCTTGAGCGTCTCCTCGGCCACGCAAATCGGAACGCTGCACGCGTCCACCGAAAGCAAAGCCGATTTCTCTCCGGCGAACTCAAACAGTATAACCTTGCCATAAATCGTATCGAGCGTGGCGGTGGCCGGTTTGCCATCGCGCCCGCCGTAACCGCCGAGCTGCGTCGGCAGCTTCGCCTCCATCGGATTGATGCTTACGCGCGCCACACCGGCCTTGAGTTCGGCTGCCATGCTGGAATTCACTTGGGCCAAGCAGGCCGCGCTCAGGAGTGCGCATGCCACACCAGATAACCGTCGAACAAAAGGTTTGCCGAACCATCGAGGAGTTTTCATTCGGTGAGTTTGTTGCGGCAAAGCTAGCGATTGAGCCCGAGCCGTCAAGCCGCGGCGCGGTCGCGAACTTTCCGCCGCGCCTCGACCGCGAAATCGTGCATGGCAATTATTTCATCGCCGTCAGCTCGCCGCCTTGATGTTCCCATCCACCCCCGAGTGCCTTTGCGAGCAAGATCGTCGAAACCGCGCGTTGGCCGCGGAGCTGGGTGTCCTGTCGCTCGGCTTGGAGCGCGGCGCGTTGGGCATCCACTACATCGAGGTAACTGGTGAGGCCCTTTTGATAACGCTCGTTGGCGAGCGTGGCGGTGTCGCGCGCGGAAGCGAGTGCGCGGCTGATGGCTTCGGCTTGCGCCGCGAGCGTGCTCAAATCGGACAACGAATCTTCCACATCGCGGAAGGCGTTCAGCACCGCGCCGCGATAGGCGGCGACGTGCTGTTCGTAACGCGCTTCGGCGGCTTTCAGGTTCGCGCGGTTGCGTCCGCCCTCGAAGATCGGCAGATGCACACTCGGCCCGAGCGACCAGATGCGGCTGGGCGCTTCAACGAAGGTGCCGAGATCCGCGCTGGCGAGTCCGGCGACGCCGGTGAGCTTGATCGTGGGGAAGAACGCGGCCTTGACCACGCCGATGCGCGCGTTCGCGGCTTCGAGATTGTGCTCGGCAGCCACGACGTCGGGACGACGCTGCAACAACTCGGACGGAAGCCCGGCGGGAATCACCGGCGGCACAATGCTCGTGACTTTCGCGGCGACGGCAAAATTCGCCGGCGCCTGGCCGCACAACACGGCGAGCGCGTGCTCGACCTGCGCGCGGCTGCGCCTGATGGCGTCCAGTTCCGCCTCCACGTTCGCGAGTTCAGTGCGGGCGCGCGTCACGTCCACTTGATTGATCAGGCCGGCCTGATTGCGCGTTTCCTGCAAGCGCACCGCGTCCAGCCGGAGAGCGATGGTCGCTTCGATGACCGCCTTCTCGTTGTCGAGTGAGCGGAGCGACTGATAATTGCGCGCCACGTCCGCTGTGAGCGTGAGCAACACCACTTCCAGATCCGTCGCGGCGGCGGCGGCGTCCGCCTTCGACGCTTCCACGTTGCGGCGCACGCGACCCCACACATCGAGTTCGTAATTGAGATCGAACGAGCTGCTGAAATCGTCCGACTCCAGTTTCGGCGCGACATTGTCGCGGTTCTCACTCTGGCGGCGGCGCGAATACGCGCCGCCTGCCGTAAGGCTCGGATACAAGTCCGCCTTGCTCACGCGCGCAATGGCCCGGGCTTCGGCAACGCGGGCCAAAGCGCGTTTCAAATCCTGATTCGCGTCCACCGCCTGGGCTTCGAGCGCGTCGAGTTCCGCGTCGTTGAAAATCTTCCACCATGCAGTCGCCAGCACGGGAGCGTTAGTTGCGACGACGGCTTCCTTCCAACCCATCGGTGCGGCCACGGCGGGGCGTTTGAAATTCGGGCCAACAGTGCAGCCGGCCAACAGCACGAGAGAACCCAGCGCGAGCGCCACGATTCGGCTCGCCGGGCCGAAGCCCTCGCCCCGGGAGGAATCGGGGCGAAGGCACGGGAGCGCGGCTGCATAGGACCGCTGCTCCCCGGCAGACGCCACCACTTTGGGAGGCGAAGGATACGAGGCCGGCATCGGCGTTTTCAGAAATGAAATGGTTTGGTTGCGATTCATAATTTGTCTCTCAGATTTTTATTCGGTTGCTTTGATGTTTGTCGCCCTCCCCTCACCTGGCCTTCGGCCACCCTCTCCCCATTGGATGGGGAGAGGGACGGGGTGTGGGGGCGTCGTCAATTCTTCACGAGTTGCTTGGTAGCCGTGGAATTGAGTTTTGCTCCGAGCGTCGGGATTTCCGACTTAACGAACAGGTCCACCTGTTGTCCTACGTAAACCGGTCGGTCCTGCGGACGCGTGAACGCATAGATGACCTGCAACACGCGCGTGTCCACGCGCTCGGTGCTCGCGCCGGTGAGCGACACCTTCGGCACGACGTACGGCTCAACGCGCACAAAGGTCAGCTCAATGGGCTGCGTCGTGTCGCCCTTGAGATAGGCCGTCGCGGTTTGGCCGGGCTGGAGCCGCGGCGCGTTTTGCTCGTCCACATCGGCGCGGACTTGCAGATGCTCGACATCGCCTAGAACCATTGCGGCATTCTTCGGCGTGGCCGAGGCGTATTCGCCGGGGCGAATATTCACCTGAAGAACCGTTCCGGCGCGCGGCGCGCGAACCGTCAGGCGCGTCAGGCTGACCAAATCCTGACCGACTTGCGCCTGCGCGGCGTCGAGTTGCGCCTGCGCCACGGCCACGTCGTTTTCCTTCGTGCGGACTTCATCCTGGCTGACCGCGCGCGGGTCATTGACGCGCTTGAGTCGGGTGAGTTGATCTTCCAGCCGCCGCAATGTGGCGTTGGCCACGCGCGCGTTGGCGAGGTTCACCTTCAAACGCGCGCTGATCTCACGATCATCGAGCGTGAACAGCGCCGCGCCTTCCTCAACCGATTCCGCGACCTTGACGTGGACCTTGGTGACCAGACCCGCTTCCGGCACGCCGATGGACACGTTTTCACTGAGCGCCTCGATGATGCCCGACGCGGCGACACTCACTTCGTAGGGCTTGGGTGAAGGTTCGATGGGCGGAATCATTTCCTTCGGTGCAGTGCTCATGCGCGAGGCCATGACGGCGGTGGCGCCGATGCCCACGATGGCGATGTAGAAGGTGGCTTTCTTGAGTAACATATTTTTCCTTTCGGTTTTGGTTTCTAGTTGTTCGTTAAAATTTCCCCACTGAAGCCCTCTCCCCGCCGGTAACGAGGAGAGGGTGGCGCGTGGCCGAGGGTGGGTTTTAGTTATGTAGAGCGATTTTCTCCGCGCTGTCTTCCGTGCGATCAATGCGGCCGTCCTCCATGTGCGTCATGCGGTCGGCGTATTTGAAAATGCGATTGTCGTGCGTGACGATGATGACGCAGCGATCCGGCTTGG
>CAYWCK010000524.1:0-3505 GCA_964456685.1 uncultured Bifidobacteriaceae bacterium | reverse complement strand
ATCGTTGGAGGCGCGCTTTCGAAAATGCCGAACCCCATTCTCAAACTGATTGGTGTGACGCTCATGGTCGTGCCGGTGTTGCTGGGCTTGGTCGGCTCGGCGGGTCTCGCGCTGCGCATCGGAGCCGGTCTGCCAACGCCAACGGATGAGCAACAACCGTGGCGACGCGTATTGCGCGGTGGGATTCTGCTCGCGTTGAGCTTCCTGTTGCCGTTCGTGGGGTGGATTTTCTTTTCGCTCTGGACGTTGGTAAGCGGTTTCGGGGCGTTTTTGCTGAGTGCGAAAACACCGAAAGCCGTCGCCACCCCGCCACCGGTGATGTTGACTCCGACCGAGGGAGCGATCTGATGCGAATTTCGCGGCGTAACTTTCTCCGTGTCGGCGGCAGCAGCGCTGCCTTGCTGGCGACCGCAGGTTGCGACCGGTTGCCGCAGGAACTGACATCGCTTTACCAGGCGGCGGAGGACAATGGCCCCTTTCAGCCGCCGACCTCGGCGGAAATCGATCCCGTCGCGCACGTGCTGAACCGCGCTGCCTTTGGTCCGCGCCCCGGCGATTACATTCGGATAAGCAAACTCGGCGCGACGCCGGACGCGGCGGCGGCGGCATTTTTGGAACAGCAATTGAACCCCGCGAGCATTACCGATGCAGCCGGCGAGCGCGCCGTGCGCCGCTTTGAGACGTTGCGCGAACCGTTGGGGGAGTTGTTCGAATATCAAGATTCCTTGCTACACGACGAATTGATGCGCGCGACGCTCGCCCGCGCCGTTTACTCGGAGCGCCAGTTGTATGAGGTGATGGTTCAGTTTTGGTCGGACCACTTCAATATTGATCCCTCGAAAGGCGACTGCAAATGGCTCAAGGTGGCGGATGACCGCGAAGTGATCCGTCCCCACGCCTTGGGGCGCTTCCCGGATATGCTCCGGGCGTCGGCGCTGAGTCCGGCGATGCTCTGGTATCTCGACGGCCGGGTGAATCGCCGGGAGAACGCCTCGCAACAGCCAAACGAAAATTATGCGCGCGAGTTGCTCGAACTACACACCCTGGGCGTTCACGGCGGTTACACGCAGCAGGACGTGATGGAAGTGGCGCGCTGCCTCACGGGTTGGACGGTGCGGTCCAAAAATCAGAAACCGTATTTCGAGATTGGCAAGGTGGAGTTCAAGCTGTCGCTGCACGACTGCGGTGAGAAAGTGGTGTTGGGCCAAAAAATCCCGGCGATTCCCGAGGGGTTGACGAAGGAGCAACGCAGTTGGCAGGGCGAAATGGAACTGGATCGCGTGCTGCAGATCGTCATCGCGCATCCCGCCACCGCGCGCCACCTCAGCACGAAGCTTTGTCAGCGGTTCATTTCCGATGAGCCGCCGGCCGGTGCGATTGAGTCTGTCGCCGGAGCTTTTCGGAAGACCGGCGGTGAGATTCGCGACACGTTGCGCGCTTTGTTCGCCACCGAAGCGTTTCGCTCGCAGCGCGGGAACAAGTTCAAGCGGCCTTTTAATTTCATCGCCTCCGCCCTGCGGGCAACCGGGGCGCGCACGGATGCTGGCTTGGGCATCATTGATTACCTGCGTCGCATGGGGCACGCGCCGTTCAACTACCCCACGCCGGATGGCTATCCCGAACCCGCCGCGCCGTGGCTGGGCACGTTGCTCTGGCGCTGGAATTTTGCGCTGGCCCTGCACGACGAGAAACTCAAGGGCACTAGGATTGATTTCGCCGCGCTGCGCCAGAACGCCGGTGGTGACGAAGGCGTGATGGCGCACGTCCTCGGTCGCAAACCGACGGTGGCCGAAGCCGAGGCCTATCATGAGTCTGGCGCCGGACTCGCACTGTTGTTGGCGTCGCCCGCGTTTCAAAGGTGCTGATATGGCCGAAGTCGAAAGCTCTCTGACCGGAAATGGCGACCAACGCGAGACGTTGGTGGTCGTTTTTCTGCGCGGCGGCGCGGATGGGCTCAACCTCGTCGCCCCGCTTGAAGATGCTGGCTATTACCGTGCGCGTCCGCGCATCGCCATTGGGAAGCCGGATTGCGTCAAGCTCGATGGGTTTTACGGGTTGAACCCACTGCTGCGCCCGTTGGAATCCATTTACAAAGACGGCGCGCTTGCGGTCATTCACGCTGCCGGATCGGAGGATGACACGCGCTCCCATTTCGAAGCGCAGGATCTCATGGAGCACGGCGGCATCACGGCGGGTGGTTGGTTGGGGCGCTTTCTCCGCGTGCAAAATTCTTCGACGAGCAGTCCGCTTGCAGCTGTGGCCTTGGGGCAGGCCATTCCGGAGTGCTTGCGGGGCGCGCCCGCGGCCACGGTGCTGCAATCGCTGGACGATTTCTCGCTAGGCGAGAATCGCGGCGCGTTGACGCGTGCGCTGGCGAAACTCTACGGGATGCAGACGGATGTATTGGCCGCCGCGGGCCGCGACACTTTGAAGGCACTGGCGCGCGTGGAGCAGTTGCGCACCAGCAAGTATCACCCTGCAAATGGCGCGGAGTACGGGCGCGATGAGTTTGCGCGGGGACTGTGGGAAGTCGCGCGGCTCATCAAGGCGCGGGTCGGTTTGCGCGCTGCGTCCTTGGACCTCGGAGGTTGGGATTCGCACTTCAGCCAGTCGCTGATCATGGATCCGTTGATCACCCGCCTGGCCAAAGGATTGTCGGCATTTTATCGCGACCTGGGTTCGGAAATGGAGCGCACGACGGTGGTGGTCATGACGGAGTTTGGCCGGCGCGTGGAAGAGAACTCCGCTTTCGGCACGGACCACGGGCGCGGCAGTGTGATGTTCGTGCTGGGTGGCGGCGTCAAGGGCGGTCGCGTTCTGGGCCAATGGCCCGGGCTGAGTCGCGAGGTGCTGGAAGGTCCGGGTGACCTGCCCGTAACCACCAATTACCGAAATGTGCTCGCGCCGATTCTCCAACGCCACGGGGCGGGTGACCGTTTGGGGCAGGTGTTTCCTGATTTCAAATTCGCCGCCTTGCCGCTCTACGGCTGAAAACCGGCGCGCGATTTGATTCGCGGCGGCATGGACAACTTCCTCGACTCCTCGTTATTCTCGCTGGCATGCACTGCGTCGTCACGGCTGGGCCGACTTACGAAACGATGGACAACGTTCGCCGGCTCACGAATTTTTCCACCGGCCGGTTGGGTACGGAACTGGCGAATTTCCTGACCGGGCGCGGGCATGAAGTGACCCTGCTGATCGGGGAGCAGGCGACGTACGGCGGCGAACGCCGAGCACAACACGTCGAGCCGTTCAGCACCACGGCCAATTTGCTGGAGCGATTCCGCGCCCTCGCAACGCAGAATGTCGGCGTCATCTTTCACGCCGCCGCGGTGAGCGATTTCACCTTCGGCAAGATCTGGTTGCGTTCACCGGCGGGCGAGTTGAGCGAAATCAAGTCCGGCAAGATCTCCACGCGGCAGGGAACTCTAATGGCCGAACTCGTGCCCACGCCGAAAGTGATCGCGGAACTGCGCGGGTTATTTCCGAGTGCGAAAATCGTCGG
>CAYWCK010000523.1:0-3526 GCA_964456685.1 uncultured Bifidobacteriaceae bacterium | reverse complement strand
GCGGTGTGGTGCTGTGGGGCGGCGGCAGTCCGAAGAATTTCACGCTGCAAACCGAACCGCAAATCCAGGAAGTGTTGCGTATCAAGGAATTTGGCCAGGACTTTTTCATCCAAGTCACCGACGCGCGGCCTGACACCGGCGGACTTTCCGGCGCGACGCCCGGCGAAGCCGTCAGTTGGGGTAAGGTTGACCCCACGAAACTTCCCGATGCGATCGTTTGCTACACCGACACGACCATCGCGATGCCGATCCTCACGCATTACGCGTTGGCGAAACACAAGCCGCGCAAGCTGAAGCGTCTCTACGACCAACGCGGCGCAATCATCAAGGCGCTCACGAAGGAATACTTTAAGCACAATGTCGGCGTGAAGATGTTGGACGGCAGCGATCCGGTTTATTGATCGGTTGCTAAAAATTGACGAGCGGGCCGGAAGCGATTCCGGTCCGTTTCTTTTTACCAACGGCTGGCGCTGGGCCTCAGCTTCTTCCGCTTCCCGTTTGACGGCTGGCTTGTCGGCTTGAAGCCGTCCGGTTTGGTGCAAATCCACGCGGCGAATTTCGCAACTTCCGGATGCACCACGAGGAGTTGGAGGGTGTTGAACTCTCGCTCCAGGGTTTTCTCCGCGAAGAGCGCATGAACGTGGCTGTGACATGGCCGGCAAAACCACGCGAGCCGGTGCTTCACCTCGTGCCGGTCGAATTCGCGCTTGTTTCGTTTGTTTGCATGGCGCGCTTTCGGGATGAGATGATGCTTCGTCAGATGACCGACGTGCCGTCCGCAAAGCTCGCAAACGCCCGCGCTCATTCTCTTTTCGTTCCCACTCGATCCAACGCCGCCGCAGCGAGAATGACGTAGCCGCTGATGACCATTCGCCAGAACGGTGAAACTTCGAGCATCACCAGCCCGTTGTTGAGCACGCCGATAATCAAGCAACCGAGAACCGTACCAAGAATCGAGCCGCGTCCACCGGTCAACGAAGTTCCGCCGATGACAACAGCGGCGATGGAATCCAACTCATAGCCCAAGCCAGCCTTCGGATCCGCCGCGTCGAGCCGCGCCGTGAGAATCAGTCCACCCACCGCCGCAAGTCCTCCGCCGAGAGCGTAGACCCGAATCTTCACGCGATTCACATTCAGGCCGGCAAAACCAGCGGCCTTTTCGCTACCGCCCACGGCGTAGATGTAGCGCCCCAACGTCGTGTGAATGGAGATAAAGTAGAACAGCACGACCAGCGCGGCCGAAATCCAGATCGCCGTCGGCACGCCCAGCCAGAATCCGGCGCCGATAAAACCAAACTCCGGCCCAAGCCTCGTAATCGGAAATCCGTTCGTCCACAAGAACGTGAGACCGCGCCCAATGGTCAACATGCCGAGCGTCGCAACGAACGGAGGGAGTTTGAATCGTGTTATCGCAATGCCATTGTGCAAACCGAGCAACACGCCAACGAGTATTCCTCCGGCCGCCGCGCCCAAAGGTGTGAATTGAAGATGAACGCCCGCCCACGGCAAAGACATTCCATTCTTCAGCAATCCTGCGGCGACCGCACCTGACAATCCGAGAATCGCCCCGACGGAGAGATCAATTCCGCCCGTCAGTATGATCAGCGTCATGCCGATCGAGAGGCAGAGGTTCACCGAGATTTGCAGCAGGATGTTTTGCCCGTTGGCCAGCGTGAGAAAATTCGGCGCGCGCCAGCTCAGAAAGATGACCATCAACACCAGCGCGAGCAGCGACTGGAAGCGGGCGAGGTTGGCGCGGTTCATGGAATCAAAAGCCGTTCGCGGCGCCGCCGTCCACGGGCAGTACGGTGCCGGTGATGAATTTTCCGGCGCGACTGCACAGATAAACCGCCGCCCAGCCAATGTCCTCCGCTTCGCCAAATCCGCCGAGCGCGGTGCGGCCGAGAATCTTGGCCTTGCGCGGCGGATCGTTGTCGAGCGCCTTCGCGGTCATGTCGGAATGAATCCAGCCCGGCGCGATGGCATTCACGCGCACGCCGGCCGGCCCCCATTCGGCCGCCAGGGCGCGCACGAGTCCGAGCGTGGCGGTCTTTGCGGTCGTGTAGGCGACGATTTTCGGGATGCTGAGAAACGACGCCATCGACGCGATGAAGAGCACGCTGCCGGACTTGCGCTTGATCATGCGTCGTCCCGCCTCGCGCGTAAGCGCAAACGCACCGAAGACGTGCGTCTGCAGTACCGAAGCGAACTCGGCGTCACTCGTGTCCACGGCGTCTTTCTTCAAATGCACACCGGCGTTGTTGACGAGAATAGAAATCGACCCAGCGAGTTTCTCCGCGTCGTCCAGCAACGCGCTTGCGTTCTCGGTTTGATTCACATCGCCGCACAGGACAAACGCATTTTCGCCAAGTGCCGCCCGCGCCTTGGTGAGTTCTGCCTCACGTCGTCCGACGAGCACCACGCGCGCACCCGCGGCAACAAAGCATTTTGCGATGCCGAAGCCCAAGCCGGTTCCGCCACCCGTCACGAGTGCGGTCTGGTTATTAAGATCAAATGGGTTTTGCTTCATGCGAAGCTCCCGAGTTCGGTCAATTTTTCGTCTTTGAAACTGAACCCCCAGCCATCGCCGTCGTTGGGGTACGCGAAGCCGTCCTTCATGCGAATCGGATTGGTGATGAGGCCGTCCACCCAATCGAAGGATTCTGCGCCGTAGGCGTTCGGGACGGTGAGCAGGAGAGGCACGTCGTATTCCTTGTAGTAGTGCGGCAACACCGGGATGTGATGCGCATGCGCCAGCGCCGCGGACGCCCGCCAAGCCTCGACGCTGCCGAGCCGCAGCAGGTCCGGCTGCCAGAGATCGATAGCGTCGCGCCTGATCAATTCGCGCAGCGTGACGGTGTCGAACTCACGCTCACCGGTGGCGATGGACATGCCGGCCTGCCGACGCAACTGCGCGTAGCCGTCGTAATCCGTGCGCGCGAGCGGCTCTTCAAACCACGTGATCTGCAGCGGCTGCGCGGCGCGGGCGAGTTCGAGCGCGGCGGGAAGGATGCAGCCCTGATTTGCGTCCATCATGATCCGGATGTGCGGACCGACAGCTTCGCGAACTTTGGTAAGGCGCTCGATGTCGCGCTGAATTTCCGGCGAACCGACTTTTACTTTCACTGAACGAAAACCACGTTTCACGTAGCGGCGCACTTCGTCGAGTAGTTCGTCCATTGAATACGATAGCCAACCGCCGCTCCCGTAGAGCGGCACGCGATCGTGACACGTGCCGAACAATTTCCAGATGGGCGCACACAACGTTTTCGCCCACGCGTCCCACATCGCGGTGTTGATCGAACCCGCTGCCCAGCGGTGCAGCCCGACGTTGCCAAAATACTCGCTCTCTTTCTCGTGCTTCGCGAGGAATCGGCCTGTGTCGCTCACCTCCATTCCCAGAGCCATCGGCGCGGCATCGCGCAACGCGCCGAGAATCGCCTCGCGCGAGTAATGGAATGCGAGCAAATGGCCGTCGCCGGTGATGCCGTTGTCGAGCTCGAGCCGCGTGACGATGAACGCAATC
>CAYWCK010000522.1:0-3527 GCA_964456685.1 uncultured Bifidobacteriaceae bacterium | reverse complement strand
CGGGGGTCAACTCTGACTTCACCGTGGAACTCTCCGGACCGATTGCCGGGAGCGGGTACGACCAGTTGAATGTTCAGGGCACGAATAATCTCGGCGGTGCCACACTCAACGTGAATGCCGCCTTCGGACTCTCCAACGCCCCGGCCATCGGCCAGCAGTTTACTATCCTTAACAACGACGGTGTGGATGCCATCACTGGCACATTCTCTGGACGACCCAACAACTCCACCTTCACCGTAGATAACCTAACTTTCGTGATCAACTACAACGGCGGCATCGGCGCGAATGACGTTGTCCTCACCTTGACCAACGCTGGCGGCAAAGTCGTCGGCACCGCGATCCTTTCCGGCAATGGCAATGGCTTGATTGATCCCAACGAGTGCAACCTCCTCAACGTGGTCGTCTCCAACAGCACGGCCAATCCCATGACCGGAATCAGCGCCAAACTCTCCAGCCTGACGCCCGGCGTGACCGTTCACCAGACGGTGGTCGGATATCCCGACATCCCGGCCAACGGTCGCCGCACCAACAGTTCGCCGTTTCAACTCAGCATCGGCACGAACTTCGTTTGCGGCCAGAACGTGGACTTGTTGCTCTCGCTCGAAACCACCTCGCACAACGCCTTCGGCCTGCCGGTGACGCTCAACAGTGGCGCCGTGGGCACAACCTTGCGCTTCACGAACAGCA
Source organism: uncultured Bifidobacteriaceae bacterium (assembly GCA_964456685.1). Classification (GTDB taxonomy): domain Bacteria; phylum Verrucomicrobiota; class Verrucomicrobiia; order Limisphaerales; family JADLHS01; genus CAYWCK01. Next base: position 2,840 of record CAYWCK010000522.1, on the reverse strand, counting down.
CTGCCACGGCGATTCCCGATGGCGGTACAATCAATCCTGTGCTTGCCGTGTCCGGTTTGACCGCGCCCATTGCGAAAGTCACCGTCGAAATGAATCTGATCTATCCGCAGGACCAGGATATTGACGTGACGCTCGAAGCCCCGGACGGCACCCTCATCGAACTCACCACCGACAACGGCGGCACGGGCGGGGCCTACGGCGCGGCCAGTTGCAGCTCCAGCACCGTCTTCGATGACGCCGCGGGCACGGCGATCACTGCCGGCGTCGCGCCGTTCGTGGGCACTTTCCGGCCGGAAGGCAGCCTCGCCACGTTGATCGGCAAATCCCCGGGGACGATGAACGGCAACTGGATTCTCCACGTCACGGACGACAACCTCAATGGCTTCACCGGCACGTTGCATTGCTGGAAGTTGAACGTGTCGCAGGCCACCTGCGCGCCCGGCGGCGGCGCGTGCGAAACTTGTACGGATATCACATTGGCAGGTGCGGTCGGCTTAAATGATCCTTCGACTGACCGGCTGACCCGAGACGGGATTCCTTCGGCTTGTGGCTTGCCCAAGACCTGCCCAGGCCCGTTTGGCGATGTTGAGCCTTATACGATCCATACCTTCCGAAATGGACCCGCCAACGCTTGCATCAGCGTGTCGCTACAGGCTCCGTTGACCACCGACGTCTTCAGCGCGGCCTATCTGGGCGCGTTCAATCCACCAAACGCTTGCACCAACTATCTGGCTGATGGCGGTAACAGCACGTTTCCCGCTGGATCGGCGCCGAGCTATTCGTTCAACGTTCCCGCTAATGCGGTGTTCACGATCGCGGTAAACTCGATCTTTGGTGCCACCGGCCCCTACACACTGACGGTCAGCGGCGGCGGTTGCCGGCCCGTACTGAACATCGGCACCATCGGAAATAACCAGGCTGTGCTGGACTGGACGACGGCCGACGCTGGCTACCGGCTCGAGCGCACGAACGCATTGCCCAGCATTTCTAATTCTTGGCAAAGCGTGCCTGCTGTGCCCACCGTGGTGAACGGCCGCTTCACCGTTACGAACAGTGTGAACAGCAGCAGCCAGTTCTACCGGCTTGTGAAGCCATGATGAACGGGGTGTAAGAGTTAGCGCTGGCAGCCTCTGCCTCAGCATTCTAACTTAAGCCGCCTCAAAATTAACACTCACGCCCCGCTTGCGGAAACGCAGGCGGGGCGTGTTGTGTTGTGACGCGGGGCTGCCCCGCGTGTGTCCTTGGCGTCAATCAGGCGGAGTGCCTGTGTTGAGGAAATCCCAGCCAGGATTGTTCGGGGCGCGGGTCGGGAGCGGTCTCCCAGTCGATCGCATGGCTCACAATCTGGCGCATCTGGCTGAACCACCAGGCGGCGCGGGTCGCGCGTGTTTCCCGGCGACGTGGAGTCATTGCCCGTTGTGCCCCCTCAAAACCCAGTTCCATTTGTGTGTTGCTCATATTCATTTGTCGTTCTTTTTGAGCGAACCTTAGAACGTGGGGTCGGACAAATGCCGTCCAACCTCTAATTTTTCCATCGGCTGGTTTCGGAGCGACCTTAGGAAAAGATTTCGCGAACACTTGACGTTCCGCGATGTCCATCTAAATGGAAGCTATGCAACTGGATAAGCTCACCATCAAATCGCAGGAGGCCCTGGCGGAAGCACAGCGCGTGGCGCACGGTTATGCCCATCAGGCCGTGGATTGCGAGCATTTGCTGCTGGCGCTCATGAGGCAGTCGGAGAGTCTCGTTCCGGAACTGCTCGAAAAAATTGGCGTTCCCGCAGTCAAAATGCAGCCCGAGGTGGAAAAGGAATTGAACCGCCGCCACAAGGTCCAAGGCACGAGCAGCGCCGATCTTTATCTCAGCCAGGAACTGAAAAAGGCCCTCGATGCCGCGCAGTCCGAGGCGGGCAAACTCAAGGACGAATACATCAGCACCGAGCACCTGCTGCTGGGAATCCTCGACGCGGGCGGCTTGGCGCTGAAACAGATCTTCAAGACGAACGGCCTCAAGCGCGATGTTGTGCTGAAGGCGCTCGCTGACTTGCGCGGCAACCAACGCGTGACCGATCAGCAGCCGGAAGGAAAATTTCAGGCGCTGGAAAAATATGGCCGCGACCTCACGGCGCTGGCGAGGCAGGGGAAGATTGACCCCGTTATCGGGCGCGACGAGGAAATCCGCCGCGTGATGCAGGTGCTCACGCGCCGCACGAAGAACAATCCCGTGCTCATCGGCGAGCCGGGCGTCGGCAAGACCGCCATCGCCGAGGGCTTGGCGCGGCGGATTGTGAGCGGCGACGTTCCTGAATCGCTCAAGAACAGGAAACTCGTCGCCATGGACCTCGGCGCGATGATTGCCGGGGCAAAGTATCGCGGTGAGTTTGAGGATCGACTCAAGGCGTTTCTCAAGGAGATTGTCGCCAGCGAGGGACAGATCATTTTGTTCATTGACGAACTGCACACGCTCGTCGGCGCGGGCGCGGCGGAGGGTGCGACTGACGCGGCGAACATCATGAAGCCACAGCTTGCGCGCGGTGAACTCCGGTGCGTCGGCGCGACGACGCTGGACGAATACCGCAAGCACATCGAGAAAGACCCGGCACTGGAACGACGCTTTCAACCGGTGATGGTGACTGAGCCGACGGTCGAGGCGACCATCGCGATTCTGCGCGGACTCAAGGAGCGTTACGAAGTGCACCACGGTGTGCGCATCCAAGACACGGCGCTCGTCGCGGCGGCGACGCTGTCGCATCGCTATATCACCGACCGCTTTCTGCCGGACAAGGCGATTGACCTCGTGGATGAAGCCGCGTCGCGCATCAAGATGGAGCTGGATTCCA
>CAYWCK010000521.1:0-3534 GCA_964456685.1 uncultured Bifidobacteriaceae bacterium | reverse complement strand
CGCTCAAGCGCAGCAGCCAGTCCCTGTTGTGCCACGTCAATCGCCTTCTCGATCGTCTCGGTGCGCATGAACGGCGAGGTGCAGAGCAGCTGGACGCAAATGTCGGCGTCGGTGTGGGCGACTTCGTTGAGGAACAGCGCGTGGCCGTCGGTTTTGTTCGAGGCGAGGCTCGTGTCGCGACGGAGAACTTTACAGCGGAGATCCGAAGCAAGATTGGCGATATCGTGCGATTCGGTATCGAGCCAGACTTCGTCCACCGACGGGCAAGCGGTAAGTTTCTTAAGGCTGCGGAGGAAAAGTGGCTCGCCGTCCAGGAGCATCGTGTTCTTGTTGGGAACGCGCTGGCTCGAACCCTTGGCGGGGAGGAAGGCGGCGGTTTTCATCACTGGCTATTTCAAGCAGGCCGCTGCGGCGCAAAATTTCTTGAGCGCGATCAGATTCTCCTTGGCCAGCGCGTGACCGGGGATCAACTGCAGCACGTGTTCGTAGCAACGGCGAGCGCCGGCAAAGTCACCGGTTTTGAAGCAACACACTCCGAGGCGCAGGAGGTTTTCGACATTGTTTGGCTGAACGACCAGCGCGTGTTCGAAGTGAGGTCGGGCGTCGGTGTAGCGACCGTTCTCGAGCAACCAGCCACCGAGAATGCCGCGGGCCAGAGCGTTGTCTGGAGCAAGCGCGACCGCATGGGCGAAGAGCACCTCGACCTCCGTGGGGTGCTTGAGTTTTTGGTGAACCAGGCCCAGGTGGAGAAACACCCGCGCGTCCAGGGGCTTCAATTCGCCGGCCATGTGAAACGCGAGGCCGGCGGCTTCGAAGCAACCGAGTTCATACTGCAGGCTGCCCAGCGCGAGCCAGACTTGAGCGTCGTCCGGATCCACGGCGGCGGCGTGATTCAAAAAGTCGCGGGCCGCGCCAAGTTCACCGCGCGCGTGCCATTCGTCGGCACGGTCGAGACACCAGGTTTTGATATCGGTGATACTGCGCTCGGCGACCGATGGCGGAATGGGCAAGTTGGCGGTGGGCGGGCGGCAGGAGGGCGAGGCGACGGGGAGGTGGAGTGCAGCGTTCATGTCCTAAAATGTCCGAGTCCTGTTTTCTGAGCGTGGTTCGCAACCCCGGCTGCCGGCGAACCGTGTTCCACATTTTTATTTAACGGGCGGGTCGATTGCTCGACCCGCCCGCGGAAGGAGCCAGCGGTCCCGTCCTGTGGAGGGACGAAATCACTGGACACTTGTTACTGGATCAACCGGAGCACGCTTTGCGGCATCTGGTTGGCCTGCGCGAGCATTGCCGTGCCGGATTGCACGAGAATGTTCTGCCGAGCATACGCCGTGGATTCTTCCGCCATGTCCACGTCCTGAATTCGGGAACTCGCTGCGGTGGTGTTTTCTTTACTGACCGTAAGCTGTTCGACGGTGGAATTGAGCCGGGACTGATAGGCTCCGATGGTGGCGCGGTCTTCGGACAAGCGTACGATGGCTGCTTTCAGTGCCACCAATGCCGTTTGCGCATCGGCCACGGTGTTCACGTCCGCCGTCAGTGCATCCGCGTAAACGGCGGTGCCGAGGCTGATGCCTTGCATGGCCATGGTGTTGCCCTCGGAATCAATCGTGACATTGATCGGGTTCTCGGTGAAGAGGCTGACGCCGTTGAAATCCTTCGTGGAAGAAGTGGTGATGAACGCGCTGAGTTGGCTGAACTCGAGTTGGTAGAGCGAGCGATCCGCATCGGACTTGGTTTCGTCCTGCGCGAGGATGGCGAGTTCGCTCATGCGTTCGAGGCCCTTGGCGATCTTCTTGAGATAGCCGTCCTGGGTCTGCGTGAAGGACACGGCATTGCCGACATTATCCCGGGCGGCGGCGAGGCGACGGATTTGCGCGTCGAGGCGCGAGGCGACGGCGAGGCCGGCGGCGTCATCGGACGGGTTAATAATCTTGCTGCCGGAACTCAGGCGCGATAGCGACCGGCTCAGCAACGCTTGATTGGTCTGAAGATTATGCGCGGAGACTTCCGCGGTAATATTCGTATTGATGATCATGGTATTACTTGTTTGCGGTTTCGGTTTCTGCGCCGTTGCGAGCGGTGCGGAGATTCTTTGGGGCGGCGGCGACCTTGGGCAGCGGGAGCTTGGGCAGCGGTGCGCTTTGGCGCGTGAGCGCCTCGCGGTTGTTGCGCTGGATTTCCTCGTAAACTTCCTGGCGATGAACGGGGACGTCCGCCGGCGCCTCGATGCCGACTTTGACGACTTCGCCGTCGAGCCGGACGATCTTCACGGTGATGCGGCCGTCGATGACGATGCTTTCACCGGATTTGCGAGAGAGAATTAGCATGGCAGGCGGCAGTTGAATCAGGCGGCGACTTCAGCGGCGGGCAGCGGGTGCTGCACCGAATACTCGGCGGCGTTGGCGATGACGACCTGCTTGCCAATGCCGGTGTGACGGTTGATGACGATCGGGCCCTTCAAATTGATGGTGGCCCGGCCGTTGGCGTGCAGCGTGACGATATTGTAGAGGGCGGCTTCCTCCGGGGACGACAGGCCGAGAAATTCCACATCCGCCTGCGGGAGGTCGGGCTGATATTCGGTGGCCACCAGAAAGGGATCGACCACCACGAAAGCGAGCGTGGCGTTGTCCTTGACCTGCAGCCAGCGGAACGGTTCCTCGGCGGGATTGACGATCAGCAGATAGTCCTTGATCTGCTCGAAGCCCAGCAGGCCCATCGGCAACCTGATGGCGCAGGCCGAGGTGGCTGCCGGCATTTCCGTTTCAATCACGTTGTCGCATTTCATGTCGTTGGCTGTTTAGCAACGGATATGCCACGGGTCGGAAAGTGTCTGACAAGCGGACAAAACCCCTGATTTCAGGCCGAAATCGGCAAGCAGCGGCCAAATGTGCCGGTGCGGCCGCCGTTCCCCGTGGTTTCCCGGCAAAAGTGACCGCAAAGGGCGAGGCAAGATTTTCCGACGGGAAACCCGGACTGAAGAGGACCACGGACACTTGGAGGGACGGTTCAGAACGAACTTCGCGACGGCTGGACGGAAGCATCCCCGCCCCGCGCCAGATTGCGCGCCCAGGCCAGCCCGGAATATCCCACCCCACGTCGCTTGACCGGCCGATGCGCCGGCCTCAACGCAGATAATCCATCAACGACATCCGCAGAATCCCCGCGCCACTCTGCAACGCCGCCTGATAAGCCGTCTGCGCCTGCGTCAACTGCACGATCGTCTCCGGCAAATCCGCATCCACCGCCTGCGAAATCATTCCATCCAACGACTCCGTTTGCGTGCGCGCGAGCGACGCCGCCGTTTCGAGCCGCGTCTGCACCGCGCCGTTGTTGCCGATGTGATAGATAAAATTCTCCTCATCCTGCGCCAACGCCGCGCGATCCGTGTTGGCAATCGCCGCCGTATCCCCGTTCAACAAATTATTCTGCAACGAAATCAAATGATTAAAAAAATCCGCCCCCGCGCGACTCTCCGTGATCAACCCCCGCGCCCCACTCCCCGACGAATTCACCCCCGGCACTCGGCGGCGA
>CAYWCK010000520.1:0-3554 GCA_964456685.1 uncultured Bifidobacteriaceae bacterium | reverse complement strand
GAAAACCGTGCTCGCGCATGGCCAGCAACCCTTCGGCGCCATCGCGGCCCATTCCGGTCAACAGCACACCCGCCGTGGCGGATTTGCGATGTTCCACCACGCTCTTGAAGAAGACATCCACCGACGGGCGATAAGCGCAATCAGCTTGGGCGCGGGCATAACCGAGGCGCTGGCTGGGGCCCAAGACCAGATGGTGTTCGCGTCCGGCGAGCAGCACGGTGCCAGGTTGCAACCGCTCGCCTTCGGCCGCCAGCCGGACCGGAAGTTTGGAATGGCTCGCGAGCCAGTCCGCCAACCCTTGCGCGAATTGTGCGTCCACGTGTTGCACAATAACCGTCGCCGCCGGAAAGTCCGCGGGCAATCCTTGCAACAAGCGCGCCAACGCCGCCGGCCCGCCGGCCGAAGCGCCGACACAAATCAGCGGCACGGGGCGCGCGCCCAAAAGAATCCGGTCCGTGTCTGAAGTTGATCCTCCTCCAATTGCGGACGAGGGGGCGATCAAACGCCGGATGGTCTCCACTTTTCTAAGCAGGGATTTGGGGCCGTCCGCGTTGGTACTCCCATCCAGTACGGGCGTGTTCACGGCGTCGAGCGCGCCCGCGCCCATCGCTTCGAAAACCTTCGCCGCGTAGTCATTCACGCTGGCGGTGACGATGACAATGGCACACGGAGATTGGGCCATGATGCGGCGCGTGGCTTCCACACCATCCATGTGCGGCATGACCAGGTCCATGAGAATCAAATCCGGGCGATCGCGCTGGCAGCGTTGGACCGCTTCCTCGCCGTCCCGCGCCACCCATGCGATCTGATCCCGACCGTGCGCGACGATGACGCGGCGCATGGCTTCGATCGCCATCAGCATGTCGTTGACGATGGCGATTCTCATGATTCTGGTTCTCCAATCAAATCGAGGACAGCTTGCAGCAACGTTTCGTCGTGGAAGCTCCCTTTCGTAAGGTAATAATCCGCGCCCGCCTCCAAACCGCGCAGGCGGTCTTCCTCGCGGTCTTTGTACGACACGATCATCACGGGGAGCGATTTCAAATGGGCGTCCTTTTTGATGAGCGTTGCCAGTTCAATGCCATCCATGCGGGGCATATCCACATCCGTGATGATCAGGTCATAAACGCCGGAGCGCGCGGCATTCCAACCGTCCATGCCATCCACGGCCACGTCCGTGAGGTAGCCGCGGCTGGTGAGCAATTTGCGCTCGAGTTCGCGAACGGTCAGCGAATCGTCCACCGCCAGAATGCGTTTCTTTTTCTTGGCGGGTGACTCAAGGCCGCCGCGATGCACCCCGGTAAGCGAGCCAGCAGCGATCAGCTTGTCAATGGAGCGGACTAAATCGTCCACATCCACGATCAATACCGGAGCGCCGTCCTCCATCAACGCAGCGGCGCTGATGTCCTTGACCTTGCCAAGCCGCGGATCCAGCGGCTGCACGACGAGTTCGCGTTCGCCCAGGAAACGATCCACGACCAGACCGTAACGGGAGCTGCGATCGCCGAGCACGACCACGGGCAAGTTGCCCTCGGTGGGCTTCGGCGGACCGCATTCGAACACTTGATGAGCGGTGAGCAGACCAATGCGCTGCTCGCCAAAGGCAAAATGGTGACGGCCTTCGAGGGTTTCGATTTGTTCGCGCGGAAGCTTGAGCGTGTGTGTGATTTGCGCGAGCGGAATGGCGTAAGGTTCGCCGCCGACTTCCACGAGCAACGTGCGCAGCACCGACAGGGTCAACGGCAACTGCAATTGAAAGCGCGTGCCGCGTCCGGCCTGGGTCATCACGCGGATCGTCCCGCGCACACCCTTGACCATGTTCTGCACTACATCGAGTCCGACTCCACGTCCGGAAATTTCCGTGACGGTGTCTTTCATGGTGAAGCCGGGAAGAAAAAGAAAGTCGAGCAGTTCGGTCTCGCTCATGCGCTCCGCCAGGGCGGCGGTGGTGAGCTTTTTGTCCACCACGACTTTGCGCAGGCGGCTGGTATCCACGCCGGCGCCGTCGTCCGTGATGGTCACCATGAGCATGCCGGCGCTGTGACGGGCTTCGAGCTGGATGACGGCCTCCTCCGATTTGCCGGCGGCGAGACGGGTGGCTGGAAGTTCGCAACCGTGATCCACGGCGTTGCGGAGCAGATGCGCCAGCGGAGTTTCCAGTCGATCGAGAATATCACGGTCCACCTGCGTGGTTTCGCCCAGCAGCTCCAGGCGCGCTTGTTTGCCGAGGGAGCGGGCGAGATCCCGAACCATCCGCGGGAAGCGCCGGGCGCCGTCGCTGAACGGTCGCATGCGGGTCCGGAGAACTTCCAGATACAAGCGGTTGGACAAATGCGCCGAGCGGCGGTCGTAGAGATCGAGTTCCTGAAGTCGTTCGCCCAGGAAGCGGCGCAGCTCGCCGGCCTTCGCGAAGACCTCGGTCAGGTGACCCACGGATTGTTCGGAGACCCGCGGAAAATCCAGACTCTGGCGCAGGTTATCCAGTGAATATTCCATCTCGGACTGCATCCGCTTGAGCCGCTGCATGGAATCGGAGAACGGACGAAGCCAGCGCGACTCGACCAGGGATTCGCCGGCGAGGCCCAGCAGCCGATTCAAATTGTCGGCATTCAGCCGCACCACGCGTTCGGGCAGTTCCGTTGGGCCAGCGGTTTCCACTGGCAGCGTGGCCTCTTCCAAGGAGGCAGTGGCGACCGCGGTTTGCGGCTTCGGCGTCGCGGCGGGGGTACGATCAGGCTTTTCCGCGGGCGTCGGCCGTGCTTCGGCTGGGGGCCGTGATGGAAGCTGAGGCGGCTGGCCCGCGAGAATGGCGGCGGCGTTCTGGCAAAACCCATCGATCTCGGCCGAGTGAGCGCGCTCCCAATCCCGCAAAGTGACCTCGGAGCACTTGGAGATCTGGATCAACAAATCCACGCCGTGCAACAGCGCATCAATCTGTGCCTGGAGTAATTGAACCCGGCCATGTTGCGCGGCCACGAAACAATCTTCCATGGCATGAGCCACGCGAACCGCCGTCGGCAGGTTCACGATGCGGGCCGCGCCTTTCAAGGAGTGCGCCGCTCGCATGAGCGTTTCCAGTTGTTGCGCCGTGCTGCGACCCCGCTCGAGCTCCAGCAATCCGGCCGTGAGCGCACCGGTCTGGCTCTCCGCCTCCACGCGGAACAACTCCAGCATGGAGAGGTTGCTCAGGTCGTCGGGCATAACGAGTGAGACGGGTGAATCAAGCGCGTGCTCATGCCAGACTCCGGTTCAAGGCAGTGAAGAACGATTCCGCCTCGAGCAAACCAACCGTGCGGTCGCGCCAACCGAAGACGCCTTGGGTGTGGGTCAGTGCGGTGCGGGAAACCGTGGCGGGTGGATCCTTCACTTCCTGTTTGGGGATGCGATGGATGCCATGCACCTCGTCCACGGGAAAAGCCACGCGCTGCGGCGGCCCGCCCGGTGCGGCCGGCCCACTGGCTACGAGCAGGCGTTCAAACACGGTGCGCGTGCCGGGCTGACTGCGCGCTGCGGGTGCTTCACGTTCTTCGGGCAGCCCCAGGAGTCTTCGAATG
>CAYWCK010000519.1:0-3558 GCA_964456685.1 uncultured Bifidobacteriaceae bacterium | reverse complement strand
TCCGCACCAACGCACTCGAACTGGCAGCGCAAGATTCCGGTACGCCGAACGCGCCAGTTGTCTGGCGCGCTTACAAGGATGAGCGTGTTAGGTTGCTGGGCGGGCGGACGCTCGCCGGTTTTCAACCCGTGAACGATCCCGCGGTGCTTTCGCGCCTCGACGAAAATGCGCGCGGCCACGTCCTGCAACTCAACCTCCGTTCACTGGGCATCACCGATTATGGCGAAATGAAATCACGCGGCTTCGGCCGGCCCACGGCGGTGTCGCATTGCGAGCTGTTCTTTGATCATCGCCCGATGACGCTCGCCCGCTGGCCGAACGAAGGCGAGTTCACCAAGATCGCCGGTTATCCCGCGGGACAAAAAGACGAACACGGCGGACAACTTGGACCGCTCACGAATGGCTTCTTCTACAGCGGCGACCGTCCGCGCCGCTGGCAGAACACGAGCGACCTTTGGGCGCACGGCTACTGGGCTTACGACTGGGCCAACTCCTACGAGAAGATCGCGTCTATTGATCTCGATCAACGGCTCGTAAAAACTCTGCCGCCGAACGGGCACTACGGCTTCCGCAAAGATCAACGCATTTATTTCCTGAACGTGCTCGAAGAACTTGACCAGCCCGGCGAGTGGTTTCTGGATCGCAAAACCGGCATGCTTTATTTCTGGCCGCCCGCTTTGAACTCGGAACTCGGAACTCGGAACTCGGAAACCCTCCTCTCCCTGCTCAACCAACCGCTGCTCAAACTCACCGGCGTTTCCAATGTCACCTTCCGCGGCCTGACCCTCGAAGCCACGCGCGCGAACGCAGTCGAAATCAAGGGCGGCGCGAGCAATCGCATCGCCGGCTCTCTCATTCGCAACATTGGCGACAGCGGCGTGGTCATCAACGGCGGCTTCGGCCACGGCGTCGCGGGCTGCGACATATTCGACACGGGCGACGGCGGCGTGGACTTGAACGGCGGCGACCGCCAGACGCTCACGCCCGGCGGGCACTTCGTTGAGAACTGCCATTTCCAACGCCAGGGCCGCTGGTCGAAGTGTTACGTCGCGGCGATTCACATGGCGGGCGTCGGCATGCGTGCATCGCACAATTTGATTCACGATCACCCGCACTGCGCGATTCTCTACTGGGGCAACGATCACTTGATGGAATTCAACGAGATTCACCACATCGCCCTCGAAACCGGCGACGTGGGTGCGATCTACACGGGCCGCGACTACACGTTTCGCGGCAACAAAATCCGCCACAACTTCATCCACCACACTGGCGGCGTGGGCATGGGTTCGATGGGCGTTTACATGGACGATTGCGTGAGCGGCACGGAAGTTTTCGGCAACGTGTTCTACAAAGTGCATTGGGCGATGTTCATCGGCGGCGGGCGCGATCATCGCGTCGAGAACAACCTGTTCGTGGACTGCGATCCGGCGGTGCGCATGGACGGCCGCGGATTGGACAAGTCGCCCGTGTGGCACGGTATGGTGGACGACACCATGCGCAAGCGATTGGCTGATGTTCCGCTCGAACTTTATCGCGCGCGCTATCCGGAAATGAAATCGCTCGACGCGCACTACGGCCCACCCGGCGGCCCGGCCATCACCGGCGACGCCTTCAAAGGCGTGCCGCCAGAGGGGAATGTCGTCGCACGCAACGTCTGCGTGGGCAAATGGCTCGAGGCCGGCTGGCATTCCACGCCCGCGATGTTGAAGCTGGAAAATAATTTCACGAACGCCGCCAGCAGTCTCGCCTCGTCGATCAGCGACCATTCGCCGGCCAAGGATTTTGCGCTCCAAAAAAACTCGCCCGCCTTCGCGCTCGGCATCCAAAGGATTCCGGTTGAGAAAATCGGCCTGCAGAAGGACGCATTGCGGCGTTCGCTGCCCTGAGGATTATCGGTTGGGGTCGCAACGGGCAGGCTTAGGCTTATTGTCATTGTCAGGTCGGGCGGCTTCCGCTAGAAACCCAGCCGCACACCCATATGAAAACCGCGAGTTTGGTTTCGGTCGTTGGCGCCGTGCTTATCCCCTGCGCTTTGGTCCAGGCACAAATCTCCGAGCCTTTGCGCACGGCCACCGTGGTTTCCACCGGTGGCGCGACTGGCGGAGCTGGCTCCTACGCCCCGGTTTTCAGCGCCAATGGCCGCTACCTTGTGTTCACCAGCCGGGCGAACAATCTCGTTACGAACGACAGCAACGAAATCTGGTCGGACGTCTTTGTTCGCGACCTGCTGGATAACACCACCACGCTGGTCAGTCGCAGCACAAATGCGTTCGGCGGCGGCAACGGCAATTCCCTCAACCCGGTCATCTCTTCAAATGGCCAGTTCGTTGTTTTTGAAAGCCTCGCCAACAACCTCGTGCCGGGCGACACGAATGGCCTATACGACATCTTCGTGCGCGACAACTTGGCCGGGACGACGACTTTGGTGACCGCCGCCCCGGATGGAAATAGAGCCAATGGCCCGTCGCGCTTTCCGGTCATCAGCCCGGACGGACGCTGGGTGGCGTTTGAAAGCACTGCGACGAACTTGGTGGCGGGTGATACAAACGGTTTGAAAGACGTTTTTCTCCGCGACCTTCAGGCCGGCACGAACTACCTGGTTAGCATGGGGTCGTCAGGGCCTGGCATCGGCTCGGAGTCGCCGGCGATGAGCCCGGACGGCCAGTGGCAAGCATTTGTAAGCGACGCCGTTTTCGGGACCACAAAAGCAAAATCCAAAGGTGAGGTGTACGTTCGCAATTTCAACAGCGGGACTACGATCTGGGCCAGCTCAAACGTGTATGCACTGGCCACCAATACTTCGTCGCGCGTTTGGTCGTACAATCCGACGATGACCGTGGATGGACAGTTCATTGCCTTCAAAACATCATTTTCCCCGACAATGGCCACGAACCTTTACGTTCACAATCTGGCGACACAAATAACCACGCTGGTGGGCAGTAATGTCTGGGAAGACGGTTTTCCCGAACTGACGCCCGACGGTAGATTCATCGCCTACGAGTCACGCACGAACATTTTTCTTTGGGACAGCCAATCAGGGAGCAATGTCCTGATCAGCGTGGATTGGACCGGTACCAACGCCGCCAACGGCACATCTTGCCGCCCCGTCCTCACGTCGGACGGTTCGCGCGTCGCCTTTCTGAGCGACGCGAGCAACCTGACCACCAATGCCAGCAACGGTCAGCCGCAGCTTTATGTTCGTGATTTGGTTGCGGGTGTCACGCGGCTGGTCAGTGTTAATTCCAACGGCCAATCCACCAGCAGTTTGAGCGGCATCGTTCCCGCGCTCAATGCGGATGGAAGCCAGATCGCTTTCTGGAGCACGGATGCTTCCATCGTCGGTGACGATCAGAACCAGGACGCCGATGTATTTCTGCGGGACCTGAACACGGATTCGACCTCCCTCATTTCCGCCCATGCGCCCAGCCTGCCTGCGCGAACTGGCCCGGGATTCTTTTCGCTGGCGGAAAACTCGATCAGTGCCGATGGTAGGTTTCTGATTCTGTCGGCTGTCGGGAGCCGTTTGGTGAAAGATGCAACCGGCATTCTGCCGCATGT
>CAYWCK010000518.1:0-3592 GCA_964456685.1 uncultured Bifidobacteriaceae bacterium | reverse complement strand
AATCTCGAGGCCAAACTCCGGCTGGCGCGAAGGCTCGATGAACGATTCCGGACCACTCCCGCATCTTTCAAGACCGCCGAACTCAGCGCGAACGTGGTCCCGGAATGGACCGCAGCCGAATTGGACCTGAGCGAGGACTGGCTGCGCTCGTTGCAAAGCGAGCCGAGGCTTTGGTTGCGAGCAAAGCGGGGACAGGCGGCGGTGGTTGCAGCGAAACTGCGGCTCGCGGGGACGCTCGCCCCACCGAGCGTGCCGGATGCACTGGCATACGAAGGCGAAGAGGATTTGTTCAAGACGCCGGAATTTCACGCGGGTGAGTTTGAGATTCAGGACATCGCGTCGCAGGCAGTCGGTTTGCTTTGCGATCCGAAGCCCGGCGAAACCTGGTGGGACGCGTGCGCCGGCGAAGGCGGCAAGACGCTGCACCTCTCCGAGCTGATGCAGAACAAAGGTTTAATCTGGGCAAGCGATCGGGCGAACTGGCGACTGGAGAAGCTCAAGCGCCGCGCCGCGCGAGCCAAGGTGTTCAACTACCGCTGCGCGACGTGGGATGGTGGAGCGAAGTTGCCCACGAAAACGAAGTTCGACGGCGTGCTGGTTGACGCACCTTGTAGCGGGTTGGGAACGTGGCAGCGGAATCCGCACGCGCGCTGGACAACGTCACCGGACGACGTTCGGGAGTTGGCGGAGGTTCAGGCGCGTTTGCTGGCGAATGTGGCGTCATTGGTGAAGCCCGGCGGAAAGTTGATTTATTCGGTTTGCACGTTAACACGAAGTGAGACGGATGCTGTGGTCAGCCGCTTCAATCAAACCCAGTCGGAATTCCGATTGTTGTGCTTGCCCGCACTGCCGCCTGGTGAAAGCGAGAGCCGCGCCCTCACGAGCGCGGCCACCCTCACCATCTGGCCTCACCAATTCGGCGGCAACGGGATGTTCGTCGCCGCGTGGCGGAGAGGCGGCTAGTTGGACCGGATAAAGTCGTCGGCCTCCAGCACGGTACTGTCATCAAAGCGGCGGTTTGGCCCGGCGGAGCGGATCAGCACGCCGGCGTCGTTGAAATAAATGCGCAGAGCCGTGCCCCACGGATCAACGATCTCGCCCTTTTCGTTCAGTTCGTTCTTACGCCCGACAAGAATGATGACGTTCTTGGGATTGCTGCCTTTGAGGGCTTTGGCGACTTCGGCGTTGCTTCCCACCGGATAAGTGCCGCAGACCTCTTTATATTTCTGGAGGCCCACAAAGAGGTTTTCGACGTCCTCGTTGAACTTGGCGGTGCGGGCATTGACCTGCCACGTATTCCAAGCGCGGCTCGCCCAGACGATTCCGGCGATCACGGCCAGCGTTCCAATGGCGACTAAAATTTTCTTCATGCCCGGATTTGAGCAGGTGCAATACCAACCGGGCTGTCCTGAGGCTGGGCAGAGGGAAAAATCTACGGTGCAGGCGGCGCGGCGGTGCTATCGCGCACAACCAGTTCAGCCGGAAGGCGGCGCGACTCCGTCCGGTCACGGCGCATCAGACGCGCCATGACGTCCACCGCAGCCACGCCAAGTCGGAATTTGGGCTGGCGTACGGTCGTAAGCGGGACACGAAAATGTTGACTGACCAGAATATTGCCAAAGCCGGCAATGGAAACGTCCTGGGGTATCCGGATGCCCTGCCCCAGCAAAGTCTCCGCGCAACCGATGGCGACCAGGTCGTTGACCGCCTGAATCGCGGTGGCTCCGCATCTTTCATTCAACATTTGCAGCGCGGCCTTTGCGCCATCCTCGGTGGTGCTGCCGGCGTTGAAGATCAACTTGTCGTCGGGTTCGATGGCCGCTTCCCGCAAGGCACGGCGGTATCCTTCCAGCCGCTCGCCGGCCCAAGGCGCCACCAGCCGGCCGCTCAAGAAGGCGATTCGCTTATGCCCCAGTTCCAACAGATGCCGGGTGGTTTGGTAACCCGCCTGCAGGTCGTCCGTGCCAACGCTGACGAAGGCATTGCAAAAGGTTGCCGGATGCCCCAGCAGCACCACCGGCGTGCCACGCGCCAGGAGTTCGTGATAAATTGGCGCTTCGCCTTCGATCCGGTAAACGGGCGCGATGAACATCCCGTCCACGCGGCGGGACAGCAGCCGGCGAATGCAGACGGCTTCACGCTCCGGATTGTTGTGCGTGTGGCAAAGAATGATTTCGTAGCCGGCTTGGTGGGCGTGCTCTTCAATCGCGCGGATCACGCGGTTGTAAATCGGATTGGCCAGGGAAGAAATGACCACGCCGAATAGTTTGGTGGTGCGGCTGCGCAAACCTTGGGCGGCGGAATCGGGCACATAACCCATTTCCTGGGCGAGTTGGGTCACCCGCGCCCGCGTGCTGGCCGAAACATCCTTCTCTCCGCGCAGCGCTTTGGAGACGGTCATTATCGAAACGCCGGCGCGCGCGGCGATGTCTTTCAAGCGAACCATGGAAAGCGAATCACAAACCGTTCAAACGTTTTCCCCGCGCCAGTTGAGTTTCCGACGGAGGGCTTCGAAGAAGGAGCTGTTGGGCAATTGCACCAACCGCACCGTGCGGCGACTGCGACGGACAATCACTTCATCACCACCCGACAATTCCGCCACGACATCCCCGTCCGCGCTGAGAATGGTGGAAGGTTTCGGGCTCACGGTACGAACGCGAATGGTGCTAGTCAACGGCAGGATCAGCGAACGATTCGACAGGGTATGCGGACATATCGGGGTGAGAGCAAACACCTCCGCCGTCGGCGTGACCAAAGCGCCGCCCGCCGCTAGCGAATAAGCCGTCGAGCCCGTCGGCGAACTGATGATCAAACCATCGCCGCGATAGCGCGTCAAAGGCTCGCCGTTCACATCCACATCCAGCTGGATCAATCGCGAGATTTCGCCGCGGCTGATGACGATGTCGTTCAATGCCGTTTCGCGAAGCAGGCGGCCATTGCAGTGTGTCTCGGCTTCGATCAAAGCCCGGGATTCCAACCTGAACTCGCCCCGCCACAGTTGCTTCAGCGCCCGCCCCAAGGCAGACAACGGCACCGCAGTCAGAAAGCCCAACCCGCCAATGTTGATACCCAGAATCGGAGTGCGCGAGCCCGCGATACTCCGTGCGACGCGCAACATGGTGCCATCACCGCCAAAAACCATCAGGAGATCCACCGCCGCGGCCAGCGACGCCGGGTCGGGCAACGTGTCCACCTTGAGTTGCGCCGACCTGGCCGTGGTGGCATCAGCGATCACCCGGCGACCTGCCGCGCGCAGCATGCGGGTGGCAGTGGTCAGGGCGTTGCTGCCGGCAACCTTTTCAGAGTGCCCCACCAAGCCCACGCATTTGATATTGTCACCCGAGTTTTTCAATCAGCACCAAGAACTCCCGATTCCCCGCCGGTCCTTGCAGCGGTGATTCTGTGACCTGCAGCCAGCGCAATCCTGCCTGCCCAGAAATGAATTCGCGCAATTCTCGCAGAACGCGCTCGTGGACGGCCGGGTCGCGAATCACGCCCGCACCACGGTCCACCTCCGCCTTGCCCGCTTCGAACTGCGGCTTGATCAGCGCGACAATTTTACCGTCAGGTTTCAACAAAGCAACGACCGGCG
>CAYWCK010000517.1:0-3610 GCA_964456685.1 uncultured Bifidobacteriaceae bacterium | reverse complement strand
GCCATTTCGATGGCCAACGAGGTGGATTCCCTGAATGTCAGCAATGCCGCCGCCGTGTTCCTTTACGAAGCGCAGCGGCAGCGCGAAACGCTTCAGCCGGTCACGCCAAAAAAGGTCTGATAAACCTCCCGGATCGCGCGCCGCCAGCCAGCCAGCGCGGTGCGGAATTCCTCGCTCGTGGCAAAGCCGCAGCGGACGGAAACTCGATAATACGGCGCGGGATCATCCGGCAGCACGGTTTCCCCCTCGTAGCTCCAGCGGCGCAGGATGCTTTCCAGCCGGCGCAAGTGACGATAATTCGTCAGCAACTTCTCCGCCTCCGGCAACACTCCGGCATCGCGCCCGCGTTCCAAGGCTCGCATCGTGTGCGCCTCCTGCCATCCGTGTGCGAGGCAGAGCGTCTGGGCGATGAACTCGGCATCCATCAAGCCGCCGCTGCCGGTTTTGATGGCCAGGTCGCCCTGCCCTTTGGGTGTGCGCTCCCGCTCAATGCGCATTCGCATCTCGTGAATTTTCTGCTTCCAGTCAGCCGTGCAGGCGAGAACGGGAACGTGCGACGGCTTCTTGCCCAAGGCGTGTTTGAAGTCCGTCAAGCGCGCGACGAGCGCGCAGAACTTCGCTCCCACTTTCGCGTCCCCGGCCACCGCCCGCACGCGCGTGAGCGATTGAACTTCCCAGAGCTGCGCCCGTTGCCGGTAATATTCCTCGTAGGCCTTGAGCGTGTTGACGAGGAGGCCCTTCTCGCCATCCGGACGCAGCCGCGCATCCGTCACGAACACGATCCCCTGCTCGGTCCGGCGGGACACCAAATCCATGACGCACGCAGCGAGCTTCTGCAGTTTGGGCAGTTCCTTTGCGGCCGCTTCGGTCACGAACACCAGATCGAGATCCGAACCATAATTGATCTCGCACCCGCCGAGTTTGCCGAGGCCGAGGATGGCAAACGGCGGGTGCTTCAGCCGGTTTTCGCGCATGACCACGAGCAAGGCGTATTGCAGACACGCATCCGCCAGCGCGGACAGCTCGGTCAGGTTTTGCTCGAAATCCACCAGCCCGAGAATGTCGCGCAAACCGAGCCGCATCTGTTCCGCCTCGTGATACCGGCGCAGCCACAGGAATTGATCGGCGTCACTGATCCCGTGTTTCAGGTCGCGCAGAATTTCCGCCGCCGACTTGCGAAGACGAAGGCGCTCGCCCACAACCAGGTCGTCAATCAGGTCGGGCGTCCGGATTGCGAGTTCCGCGAGAAATTCGGAGCGATCAAACAGGAGCAACAACAGCTCGAACATGATCGGCTTGCTGTTCCACACCTCGAACAACGCCGCCCGCGCCCCATAGGCGGTGATGAAGGTGTCCAGCCGGGTCAACACGCGGTCGGGATCGGAGAGCACCTGCTTTGACGGAGACCGGGGCGACTTCTCCTGCGGGCAGAGGGCGAGAATTTTGGGAATCAGTTGCCGCGCCAGCGCGGTCGTGTGCGCTGAAACATGGACGTAGCCCGGCCCTTCCGCGAATTCCTTCAACACGCGAAAGGCTGCTTCTGGATCGCGGAAGGAATGCGCGGCCAGAATCTGCTTCCACTCCGCCTGTGCCGCTTCGAATTCGACGGGAAATGGCGACTCCGTTTCGGTCGCTTCCGGCTTCATCAAGCGGTCGTAACTCCGACGCACCTTGCCGGTGTGTTCGCGCAATTGCGTCTCGAATTCCTTGAGCGAGGCGAGCCCCATGAGTTTCGCCAGGCGCTCGCGCGCGGACTTCTCCGCCGGGATGGTGTGCGTTTGCAGGTTGGCTTCCATCTGGCAGCGGTGCTCGACGTCGCGCAAAAAGCAGTAAGCCTTCTCCAATTCCTGCGCTTCGGTCGCAGAAATCAATCCGTATTGAGCCAGCTTCACCAGGCAGGGCAAGGTCTGCGCGGTTTGCAGAAACGGCAGCCGCCCGGCGTGGAGCAACTGGAGCGATTGCGCGACGAATTCAATCTCCCGAATGCCGCCCCGCCCCAGTTTCACATTGCGATCCAGCTCGCCGAGCTTCACGACCTCGGCTTCGATGCGATCCTTCATCGCGGCCACCTCGCGCAGCACGCGTTCGTTCAGCGAGCGCGGAAAGCGGAATGGCTGGATCATTTCCGTGAACTCGTGGCCGAGGGTTTGATCGCCCGCCACACAGCGGGCCTTGATCAGCATCATCCGCTCCCACGTCTGCCCCCATTGCGCGTAGAAATTCTCATAACTTTCCAGCGAACGGCAAAGCGGCCCGGCGTCGCCTTCGGGACGCAGGCGCAGATCGATGCGAAACAGCGCACCCTCGGGCGTCATGCGCGTGACCTCGGCGATGAAGTTTTCGGCCAGCCGGTTGAAGAAAGCATGATTCGACATCGTGCGGACGGGCTTCACTTTCGCAGTCGGTGGCTCGCGAAACACCTGGCCTTCGTCCGCATAGAGAAAAAGCACATCCACGTCCGAACTGTAATTCAATTCCTGCCCGCCCAATTTCCCCATGCCTAACACACACGCGGAGGTCTCCTGCCACCGACCGGAGGGATCGGGGTGATAAGGGCGACCGAACCGGCCGGTAAACTGCGCCAGGCAAATTTGCCAGACGCATTCGAGGCAGACATCCGCCACGTCGGAAATCTCGCGCGTAATCTCCACCGCATGGGCCACGCGCGAAAGATCCCGTGCGGCGATGCGCAACATCTCGCGTTGTTTGAATTGCCGCAGCCGCATCAGGGCGAGGGCGAACTCGTGGTGCGCCAGCGCCGGCTTCATGAACTTCTCCACTTCGCGCCGGAAGCCCTGCAGCCGCCGCGGATGGGTGATGTGATCGAGGTCGAGTTCCGGGAGACATTCCGGATGGGCCACGAGCCAGTCGCTCGCGGTCTGCGACCCGCTGAACAACGCAACCAGCACGAGAATCTGCCCGTGCGTGAGCCGGCCGGCCTTTTCGCCGATGGCGGTGGCGAAAAGCTTGTGATAATGGCGGGCGCGCTGCGGATCGGCGCAGTTTGCGATCGCCTTGTCCCAAAACGGGTTCTTCATGGAAAACCGATCAAACGATCTTCTCCAGTTTCACCGGTATGTCGGCGCGTTGGCCGGGGGACTTCAGTTTCGTGAACAGGCCGCGCCAGAAACCAAACCCATAAAGCACGTGCGTCAGCGCGAGCAACGGCAGCGCGCCCAGACTCCGGACCACGCCACCGCGCGGCAGCAGTGCGAGCACTTGCACGAGCACCAGCGCCACATAAAACAGCAGCGGCACACTGTAGATGGCCGGCAAATGCTGTAACTGCGGGACGAACGTGATGCTCCAAATCACCGGCAGCGTCAGCAGATAAACAAGAAACAGCGGCGGAAAGAAATTGAGGATCGAACCCAGCGTCGGCGTCTCGCGGAACTGCTCCGCGCGCCCGCGGCCATAGGTCATCAGCATTTTGGCGAACGCCTTCAAGGTCGGCCGCGGCCGCCGATGCACGATCAATTCCGGATCGTAAATCAGCTTGCCCCCGCGCCGCTGCAATTCATCCATCAACGCGTTTTCCTCGTTCGGATAAAGCGCTTCATTGAAACCGCCGAGTTCCAGCAGCGCATCCCGACGGGCAATCATATTGCAA
>CAYWCK010000516.1:0-3610 GCA_964456685.1 uncultured Bifidobacteriaceae bacterium | reverse complement strand
GGTCGAGCGTGGAGTTCAGACCGACGCGATTAAACTCGGCGTGGATGGCGTCGCGGCAAAGATCGTGTTGAGCACCGCCCAACTCGACCGGCACGCGGTTCATGCCGGCGCGGGTGTAAAGCTTGTTGCTGACGAGATTGAAATAGTTGGTGGCGCTAAATTGATTCACCAGTTCCAGCACGGTCGGCGCGGCGGCCATGGCCGGCAACTCAAGCCCGACGGCAAGTACGAACAGCAAGGCGAGAACTCTTTCCACCACGCGCCGCGGTTCCGGACAGCGCCCCAAGCAACCCTTCATACCATGCCACCTTACGCCGCGAGGGCAGCGAATCAACGATGATTTGCGACGCAAACGAGTCGCAGCCCTTCGAGCGTCAGGTCTGGCTCAGCCTTCGAAATTTCCGGCAGTTTCGCGGCGATCAATTTGGCGTAACCGCCCGTCGCCACGACCGGCAGGCGCTTCGCCTTTAACTCGCATTTCAGTTCCGCGATCAACTGTCGCACCAGCCCGCGATAGCCATGCACCGCGCCGACGAGCATCGCGTGCTCAGTGGATTTGCCGATGGCAGATTTCACTTCGCGAATCCGAATGCGCGGCAGCAGCGCCGTTTTCTCGTGGAGATAATCCGTCATCGCCGCCAGCCCGGGCGCGATGATGCCGCCGACGTAATCGCCCCGCGCGTTCACCACATCGAAGGTGACCGCGGTGCCAAAATCCACCACCACAACCGGCGACCCAAAGTGATGCTTTGCCGCGACCGCGTTGGCCAACCGGTCGGGGCCGATGCTGCCAGGCTTCGGATAATCAATGCCGACACAACGCAACGTTGCCGCGGTGAGTTCAAAAGCATCGAGTTTCCAAAAAACCCGGACGGCTTTGCGAACCAGCGGCGTGACGCGCGGCACCACGCTGCACAGGGCGGCGCCATCCACGCGTGTGGATCCGACAAACTTTGCCAACTGCGCCGCCGCCTGACCACTCTGCCAGCTTGCCGTAGGAATATCGGCCTGCCGCACGACGCGCCGATCGTTCGCCAGCCCGACGTGTGTGTTCGTGTTGCCGATGTCGAAGAGCAGAATCATTTTTCCAGAGTCACGTCGCCGCCGATGACGCGTTCGATGTGGCCGTGTTCCGTCCGCACGAGCAATGCGCCATCCTCGTCGAGCGATTCGGCATGGCCCCGAATTTTCCGGCTGCCCATCTGCACGACGACTTGCTGGCCGATGGTGGTGCAATGCTGTTCCCATTCGTCCGCCAGCGAGGCAAAGCCTCCCTTCATGACCCGGTGGTAGTCGGCGTCAAGCTCGCGCAGGATGGTCACCGCCAGTTCCGCGCGGGAGATGAATTCACCCGACTCGATCCGCAGCGACGTCGCCGTCTTGCGCAATTCGGCGGGCAGGTCGGCGGTCGTTAAATTTACATCCACCCCGATGCCGAGCGTGACATGCTTGACGCGATCCACTTCCGCGCTGAGTTCGGTGAGGATGCCGACGACCTTCTTGCCGCGAATCAGGATGTCATTCGGCCATTTGATCTCCGCCGTGATTCCGGTCTCGGCTTGAATGGCGCGCCACAAGGCCGTTGCCGCGGCGATGGTGAGCTGGGTGGTTTCCTGCGGGCGCAGGTTGGGCCGCAGCAAAATGGAAAACCAAAGGCCCTTGCGCACCGGCGATGTCCACACGCGCCCGAGCCGTCCCCGGCCTTTGGTTTGGGATTCGGCGAAGACAACCACGCCTTCCTTCACACCATCGCGCGCGAGCTTTTCGACGACGTCGTTGGTGGAGGTGGTTTGCTCGAAGACACGAATGTCGCGGCCAATGACTTTTGTTTTGCCGAGACTCGCGAGCAAGTCGTCTGCGTGCAACACATCCGGCGCACTGACGAGTCGGTAGCCGAGGTGGGGTGTGGCATCGATGTCGTAACCCAGTTGCCGCAACTCCTCGATGCGCGCCCAGATGGCGGCGCGGCTGATGCCGAGGCGCTGCGACAACTCGGCACCGGAGACGCCGCCGTTTTCAGCCGCGCGCAAAGCGGAGAGGATCTGGGCGTCCGTGGTCATTCAAAATCCAATCCGATGTCCACGGCCCGCGCCGAATGCGTGAGCGCCCCGACCGAAACAAAATCCACTCCCGTCTGGGCGATGGCACGGATGGTTTGCAGATTCACGCCGCCGCTGGCTTCTGTCTCCGCCCGCCCACGGACAAGTTTTACAGCACGGCGTAACTCGGGCTGGCTCATGTTGTCCAGCAGGATGATGTCCGCGCCGGCCTCGGCGGCTTGGGCGACTTGTTCCAGTGTGTCCGCCTCCACTTCCACTTTCAGCTTCGGGAATTTTTTCCGCGCTCGTTGGACGGCAGCGGCGATGGCGTTCGGCCGGGCGTCACGCAACGCAGCCAGATGGTTGTCCTTGATGAGCACCATGTCATAGAGCCCGGTGCGGTGGTTGCGTCCCCCACCGCAGGCCACGGCGTATTTCTCGAAGCGCCGCCAGCCGGGCGTGGTCTTCCGCGTATCGAGCACCTCCGCGTGCGTGCCGCGAAGTTCCGTGACAAAACGCGCGGTTAGCGTGGCGACACCGGAAAGTCGCTGCACGAAATTGAGGGCGACCCGTTCGGCGGAAAGGATGGCGCGCGCCGCGCCGGAAACCTTCAGCAAGTTTGCCCCTGCTTTGACGCGCTCACCGTCCCTCGCGAGGCGTTGGATTCTCACCCCCGGAGAAAGTTGGCGAAATGCGGATTCGGCAAATGCCAAACCAGCAACCACCAGAGGCTCACGGGCGCGCATACACGCGTCGATCCGCGCGGCTGCTGGCACGGTGGCGAGCGTCGTCACGTCGCCGCTGCCGATGTCCTCGGCGAGCGCGGCGCGAACGGCGTGGCGGATTTCTGCGGGCTTGAGCGGCTGCACGGCGCGAGCATGGCCGCAAGCGGTGGCGCGGAAAAGCAAAAAGGACTTCTCAGCCACCGATGAGGCTGACAGCATGCCGGTATGCGAACCAGGATTGCCCCGCTCGTACTCGGATTAAATTTCGTCGTCTTCGCATTGCTGGGATCGGAGACAAATCAACCACATCACGTCCGCTGGGAACCGGTGATTGCGAAGTTTGAGGCGCGAGACCGGACCAATCCACCGCCGCAGAACGCGGTGGTGTTCATCGGCAGTTCCAGCATCGTTAAGTGGACGAACGCGCCGGCGCAATTCCCCGATCATCGGATCATTAACCGCGGTTTCGGCGGCTCGCATCTCGGAGACTCGGCCGCGTTCGTGGAGCGCATCGTGCTCCCCTACCACCCCAAAGTCGTCTTTCTCTATGCCGGGGATAATGACATCGCCGCCGGGCTGACGGCAGAACAGGTTATTGCGGCGTTCAAAGCATTCGTGTCCAAAGTCCACGCCGCGCAACCGCGGACGCAAATCGCTTTCATCTCCATCAAGCCGAGTCCGTCACGCGTAAAGTTTCTGGCGACAATCCAGGAAGCCAACCGACTCATCCGCGATTTTGTTACCGCGGACAAGCGGCTGGTTTATGTGGACGTCTTCACTCCGATGCTGGATTCGGACGGCCAACCACGGCGCGAACTGTTTGTGAAGGACATGCTGCATTTGAAC
>CAYWCK010000515.1:0-3613 GCA_964456685.1 uncultured Bifidobacteriaceae bacterium | reverse complement strand
CGGTCGGGTCCTTCGGAAATTTTTCCGCCGCGGGCATGAGCGCTTCCATCGCTTTGGCCACGCCGCCGTCGGTCACGCGGCGCATCGCAAACGATTGATGCAGCCAGCCCGAGACCCGGCTGGGCGCAATGGAAACCAGCTTGCGCGCCGCATCCAAGGCCGCGTCCCAGCGCGCCAATTGGATGTCCAGCGCGCACCGCAATTCCAGAACGTCGGGATGACGCTGATGCGCCGGCGAAATCCCGTCGAGTTCCGCCGCCGCTTCCGCGTGCAATCCCAACTCGTGCCACCCTTCGGCGGCGCGGAGGAAATGCGAATCCGGTGGTTCCAGTTTCAGCATCGTCTCTTAACTTCCTAAAATCGTTGTCCGCCGTTAGGCTGTAACGGTGACACCACTAAGCGACATCATTCCGGTCCTGCAAGTCGCCATCGGCCCGGTCATCCTGATCTCGGGCGTGGGTTTGCTCCTGCTCACGATGACGAATCGGCTTGGGCGCTGCATCGATCGTGCCCGGCAACTGGCCCAGCAACTGCCTCTGGCCGGCGCCAGCCAGCGCGAACCGATTCTCGCGCAAGTAGGCATCATCTACCGCCGCGCGCGGGTGCTGCGACTCACCATCACGCTGGCCAGCTTGAGCGTGTTGCTGGCCGCGATGTTGATTGTAACGCTGTTCCTCACGGCCCTGCTCCAATGGAACAACGGCCTCTTCGTCAGCCTCCTGTTCATCACCTGCCTTTCCGCGCTCGTGGCTTCGCTGGTCGCCTTTCTTTACGACATCAACCTCTCGCTCGTCGCCTTGAAGCTGGAAATCAAACAGGTCAAGCCGGACCTCGATTGAGAGCGCCGGCCGGTTGTGATATCGGCGGAAATCCCCAACGATTGAGGGCAAACTCAACGCGCCTGCCGCACGCGGATCGTGTACTTCTTGGAGGCCGCGTTCGAGGCGGTAAACTTGACCTGCTCCGTGGAATTCTCGGTTAGAATCACGGTTTGAAACGGCGTTTCGTCGCCGGTGCTGATGCCATTGCCGTCCTTGAAGACGCAATTGGCCTGCACTTCCAGCCGGCGGTTTTCACGATTGCGGATTTGCGCGGTCACTTCGAGCCGGCCGTCGCTCAGCGTGGCCTCGTGAATGCCGGTGCAGGTGATCGATCTTTGCGCGCCGGGATCGAGCAACACGAAGCGCTCGGTGTTCTCGTAGGCCGGAGTCTTGGATTGCTGCGGCAGATAAGGACCCTTGTCGTACGTGCTGCAACCCGCGATGAGCAGCGCGGCGGTAACGGGCAGGAGGGCGAGGATTTTGGTTTTCATTGGCTTTGGGGCGTTGTGGAACTGTCGCTCACGAACACGACCTTGTCCCGGGTCACGTCCGCGATGTTCACGGTGATTTGTTTGGTCAAATTGGCGACAACCTTGTCGCCGGCTTCGAGAAACTCCACGGTCACTTCATGCGTTCCCGCCGGGAGCGACATCATGGCGTAGGTAATGAACTGCGGGAGATTGTCCCAGGTGCGCGTGTCGGCCTCGGGCGTCGTGGCGGCAGAGGCCAGCTTGCTCGCGAGACCGGCGAGCAGGAGACCCAGACCCACTTCATCCGCGGCGTTGTGTTGCCGGTGGCCCGCACCGGCGAGGATCGCGCCGCTGAGGATTGCGGCGTCGCCCACGGCATCGGTCGTCTTCTTGAAGACCGCCTTGTTCGCCAGGATGTGATCCATGACCCGGCCGCCGCGCGTGGTCGCCTGGAAATTCACGTCGTCACACGGCGCCACCGGCAAGTTCACCGTGCCGCTCTTGATCCGCGCGGCCACGATGGACGAACTCCGGGCGCGGATGCGCAATTCTTCACGATATTGACCCGTCGCGTACTTGACCGGTCCGGGGCCGAACTCGACGACAAAGAGGACGTTCGCCTTTGGATTGTAGTCCGGCAGGTTGATGTTTTTGGAATTCTTCTTCGCGCGCTCAAAGGCCTCTTTGCCATCGCCCGCCAGTTTTGCCGTCGCGAAACCATCGAGATAGTCCGGCAACACCCAGTCGCCCTTGTAGGCTTTGCTCTCGGCATCGCTGTCCTCGAATTCCGCACTGCGGAAACAGGCGCGGGCGTTATCCAGTTCACCGTCACGCCAGTAAATCACGCCGCGATAAAAATACGCCATGCTGCGCTCGTAGGGTTCGCCGATGAAGGTCTTGCGCGATTCGCTTTGAAACAGGCTACGCGATTTGCGGGCTTCGGCGTCCTTGCCGAAGACGCCACCGAGCGTGAGGAGCGCGTCGTCGAGCAGAGGTTTGGCGACGTCGAATTTGCCCTGGCGCATCGCGGCGGCGGCGGTGCGGTATTGCCAGAGCACTTTGTCCTTGGCCGGGCCTTCGGCGATCATGCGCGGGCCGTCCACGAGGATGTCCCCCGTCAACGAGATGTGGCGCTTCGGCGTCGTGGCACAGCCTGAAAAGATCAGGAGCGCGCACAACCCGATTGGTTGAAAGATGGATCTCATTCCGCCTTCCTTGCCGTCTGCCTGCCACGAAGGGCGTTGCCCGGTGCTTGCGGCCAGGCCGCCGGCTTAACGATACGCTGCGTCCTCCAGACCCTGTTTCTTTATTTCCGCGTTGTCCTCCCAAACAATGGCGCTGGTGCGCGCGTCGATCAGTTGAAACGCGTAGAGGATGTAATCGCTGGTCCCCTTGGTGGTGCGCGTGGAGAGGCCCTCCAGGGAACCAGTCAGGAAATAATCCGCTCCCTTGAATTCCTGGGCCTTGGGATCGGCGTTGGCCGTGACCGCACCTTCGCGCTTGAGGTTGCGCTCTTTCTCCAGTGCCGCCATGCGTTCGCGGGCGAGGAACGTCACCTTGCCGCCAGACTTCTTGTTCAACTCCGAGCGGATGCGCGTCAGAAAGATGTCCTTGTTGATCGGGAACCGCGTTTTGTTTTCCACCGGGTCGAGCACGATGATCGGCGGCGTGGCGGCACCAGCGATGGGTTGGATGCTGAGAATGCTGCGCGCCATTTTGTCGGTAACGGCCACGAGATCCTGTGACTCCACACCGGTGCCGGCGACGAAGCCTTGCTCGTCCGCATTCATGCGGGTGACCGGAACGCCGGATGGATTTTTCACGCCGGTGGAAGCGCAGCCCGCGACCAGCACGGCGGAAGCAAGGGGGAGAAGGAGTTTGGGGATGTACGTTTTCATGGTTTTTGCGTTATTAAGTCGGGAATCGTTTGGGGCTTCAAAAAGTGGGTGCATCTGGCACACGCGGAGCGTCGTCAATCTGCGGGCGCGGCGTCCAATAATACGTGGAGGTGGCGCAGGGCGTCGAAGCAATCCGGCCGGCCGGTGCGGGGTTCTCCATTGCCGGCTGAACGCTTGGTGCGGGTGAAGTCGCGGCCGGCCTTGTGGTCCGCTGCTCCTGGTGCCGGGCAGATGCTTCCGCCACGCTGCCCAAAACCAAGCCCGCAGCGGCGCCGATGGCAGCGCCCTTCCCGGCATCGTGGTTGCCGGCGCCGATCAAAGCCCCCGAGGCAGCACCAAGCAGGGTACCGCTCACCGCGTAATTGGGGCGCGAAGCCGGGTAATAATAATTGGGAGCGCAGTAACTGTTGGGTGCGTAATAGAC
>CAYWCK010000514.1:0-3616 GCA_964456685.1 uncultured Bifidobacteriaceae bacterium | reverse complement strand
GTCCTCGAATACTTGAAGGCCGAAGGTTTGGAAGAAAACACCATCGTGATTTACTCTTCCGATCAGGGCTTCTACAACGGCGAGCACGGCTGGTTCGACAAGCGGTGGATTTATGAGGAGTCCATCCACATGCCGTTCCTCATCCGCTGGCCCGGCGTCGTCAAACCGGGCACGCGTTTCACGCAAATGATTCAGAACATTGATTACGCCGCGACGTTTGCGGATATCGCTGGTGGAAAAATTCCCGCCGGCTTGCACGGGCGTTCGTTTCTGCCGATCCTGCGCGGCGAAACTCCGGCCGACTGGCGCAAGAGCATTTACTATCACTACTACGATGGCGGCCACAGTGTGGCGAAGCATTACGGCGTCCGCACCGACCGCTACACGCTGGCGAATTTCTACGAGAGCAACGAGTGGGAGTTGTTCGACCGCGAAAAAGATCCGCAGGAGTTGAAAAGTGTTTACGCCGATCCGGCTTACGCGAAGACGGTCGCCGAATTGAAAACGGAACTCAGCAGGTTGCGCGCGCAGTATCAGGATTCGGACGACATCAAACCCGCTGCGCGCGGCCCCAACCAAAATCCCAACGGAAAGAAAAAGAAATCGTGAAGCCCATTCTGCGAAATCAATTTGGATGCTCAGCATTCGCCGGCGCTTTTGCCGCTATTTGCCTGCTGAATACGATGGCGCTGCAGGCTGAACCTGCGGGCACGGTGGTTTACACGGGCAGCTCCGGACCGGGTGTCGGGAAGCACATCGTGTTTCTGGCGGGCGATGAGGAATATCGTTCGGAAGAAAGTTTGCCCCAGATCGCGAAGATTCTGGCCGTGCGTCACGGGTTCAAATGTACCGTGCTTTTCTCCCTCGACGAAAAGGACGGCACGATCAATCCCAACGCGGGCAAGAATCTGACTGGCGCCGAGGCGCTCGATAGTGCCGATGCGATTTTCATGATGCTGCGTTTTCGCCAGTATCCCGACGCGGTCATGAAGCATTTCGTGGATGCCTACCTGGCCGGCAAGCCAATCATCGGTTTGCGCACCAGCACACACGCGTTCAAGTATGGGAAGGATTCTGCGTCCGTTTACGCGAAGTATTCGCACGACAGCAAAGTCTGGCCGGGCGGTTTCGGTCGTCAGGTGTTGGGTGAAACGTGGGTGAGTCATCTGGGCGAGAATCACAAGGAAGCCACGCGTGCGGTGCCCGAAACCGGCGCGAAGGACGACCCCATGCTGCGCGGCGTGGGGATGATGTACATTGATACCGGTTGCTATCACGTGGAGCCGCAGCCCGATTCCAAAATTCTTCTGCGCGCCGATGTGCTCGACGGCACTTCGCCGTACGCGCCGTTGCATCCAACAAAGAACGATCCGCATCGCCCGCTGGCTTGGTATCGCCTCCACAAGAATGAAGCGGGTGCCACCAACAAAGTTTTCTGCACGACGATGGGAGCCGCAACGGATTTGCGGGATGAAAGTTTCCGCCGGTTGCTCGTGAACAGCGTGTATTGGGCTTTCAATCTGGAAATTCCCGCCAAGGCCAACGTGCAAGTGGTCGGCGACTTCCAACCGACGGCGTACAGCTTCAATGGATTTCGCAAGGGAGTGAAACCGGCTGATCTCGTGTTACCCGCCACGACAAAATGAACATGAAACGCTGGCTCATCATTTTCGGCTTGTTGGTCGGGATGCTGCCTTGTTTTCCGGCTCAGCCGAAAACCAAACGGCCCAACATCGTCATCATTCTCTGCGACGACATGGGCTGGTCGGATCTCGGCTGTTACGGCGGGGAGATTCGCACTCCGAATCTCGACAAGCTCGCGGCAAATGGGCTGCGCTTCACCCAGTTCTACAACACGGCCCGCTGTTGTCCGACGCGCGCCGCGTTGCTCACGGGTTTGTATTCGCATCAGGCGGGCATTGGCCACATGACGGGCGATCGTGGTTTTGAAGCGTATCGGGGCGAACTGAACCATCGCTGCGTGACGATCGCCGAGGTCTTGCGGCCGGCGGGTTACGGCACATATGCCGTGGGCAAGTGGCATGTCACGCGGAACACAAAACCCGACGGCGACAAGAGCGCTTGGCCGTTGCAACGCGGGTTCGATCATCACTACGGCATCATTCCCGGCGCGTCGCACTACTTTGAACCGAAGCATCTGACGCGCGATAATGGGTGCTTCGAGTGGAACACCGATCCGGAATACAAACCAGAGCATTACTACATCACCGATGCGTTCACGGATCATGCGGTGAGATTCGTGGGCGATCACGTGAGCGGGAAGACCAATCAGCCCTTCTTCCTTTACCTCGCCTACACCGCCGCGCACTGGCCGATCCATGCGTTTGCCGAGGACGTGGATGCTTACAACGGAGTTTACGACCGTGGCTACGAAGCCACGCGAGCGGCGCGGTGGGAGAAGTTGAAACAACTCGGGATGGTAAATCCTGCTTGGGACGTTTCGCCGACGGTGGGTGATTGGGAAAAATTTCCCGACGCCAAGTGGGAGGCGCGGATGATGCAAGCCTACGCCGCGATGATCACGCGCATGGATGCGGGAGTCGGCCGACTCGTGGCCTTGTTGGAACGGAGCGGGCAACTCGACAACACGCTGATCATGTTTTTGCAAGACAACGGTGGTTGCGCCGAACCGGTGGCGCATGAGAAACCGGAATCGTGGAAGCTCTCGCCCGGCGCGCCGAATACCTATCTCGGTTACGGACGGAACTGGGCGAATGTGAGCAACACACCGTTTCGCTATTACAAGCACTGGGAGCACGAGGGCGGAATCAGCACGCCGTTGATCGTGCATTGGCCGGCGGGTATTCCATCCACGCGACGGAATCAACTCGTGCGTGATCCGGCGCATCTGATTGACCTGATGGCCACGTGCGTGGATGTCGCCGGCGCAAAGTATCCCAGTCGCTTCAACGGCGAGCGGATTCAGCCGCGTGAAGGCGTGAGTCTGCGGCCGGCGTTTGCCGGCAAAGACCTCAAGCGAGCGCAGCCGATTTTCTGGGAGCATGAAGGCAATCGCGCAATGCGAGACGGAAAATGGAAACTCGTTTCCGCCAAGAACGACGGCAGCAAATGGGAACTGCACGACATGGAAGCCGACCGTACCGAGATGCATGATCTGGCCGCGCAATTTCCCGAACGCGTGAAATCAATGACGCGCCAATGGGAACGCTGGGCGGCGCGGGTGGGCGTGCAACCTTGGCCCCTGCGCGGAGGGAAAGTAGCTCCGGAAGAATAATTTGGTTGGCCGCCTGCTAATTCGGCATCCAACTGGGAAAGAAAGTTGGGATGGAGTAGGCGTAGTTGATCAGAAACTCCTTGTTCCAATAGAGTGACCAGAGCCGCCGGACCTTAACCTGTCGGGCGCTTCCGTCGAAGAAGACAAGTTGAATACCCTTGCCGTGGCGCAACATGGCGAAGTGGTTGAACTCGCCGCCCGCACCGACCCATTGGCCGTTGAAATTCGGAGGCAGCATGGTGTGGTGCGGACCACCGCCCCGCCACATGCAATCGCCCATCATTGGAGTGTCCGTGGGGCGGAGGGGCGACTCCATTTTACGCCAGTTGCGAGTGGTGGGCCGGCTTTGAATCTCACTGA
>CAYWCK010000513.1:0-3644 GCA_964456685.1 uncultured Bifidobacteriaceae bacterium | reverse complement strand
CGCCAAACCGAAGATCACCTGCAACGCACGCATGGGCCCGCGCGAGATCAAGGAACATTGCGCGCTCGACGAAGCCACGAAGGAATTGCTCAAGAACGCGATGGCCGAATATAACCTCAGCGCCCGCGCTTACGATCGCATCCTGAAAGTCGCCCGCACGATCGCCGATCTCGCAGCGGCGGCGAGCGTGCAAGCCGATCACGTTTCCGAGGCGATCCAGTTGCGCTCGCTGGACCGTCAGTTGTGGGGATGAAACGCGTTCGCGCTCATTGCGAGCGGTTCGGTCAGTGCCGACGTGTATCACTCGCTCGCCACCGTGACCAATCTCGTCGGGAAACTTTCCAGGAACGCCAATCCGCAAGTGGTGTTCAAAGCTGGCCGCGTCGCACACGATTTGTTGGCAGCGATGCAGGCCAACGGCGGAATCGTGACCTACGCGGACATGCCGAATGATCGCCGCTCTTAGCCCGCACGCGGAGCAGGTCACCACCGCCTTTCTTCAACCGCTTAAAGTCCTCGGGCCGCACACATTCGAAAAAAGCCGAGGCCATTCGTGCCCGTCAAGGCAGTAACTGCGACCGTATTTAACCAGACTGCGCCCGCATCACTGCGATTGGTTTCAAATGCGGTGGTGGCAGCGGAATGCCAGTTCGTCAAATCCGTGGACCACTCCAGTGCCAGGACAACATCGATTGCAACCTTTGATTGCGTCCAGTTCAGTTTCAACAGGTCTCCGCTCAATTCGGGAACGAGCGAATTCGTCTGGGCGATTTCAGGCGAGAATCCGAGTGCGTATTCAATCAGGTTCGGCAGCCCGTCGGACTCTGGATCCGCGCCATCGCCACCGATCCCCGGATGCGCGCGATTCCAGGCGTTGAGCGGACGGTCGTTAACCGTCACGGCCGCGTTGGAGAGCGAACCGAGGTTGTAATTCACCGACGCCGATAAGTTCAACGTCACCCTGAGTTGATCCGCGCCGAGATTCGTCACGATCGGGGTGACAAACAAATTCGTGCCCGCCATTCCCGGCAACAATGTGACCGATCCCGGCAGCGCCGCGTAATGAACTCCGCCGACCGCGCTGCCGCCGACCGTGTAATTCACCGTCAACGTGGTGTCGGGATCGCTCCGCACGATTGTAAATCGCCCGGCGTTCGTTTGATAAACTCCAGCCGCCGCATCGCTCGCCACGACATCAACCGTCGGCGTCACCACCGGGGCCGCCGCGCCGATGCCGAGAAAGCGAATGCCGTCAGCAATGCAATAATCCGTCGTTACAGTGGTGTTGTCGTTGCGAATGATCACCTTGCCGCTCGTGCCGGCGACGAAATTCGTGGTCATCAACTTGAACCAGCCCCCGCTCGCGAGTTTTTGATTCACGAGCACGCGATTCGTTCCGTTGGCGTAAATGATGTCGTAAGGTGTGTTCGTGGCGCGATTCGATGATTCCACCCACCACGCGTAAACTTCATACGTACCGTTCGTCGGCAGCGTCGGCGTGTAGGTAACCCATTTCATTCCCTTGCCGGAAGCGTTGTCATGCCAGTAGTTCCCATTCCAGCCGCCGGCATTCGCCCCCGCCGTCCAACCGCTCGAACTCGTCGTGCCCGGTCCACCCTGATCGAGAATAATTCCGTTGGTCGAACTGCTCGCGCTGGTCCAAGTGAGCAATTGACCATCGGCGCGCAGTTGCGCCGCGAGCTTGGCATAATTCAATTGCTGCGACGCCACGTTGTCGTCGATCGCGAACGCCGCCGCAACGCCCGCCGCGTGGCTCGCCATCATGAACACCGGCTCCATGCGGCATGACGCAAACGCCACGTGGCTCGCCGACAGCGCAAAGGTGCAAAACACGTTCTGGCATTCGTTGCTGCGCGGAATGATCGAGCGATAGCTGATCGGATACGGAAACGGCGGGGTGCCGCCAATGCTGCCTTCCCAGCGCGTCAAATTCCCGGAGGCGAGCCGCTGCACGCCATGCGAATCGATGTTGTAGCGCGCGAGACAAATCCCGTCGGGCGCCGTGACGCGCGCTTCGCAATTCGATTGGGTCATCACGTAATCGCTGACCATGCGCCGCGCTTCGCGCACGTAAATCTGCCATGGCCAGCCGCCGTTGTCGGTGAACTCGTCCTTCGCCAGCCCCCACGATTGCGCCTCCGTGTTCAGGTTGGCGGGGATGCCCGTGCTGGTGGCGTAAAAATAGAGCAGTCCGCGAATGTAATTTTCATGTGCGGCCCGAATCTGCTCGCGGCCCGCGTAGGTGTTCGTGGCCCAGGTGTAATTGTAACCGACGTAATCGGTGGACAACTCACCGTTCGCGTTGATGTCCGTTTTCCCGTTCGGAATGATGGTCTGGATGTGAATCAGCGAACTCAGCGAAACCGAGCCGTCGGTGGCGAGGCGGTTGGTGACGTAACGGCGGACGAGTTCGTAGTTGGCCTCGGAGTAATTCGTCGGCGCCGTGATGGCAATCTTGTTAGTCGCGTTCTGCGTGAGGCAGAGCCGATAGTTGTAGGCCTGCAAACGTTGATCGCCCTGCCCGACCGTGCCGCCCGTGTTCGAGTTTACCAGCGGAAGCAACCCGCTCGCGGGATTTCCCGGCAGGACGTAGGGATCGTAGTTGTACGAGCCTCCCAAGCTGCGGATGCCGGCGAGCGATTCGTTGTAGGCGGCCGTGCCTTCGCGTCCCCAGGTGAACGTCACACCCGCCGCCGCCATCAAATCGCCCTCGTAGGTGGTATCGATGAACTGCTTCGCGCGAAACGTCGTGCCGTCAGCGGTGGTGAACTGCGTGATGCGATTGCTGACCACGGTGGTCGCCGCGAGCAATTTGTTCGAGTAAACCGTCACGCCCGCCTCGGCGAGCATCTGCCAGAAAACATTCTCCGCGACGTGCGGTTCAAACCAGATCACGAGATTCGTTGAACCGTAGGCCGCGCCGACGCGTTTGTAGAATTCGCGTGAAATGCCGCTGACGTAAGTCGTGTCGTTGCCCGGGCCGATGTCGGTGACGCCCAGTCCGCTCGCAGTCATGCCGCCGACGTGGTTGTTGAGCGAAACGAGAGTAACGGATTTGCCGAGTCGCGCCGCGGCGACGGCCGCAGCGACGCCACCAGACGTGCCGCCGTAAACGCAAATGTCGGATTCAACAATGGTCGCCGCGCGGCCCGGCCCGGCAAACAACGCCAGCGCCAGCCCAAGACTCCGCAGCCATCGAACAGTCCGGACAGCCTTCACGCGCGGCGAGTATAGGGAAGTTTCCAGGGCGCGCGATAGTGGCAACCGACCATCGCGTCCGCCGCGGAATCGCCGACGACTTTCTCGTTCTTCGCGTCCCAAACGATTTTGTGTCCGGTGCGATACGCGATGTTGCCCAGGTGCGCGAGCGTGGAAACGTGATGCGCGATTTCGAGATTGAGTACCGGCTGCTTCCGCGACTTCACGCAATCGAGGAAGTTGCGCACGTGCGCCGGATGCGGATTGCCGCTGGCGGGTTTCTTTTCCGAATCGAGATTGGCGCGTTTACGCTCGGTGATGATCTCGTAGCCCTGGTCATTCAGAATGATCGTGCCTTCCGTGCCGTTCCATTCGACGCCCCACGAGCGAATGGTCAATCCGGTGTTCAATCCGGCGCGAGGTTC
>CAYWCK010000512.1:0-3649 GCA_964456685.1 uncultured Bifidobacteriaceae bacterium | reverse complement strand
AGTTATCGTGAACCCCCACCTGCTCCCGCCCCAGCACTTCCGCCCAAGTCGCCGCGATCACTTCCTCGATTGGCGTCCGCGGCCGAACCGGTAACGCGCCCGTAGTGGACTCCGTCACCGCCGGCGCGGGCAGCGCCTTACGATCGACTTTGCCATTCGGATTCAAGGGTAACGAATCCATTGGCACAAACGCCGCCGGCACCATGTAATCCGGCAGCCGCGAACGCAGGTGATCCCGCAACTGTTCCCCGGTCAGTGCGAGCGCACCGTTCGTGACGAAATAAGCGATGAGCCGTTTGTCACCCGGCGAAAATTCACGCGCCACCACCACGGCTTCGCGCACCGCCGCGTGCTGCAGGATGACTTTTTCAATCTCCTCCAGTTCGATGCGGAATCCACGGATCTTCACCTGTTGATCCAGCCGACCGAGAAACTCGATCGTTCCGTCCGCGCGATATTTACAGAGATCCCCGGTGCGGTACAGCCGCGCGCCGCTTTCCCGTTCGAAAGGATGCGGAACAAATTTCGCCCGCGTCAGCTCGGGTTGATTGAGATAATCCCGCGCCAACCCGTCGCCCCCGATGTACAACTCACCCGGCACACCGACGGGCACCGGCTGACGCTGCGGGTCGAGGATATAAACCTTCGTGTTGGCAATCGGCCGCCCAATGGGAATGGCCACGCCCTCGACATCGGCCGGCTGAATGGTATGGCAGCAGGTGAAAGTGGTGTTTTCGGTCGGCCCATAGCCGTTGATCAAGCGGCACCCCGGGAGCCCGGCAAGCGCCTTCTTGACGTGCGGCACCGACAACACGTCGCCTCCGGCAAGCAACTGCCGGAGCTTTTTCAAATCTTCGAGCCGTTCGTCCACCATCACGTTGAACAACCCCGCCGTCAGCCAGAGCGTCGTCACCCCGTGTTCATTGATGACCCGGCCCAACTCGGACAGGGCATTCGCCCCCGGTGGCGTGATCACGAGGCGACCACCGTTGAGCAACGGCCCCCAGATTTCCAAGGTCGAAGCGTCGAAGGAAATCGGCGCGAACTGGAGGAAGACTTGATCTCCCGAAAAATCTGCATACTCCGTGTTCTTCACCAGCCGCACGACTCCGCGATGCGGAATGGTCGTGCCTTTGGGCCGGCCGGTGGAGCCGGACGTGTAGATCACATAGGCCAGATTGTCCGGGCCCACATTGCAGACCGGGTTCGTCGAAGGCCGGCTGTCCGCCGGGGCAATTTCGGGCGCATCGAGGAGAATCACGCGCGCACGATGCGCCGGCAATTTTGCCGCGAGGTGCCGCTGGGTGAGCAGCACGGGCGATTGCGTGTCTTCCAACATGAACGTCAATCGCTCCGTGGGATAATCCGGCGCCAGCGGCACATAAGCACCGCCTGCCTTCAAAATCGCCAACAACGCCACGATTAACTCGACCGAACGCTCGGCGCACAATGTCACCAAAGTGTCCGGTCCGACGCCCGCCGCACGAAGCTGGTGAGCGAGCCGGTTCGCGCGTGCGTTCAACTGCCCGTAGGTCACGCGCGTGCGTTCCAATTCCAGCGCCACCGCCTCCGGCTGCCGTGCGGCTTGTTCCTCAAACAACTCATGCACACAGCGGTGGCGCGGGTACTCGCGCTGGGTCTGATTCCAATCCGTCAATAGCTGCTTATGCTCCGCCGCACTCAGCATCGGGAGCGCGCCGACCGGTTGGTCCGGATTGGCCAGTGCGGCGGTGATCAAAGTGCAAAACTGCCCCAACATCCGCTCGATGCTGGCCGGCTCAAACAGATCCCGGCTGTAGCTGATGTTCAACCGCAACTCATCTTTGGCTTCGGTGAAGGCGATGGTCAGATCAAACTTGGTCGTGCCGGTATGGGCGTTGATGGCGCTGGCTTGCAAACCCGGCACCACCCAATCACCTTCGCCGGACCGCAGATGCAGGAGGGCCACCTGGAAGACGGGATTGTAAGCCGCACTGCGTTTGGGATGCAGCACTTGCACCAGTTTCTCGAAGGGCAAATCCTGGTGGGCGTACGCTTCCAGCGCCAAGGCTTTGGCCCGACGCAGCAATTCACGAAAAGACCATTGTCCGTCCACATCCAGCCGCAAGGCCAGCATGTTAACGAAGAAGCCAATCAGGCGTTGCAGTTCCGCCGTGTCGCGGCCCGCCGATGGCGTGCCGACGACGATAGTCCCCTGCCCTGTGCACCGCGCCAACCACGCCTGGGTCAACGCCAGCACGGTCATGAAATGGGTGGCTCCGGTCGCCTGACTCACCACCCGCAGCCCTTCCACCGCCGCGCCAGGCAGAACCGCCGAAACCTCATCGCCTCGCTGCGAGGCCACTTTCGGCCGCGCACGGTCGGTGGGCAACTGCATCACCTCCGGTGCATCCGCCAGCTTGCTGCGCCAGTACTCGAGCTGGCGGGGAAACACTTCCTGTTTCAACCACTGATCCTGCCAAGCCGCAAAGTCGCCATACTGCAACGGTAAATCCGGCAGCTCGGGCTTGCGCCCGGCGGCGAACGCTCCGTACAGCTCCGCCAGCTCCCGCCGTAACACCCCGGCGGACCAGCCGTCGGTCACGGTATGATGCGCGTTCAGCAACAGCCAATGATCCTCCGGCGCCAGGCGCAAAACGCGCGCACGGAAAAGCGGTCCGGCGTGCAGATCAAAAAAAGTGCTCGCCTCCTCGTCTGCCAGACGCTGGGCATGGGCGACCCGATCACCAGCGGGCAGCGACTGCAAATCGGTGACGAGCGCTTTGACAGCTTTCGCCTCGCGGATGATTTGCCTTGGATGATCGCCCTCGACCAAGAAGACCGTACGCAGAATCTCGTGCCGGCGGACGAGTTCAGTGAGTGCGGCGTCCAGCGCCGGTAGATTCAAAGCCCCGCGCAGCCGCCAGAACTCGGGCACGTTGTAAGTGGGGGTGCCGGGGTGCAGCTGCTCAAAGAACCAGAGCTGCTGCTGGCTGAAGGTCAACGGCACGGGCTGGTTGGCGTCGCGTCGCGGAATCACTGGCGACCGGGCAGTGGCGGTCTGGCCATCGAGCACCCGGGCCAGTCCGGCGATCGTGGGATGCTCAAACAAACCGCGCAACGGCACTTCCCGGTCCCACTCCCGCCGCACGCGCGTCATGAGTTTAACTGCCAGAAGCGAATGCCCGCCGAGTTCGAAAAAGTTTCCATTCACGCTGACCCGGTCGGCGCCGAGCACCTCGGCCCAAAGCGCGGCTAGGCGTTCCTCGGTCGGCGTCGTCGGCGGAACATACTCGGCTTCCCGCCCGTCCCCGACCGTTTCGGGTGCAGGCAAGGCGCGCCGGTCGATCTTGCCATTGGGCGTGTGCGGCAGCGCGTCCAGCAGCACGAACTGCGCGGGCACCATGTATTCAGGCAACCGCGCACGCAGCTGATCCCGCAGCGTGGTGGCGGAAATTTTCTCCCCGGCTTCGGGTACGGCGTAACCAATCAACCGTTGATCGCCCGGCCGGAGTTCCCGCACAACCACCGCCGCCTCGGCGACAGCGTCCAGTTGATCCAGCACCGCTTCGATTTCACCGAGCTCGATGCGGAAGCCGCGCAACTTGACCTGATGATCCAGCCGCCCAAGAAACTCGATCGCCCCGTCGGGCAACCATCGCGCCAGATC
>CAYWCK010000511.1:0-3649 GCA_964456685.1 uncultured Bifidobacteriaceae bacterium | reverse complement strand
GTGCTGAGGACGCTGAGCGTGATGTTGGTACTGCAACCTCCATAAGCCGCCGGCGGATCAAACGTCCAGGCGCTGCCGCAAGCAACCGTCTTGTTGGTGGCGCACTCGAGAAACGGCGGCGGGTAGAGCGGAGTCCCGCCGGCGGGCGCGATCCACACTGATTCCCCGACCGCCACGCTCGGGATGGACGGCGACCAATTGCTGCCGGATGGTGATTTCGTGAATGTTTGATAACCGAACCCCGGCAACCACTTATAAATTTTCGCACCGGTCGGCGGACTCGTGCCGACGATGTTTTCGTAAGTTCCGACGTCGTTTGTCTGCCGACTCAGCAGATACGTTGTGCCATTGAGAATCGTGACCGGCAGCACTGGCACGTGCGGTGTGCCGGTGAACGTGATCGTGAAGTTGGTTGGGCTTTGAAGAAATGCGCCTTCACCCGGCGACAGCGTGAAGTCCTCGGGTAGCCAGCCCATGCCCGTCACGTACGTGGAGTGCGACCAGGAGTTGCTGCCATTGTTTCGTTTCGAGATGGTGGTCCCGGCTGGAACGAGACAGAAACAATTGCTGCCGTGATCCCAATAGCTCGTATCGTTGAGAATCTGGGACAAGCGATTGCTGCCATGATCCAATTGGTTCGCGATTAGGTTCAGGCCGGTCTGGATGCTGATGGTGTAGGAAGGCGTGACCGGAGGCGGAGGCACGATGAACAATGCCGCTTCGCCGATATTCAGCACGGGTACACCGGGAGACCAGGCCCCGTTGGTATAGGTTTCGCTATCAAAGAAACCTTGCGTGGCAGTGTTCCAATGCCTCACCTGTGCGCCCTCCGTTGGCGGGAGACCGATGATGTTTTCGTAAGTGCCCGGGCCGTTCGTCTGGCGGCTCAGGAAGTGCGCGACGCCGTATCCGCACGGCAGCGCCACCGGCAACACCGGCACATGCGGCGTGCCCGTGAAGGTAATCGTCGCGCCACCGGGCGCACTGATGAATCCCCCTTCACCCGGCGTCAACGTGCCGTCGGTGGGGAACCAACCGAAACCAGTGGCGTAAGTGTACGCATTGGTATCCCAATCCTGCGTGGCACAATCCCACTTCAACAGCGTCGTGCCGTCGGGCACGTTGGCGATGACTTCATCCAGCGTGTTGCTGCCGTGGTCCAGTTGATTGGCGATGGCCACCCAGCCGCCATCGACGGGCAGGGATACGCTGTAGCTTTGGTCAGCCCGAGTGCTGGGCAGGAGTGCCATCAACATGAGCAAGTTGAAAGCAATGAGGCAAGGTAGTTTGGTCTTCATGAAAACTTTCCGGCGGTGATCAACAGGATTGGCGGGGAGTTTGGACGGCGACACTACGGTTGAAATTGAAGCGCCGCGAAACGCGGCGCTCGCCATCGCAAGGCGATGACTCTCCCCACAAAATCGCGCTCAACCCTGCCCCGGTGGGCTTGGAAGTATTGGACCGGAAAGCCAAACGGGAGGAGGCTTGACCTTGCGGGCAAGCAACGATCCCGCTGGGGAGGGAGACTTCGAGGGTCATGCTACACCCTACAGAAGGAATCCCACGGCAGAGTTTCGCGGAATCTACAGAAATTTTACTGCGCTGGCCGCCGGTGAACCCGCAGCGCGCGGTGTTGCTGCGGAAGGTTCAGGGGTTGCGATCAATTTCCGCAACCGTTCCTGGCGCGATCAGTCTGGGTGCGAAGGCTCGAACCAACGTTACGAGCTGGTCATCGTGCTCGGTGAAGCCCAGCGGAACAGCGTCGGAAGGGAAGGAAATCAATTCGCGGAATACCACCATGCTCCAAAAATGTGTTTGCCCGCCGTAATGTAAGGCCAGCGTGCGACCATCTCGTGACCAGGCAAAATACGGGCTGTCGGCGCGGCCGTTGGCGTGGGCCAGTAGTCGCCCCGTGGAGAGTTCCCAGATACGCAGCGTGTTCAGGGCCGCACCAGCGGTGGCGACCAAGCGGCCGGCGGGATCGAACGATGACCAGTTCGCTTCATCCCCGTTACGGGGATAAAGTTTCGAGTACCGCGGATGCCAGTCTCGCACGTCAAAGACAGTCAGTTGGTAGTCGGCAGCCATGGCTTCGAGGCGCACCAACCACCTTGCATCGGGCGAGAAGTTCAAACTCGAAATAAAGCCCGATTCTTTGGCGGTGAGTTGCGTTACGAATTCGCCGGAGACCAGATTGTAAACATGCACGTGGCGTCGCCGCTCCCGGCCTTCTTGCGCCACCGCGAACCACCGTCCATCCGGACTCGCCGTAAGATCGGTCTTGCCGGCGACCGGCAATGGTTGAAATTCCTCCGCCACGGCGCCGAAGGTTACGGTGCGCAAAATCCTGCCCGCTGGCAGCACCCGGAA
Organism: uncultured Bifidobacteriaceae bacterium; assembly: GCA_964456685.1. Classification (GTDB taxonomy): domain Bacteria; phylum Verrucomicrobiota; class Verrucomicrobiia; order Limisphaerales; family JADLHS01; genus CAYWCK01. The sequence continues at coordinate 1,279 of CAYWCK010000511.1, read as the reverse complement.
TTCTCCCTGAATCGGTGCGCCGTTCGTCGCCACCTTCGCGGTGATGAATCGCTCGTCATCGTTCAACCAACCGGCGAAATAACTTTGCGCCGAATCCGCGCAAACTTGCGCTGCGGCAAGGCTGCGGTTCGTCCAGATCACCAGCCGATCCGGTTCGCGGGCAAGGATGCTGCCGCTCATCGCATGCAGGGCAAATTCGGAGCGAGTCGGTGCGCTTGCATCAACTGCCGCCGCAATCCCGGATGTGGCCGACTCCGCCGCAAGCGCCCAGAGCCGCACCGTGCGATCGCCCGCTCCCGAGGCCAGCCAGCGCGCGTCCGGCGAAAACGCCAGCGCCGCCACCCGGCCTTCGTGTCCGTGGAGGACCCTTTTGGGCCGCAGGACTTGCGGAGAACTGGTTGTTTCCCAGCTTTCCGTATCAGCGATGCGCCAGAGCCCGATCGTTTGCGACACCCCACCCGCGGCCACCCAGCGGCTGTCGGCTGACCAGGCCACAACCTGAACCGGTAAGTCGGGGTCGTCGAGATAAGCGACGACGCGTTTTTGGGCGACGCTCCAGATTCGCAATGGCTCGCGCGCAGCCGGCTCAAGCAGCAACCATTTTCCGTCGGGAGAAAATGTCGAAATGCCACTGAACCACAGCTCGGGGTTCGCCAGCTTGAGGACCTCACCCGTTTCCCGCCGCCAGAGCACAATGCCTGTTTCCCGGCTGCCCGAGACTACGAGTTTTCCATCTGGCGAAATGGTTACACTGCGACCATAGCCCGGTAGCACCGCCACCAACTGGCGTTGATCGAAATCGTAAAGCGTGGTGCTTTGGGGATGCGCCGAGCGCCGCTCATCGGTGGGCGAACATTCCTGATGATTCGCGACGGCAAAGACACGACTCTGCGGCGCGACGGCCACATTGGCGGCCAATTCGGGCACGGCAAATTCAAACGCGCGCGTGTGAAAATTCCAACTGCGCACAAAATCAATGCTGCCAACCAGCAAGTGGGTGCCGTCCGACGAGAACGCGAGATTGTTGACGGAACGCGTGCGTCCAGTGTGCCCCATCGCATCAAGATAGCTGAAGATGGCCGGTTGGTTACTCAAATGTTCCGCGACCGCTGGCGACGCCGAAAGCAACTGCCGCAACTCCTCGTGAGTCGGTTCGCGATCGCTCGGCGGAGGGCCGGGATCCGGGCCGGGAAAAAGTCCGAGCGACTTCCGTGAGGCCACGTTCCACATCTCGATGCCGTCATCGCTTCCGCAAAGCAACGTCTGCCCATCGGGCGCG
>CAYWCK010000510.1:0-3651 GCA_964456685.1 uncultured Bifidobacteriaceae bacterium | reverse complement strand
GCAACGGATCGTGCGCGCTCATGGCGGACGGATAGAATTGGAAAGCCACGTGGGTCGCGGCACAACGTTTCGGCTTTGGTTCCCGTTGCACGAGAAAAAACCGCGGTTGCTCGAGGCGCCGGGGCCGGATTGAGGCCAACCGCCAAACGTGAGAAGCACGATGGAATTGAAACCGACATTGTTGATTGTGGATGACGAGAAGCCGACGCGCGAAGGGCTGCGGGCGGCGCTCGAGGACCGGTTTGATGTCTACATCGCCGAGGATGCTCGGGCGGGCATGGAGTTGCTCGAACGCGAAAACTTCGACGTCATGCTCACCGATTTCCGCCTGCCCAACGAGGATGGCTTGAAGTTGATTGCGCGCGCGAAGTCGCTCGCCAAACCGCCCATCTGCATCCTGATGACCGCTTACGGTTCGGAAGAACTCGCCGTGGAGGCGATGAAGCGCGGCGCCGACGATTACATCGCCAAGGGCCGCTTGCAGATTGATGAATTGGAAATGCGCATCGCCCGGGCGTTGCGGACGCAGAAGCTCGAAACAGAAAACGTCTCGCTGCGGCAACAACTCGATACGCGGTTCGGTCTGGAAAACATCGTGGGTGAATCCCCGGCGATGCAGGAGGTCTTCGAGGTTATCAAGCAGGTCGCGCCAACGCGGGCCACGGTGCTGCTCGCCGGCGAGAGCGGCACAGGCAAGGAACTGGTCGCCAAAGCCATTCATCAGTTGAGCCCGCGGGCGAAGCAGCCCTTCGTGGCGGTGCATTGCGCGGCGTTGGCCGCATCGCTGTTGGAGAGTGAATTGTTCGGCCACGAGAAGGGCGCTTTCACCGGCGCGCACGAGCGGCGGATCGGGCGCTTCGAGCAGGCGCAGGGCGGCACGTTGTTCCTGGATGAGATTGGGGAGATTGACGCCACCATTCAGATCAAGTTGCTGCGGTTCCTCGGCGAGCGGACCTTCGAGCGCGTCGGTTCCAACAAAACGCTCACGGCGGACGTGCGCCTGGTCACGGCCACCAACAAGGATCTGGCCGCGCTCGTGAAGGCCGGGACGTTTCGCGAGGATTTATTTTTCCGCTTGCGCATCGTGGAGATCAGCCTGCCTCCGTTGCGCGAACGAGCCGGGGACATTCCGCTGCTGGCGCAAAGTTTTCTGAAAGAGTTTGCCGCGGAGGACGGCAAACCGGTGAGGGATTTCACGTCAGATGCCCTGGAGTTGCTGCTGAATTACTCCTGGCCGGGCAATGTGCGGGAGCTGCGCGCGGCGATTGAGAGTGCGGTGGTGTTGTGCCGCGGCGAGCGCGTTTCGGCGCGCGATCTGCCACGCACCGTGCGCGCGGACACCGCCCTGGCAACCGATCCGGGCCGGGCGCTGGCGAGGAATGACTTGACGGTTAAGGAGGCGGAGAAACAATTGATCATTCGTGCTTTGAAAGAAACCAACGGCAACCGCACCGCGGCGGCGAAAAAGATCGGCATGAGCCGGCGAACGTTCCATCGCAAGTTGCACACGTATCATCTGGAAGGATTCTGATCATGCCCGCGCTGCAAGAGTTGATTCACAAAATCGAGGAAGGGCCGTGGTTCCGGCATTTGAAGATCGTTCTGGGGGTGCTCGCCCTCGTCGGGTTGGTGGTGGGCTACAATTGGCGTTCGTTCAAGAATTTCAATTCGCAAGAGGCAATGGACTCCGCGCAGCTGGCGCGCAACATCTCGGAGGGCAAGGGCTACACCACTTTGTTCGTGCGGCCGCTGAGCATGCATTTGCTCAAGAAACATGCCGCGGGTAAACCGGGCGGCGTTGCGGACAGCGATGATCCGACGCGCATCAAGGGTAACCATCCGGACCTGGCGAATCCGCCCGTGTATCCTTGTCTGCTTGCGGCGGTTCTCAAAGTCGCGCCGATGCATTGGAACATCAACGTGACCAAATCCTTCTGGAGTCAGGGCGGCGTTTTTTGGCGCTACCAGCCGGATTTCGTCATCGCTCTGTTCAACGAGGTGATACTCTTTGCGGTCATCGTGCTCAGCTTTTTTCTGGCGCGTAAGCTCTTTGACCCGGGCGTAGCCTGGCTGACTGCCATTCTGATGGTGGGCTCTGAATTGTTGTGGCGTTTCAGTGTCTCGGGATTGTCCACGCTGCTGCTGATGTTGATTTTTGTTGGGCTGACGTGGTGCATCGTTCTCATGGAACAGGAGGCGCGGGAGCCGAAAGGTGGTTCAGGTCGAGTTTTGCTCTTGGCCGCAGTCACCGGTCTGGTACTTGGGCTGGGCATGCTGACGCGGTATTCCTTCGGCTGGCTGTTGGTCCCGGTCGTCGTGTTTTACCTGCTGTTCGTCGGGCCGCGCAAGGCGCTTGTATGTCTCCTGACCGTGAGCGTGTTTCTGTTGGTGGTAACGCCCTGGATTTATCGCAACCTGAAACTCAGCGGTCTGCCTTTCGGCACGGCCACCGTTGCCATCCTCGAAGCCACACCGATGTATCCGGAATACCAGCTTCAACGTTCGCTCGTGCCGGACTTCAGTAACATTTTCGTGACCGGTTTCCTGCCCAAGCTGTTCGTCAACGTGCGTCATATCCTGCAAGGCGAACTGCCCCAACTTGGCGGCAGCTGGCTCAGCGTGTTGTTTCTCGCCGGGTTGCTGTTGGGATTTCGCAATCCGGCCATCCAACGCCTGCGTTACTTCGTCGTGGGTTCGTTGGGCGTTCTGGTTGTCGTGCAGTCGCTCGGCCGCACGCAACTCTCCACCGATTCACCGGAATTGAATTCGGAAAACTTGATCGTCCTGCTCGTGCCGCTGGTTTTCATTTATGGCGTGAGCCTGTTCTTCATGCTGCTCGACCAGATGAATCTAATTTTCCGCGGGCTGCGGCCGATCATCGTGGCGCTCTTCGGGTTGGTCATGGTGTTGCCCATGCTCTTCACCTTTCTGCCGCCCCGTTCAAACCCGGTCAATTACCCGCCTTATCACCCGCACGCGATCCAATTGGTCTCGGGCCTGATGAAGGAAGGCGAGTTGTTGATGAGCGACATCCCGTGGGCGGTGGCGTGGTATGGTAAACGCCAGGCCGTGTGGCTGAGCCGTGATTGGAATGAATCCTTCTTCGCCATCAATGACTATATCAAACCGGTGCGCGGACTCTATCTGTCGCCACTCACGATGGACGCGCACTTTGCCAGCCAATGGCTCGAATCAGGTTCGCAGAGTTGGGGCCGATTCCTCCTCAGTTGCTTCGTCCTTCAAAACGGGGTGGTGCCGACTAGCTTTCCGTTGCGCGAAGCGTTGCCGGGTTTTCTGCCCAAGCAACTCTTCCTTTGCGACCAAAAGCGTTGGGGTCAAGCTGCGCCCGTCTTCGCCACCCCCGTTCCGGGAGAGACGAATGCGCCTGCGAGCAATGCCACCGATGTGCCGAAGTAGCCGTCCTTAAATTCCCGCTTGCTGCGTTCTTTTGGTTGGGGAATTATCCGGCCATGCAGCCGCAACCACATCGCAGTGGTCACAAGTGGCGCCGGTTTCTCCGGCACAATCGCGGCGTTTTCTTCCTGGTTTTCGTGCTGATTTTTATTCTCGGCTTCGTCGTTCTGCTCTTCTGGATGATGACCAGCATGCGCTTCGCCAATCGCGGCTGAAGCACGCTCACTGAATCAGTCC
>CAYWCK010000509.1:0-3661 GCA_964456685.1 uncultured Bifidobacteriaceae bacterium | reverse complement strand
TGTGGCTGATGACGCGCGCCAGCGAACTCGCGACGAAAATTCCCGGAGGCTATTTCTTTGTGCCGGCGCCGGGATTCTGGGAATTCGTGATTTACTACGCGTTGTTAATCGGCGCGCTGAGCGGATGGTTGTTGGCAAAGGAGCGGCGGAATTGGACGCTGGCAGGCTTGGTGATCCTGGCGCTGATTTACGGCGGACGCTGGCAGGCGGCGCGGGGGGAAACGAAAATCAGCGTCCTGCCCGCGAATGGCGCGCATGTCATCTACGTGGATGCCGCGGGACAACGCGGTGACTGGTTGATCGGTTGCGGCAACACGAACACCGTCCAGTTTTTGACCCGGCCGTTTCTGCGGGCGCAAGGTGTGAACCAACTCCCGCGTTTGATGCTCACGCATGGCGATTTGAAACACGTGGGTGGAACGGAACTTCTCAGTGCGACCTTCGGGAGACCGGAGATTTGGACCAGCGGCGTGTCCTTCCGCTCGCTCGCTTACCGACGCATCATGCAGGATCTCGCCGCCACGCCCGGTCGTCATCATGTGTTGCAGCGAGGTGACACGAACCGCGTCTGGCGGGTCTTGCATCCGGAAACGACGGACAAGTTCGCGCAAGGCGACGACAACGCGCTGGTGCTGCTGGGAGAGATTCAGGGCATGCGCATCCTGTTGTTGTCCGATCTCGGGCGGCTGGGACAGGAGGCATTGCTGAATCGCGAGCCCGGTTTGCGTGCGGATATCGTGGTGGCGGGCTTGCCGGACAAAGGCGAACCGGTGAAGGAGGCTTTGCTGGATTTGCTGCAACCCAAGCTATTGATCATCGCGGATTCGGAATACCCGGCGCCGCGCCGCGCGAGCGATGATCTTCGGGACCGGCTCTCGAAGCGCGATTTCCCGGTGGTTTACACCCGCATCGCGGGGGCGGTGACGATTCGAATGGGGCCGCTGCGGTGTGTGGTGAATGCGGCCGATGGCACCGAGTTCACGGTTCAATCACCACCCGAACATCCTCGCTGAATTTTTCCAATTGATCCAAGGTGGCGTTAATTGATTCAGCGCTGAGGGGAACGGTGCGGGTGATGACGTTCGCGAAAGTCAGCTTTCCTGAGGCCGCCAAAGTGAGCAGTTCGGGAATTTCGCTCGCAAGGTGATCGGACACGCCGATGATTTCAGCTTCGCGATTGATCAACTCGTGGTAGGGCGAAACGTCGAACGATTTTTCGGTTATGCCCGCCAGCGCCGCGCGTCCTTGGATGGCCAGCGAACGGACTGCTTGTTGCATCGTGAGGGGCAGCCCGATGAGTTCCAGCGCCACGTTGACGCCGCGTCCGCGAGTTTGGTCCCGGATGGCGGCCACAGGGTCAACCAGTCGGGCGTTGATGGGCGTCGCACCGAGTTGCCGGGCGAGTTCAAGTTTGCGCGGCTGGATGTCCACGGCAAAAACCCCGCTGGCACCCAGCGCCTGAGCGAGCTGGATCGCCGAAATCCCCAAGCCACCCACACCGAAAACGGCGACGACATCGCCGGGTTGCAGCCGCGCCTTGCGCAACGCGTGGAGGGAGGTGGCGGAGGAGCACATCATGATGGCGCCGTGCGCGAAAGGGATTGCCTCCGGGAGGCGGAAGACACTGCGCGCCGGAATGACGATGAACTCCGCATAGCCGCCGTCGCGATACTTGCCGATCATCTGGCCGGTGGCGCAAAACTGCTCGTGTTCGCGGGCGCACCATTCGCAGCGACCGCACGTGGCCATGTAATGCAGGCACACGCGGTCGCCGCGACGGAAGCTTTTAACTTCTTTGCCCGTGGCCTCGATCGTGCCGGCCACTTCATGGCCCAAGGTGAGGGGCAGGGGATGCACACGCGATTTGCCGGCGCGGTAATGTGCATCGGAGTGACAAATCCCTGCCGCGCGGACGCGGACCAAAACATCCGTCGGGCCCGGTTCGGGCAGCGGGACATTGTGCAATTCCAGTGGGCGACCAGTCTGGACGAGGCGGACGGCTTTCATGAAATCAATGCGTCAGGAGGTCGAGAACGTTCAGCCCAGCGTTCGATAGTTCCCAGCCTTTGCTCTTTTGGGTGACCAGGCGGCGGCCGGGGTTTTTCTTCTGCTCCGCGCCGTTGACGGAAAGGAGATTGAAGCGAGTTCGGCCTTTCAGTTCGGAGGCAGCGCGAGGAATGAGTTCAAAGGGCAGGGCGTTAAAATTGAGCGCCATTTCATAGCCGGCAATGCCTTCCTTTTCCGCGCGGGGATTGGGTTTCACCAGCTGGGGATAGCGTTTCAACCACGGGAAGCTGGTGGCGCGAACGGTGACGCGACAGAGTTCGGTCTGGTGGCGGATGAATTGCGTGAGGCTGAACTTGTCCCCTTGGGCGTGCGCTTCGAGGAGGAGTTGGCGTGGGTCGAGGCCAACGAAATTTTGGCCGTTCCAAGCGCCGTGGTCGTTGCGTTGATTGGGAGAAGTTTTCTTGTGCCAGCTCTCGAAGCGATCGTTGTAGAAAAGATTCAACTCGAAGTGGACGTGCGCCCGATCCTTGGAGATGCCTTCGCGGGTGTTGGTGGTGCGGCCCATGGTGGCCAGATTCTCTCCGCGTTTGACCGACTGCCCAATCTTCAAGTCCGCGCGAATTTCCCGGAGATGAGCGTAGAGCGAATAAATTTCGATGCCTTCAATCTGGTGACGCAGCACGAGGTAAATTCCGTAATTGGAGAGCGAAGGCTTGGTGCTGAAATAAACGACGGTGCCATCAGCCGTGGCCATGACCGGATCGGTGGCTTCACCTTTCTTGTCCCGATGCAGACAACGAATATCCAGCCCTTCGTGGATCTGCCAGCCGCCGCTCCGCACACATCCAAACGTGCCGCTCATCCAAGGCTTGCCGACGGTGCCGACAAAGAAACGCTCCTCGCCGTCCTTTTCAAACAAGGCGCGATTGGCCGTCGGTAAATCGAAGATTTGTGCCGAGGCCTGCGCCACGGCCAACAGAAAAAGCGCCAGCGCAAAGGCTCGCGAGCCAGCCAAACGAGCGATCATTGGTCCTTCGACTTCTCTTTCTTGGGTTTGGGCTGGTTGCCGCTCTTGATGGCCACGTTGTTAAGTCCCCGGGCGATGGCCTCGGCTTCTTCGCGCGTGGCATCCGGCGCGAAGGTCAACAATCCATTGCTGATCCGGCGGGTGATCAACGGCGCTGCCAGCCAGCGGGTTTCGGCAAGTTTCTCCCCAAATTGAGCCGCGACGACGAGATGGCGTCCGGGATTCATGGCCGTGTATTGCTCGAGCAGCCAGGTGCCGCGCTGGTCAAATTGGAGGGCCAGGCTGAAGCCCCCATGAGAATCCACCAAGCTGGCCTGTGTCAGTTGCGCTTCATCGAGGAAGGGAGCTTTCTTCACCGTCAGTTCGATCGGGGCGGTGCGGGAGACGGAGGCAACTTCGTTTTGACCCGGGTCGTTCCGGTTGACCTCGATATGGACGCGAATCATTGCGGCTTCCTTCTCGGCTTTGGATTTGGTGGTTTCGCAGCCCATCAACGCCACGGCGAGCAGCCCCCCGAGTAAATAGGAGTTGAATCGTGTCAGACGAATTACCATAGTGGCCACACAAAATCGGAACACTGAATTGAAGTAAAGAACTGATATGGGAAAACAATACAACAAGTCCATC
>CAYWCK010000508.1:0-3664 GCA_964456685.1 uncultured Bifidobacteriaceae bacterium | reverse complement strand
TTGTTGCTCGACGAACGTCGCCCCGGCTTGCTGCACCAAGAACGCCAACGTTGCGCCTGAGAAATTCACCGAGCGCTCGCTCTATCAGGTCGAATCCACCTGGAACAACGACGCCGACAAATCCATCCCCCTCTCCGCCCTCGCAGGCAGGCCGCAAGTCGTCGCCATGTTTTTCGCGCGCTGCCAGTTCACCTGCCCGGTCACCGTGCATGACCTGCAACGCATCGAAGCCGCCCTCCCCGCCGCGTTGAAGGACAAGGTGGGCTTCACGCTGGTTTCCTTCGACAGTCAACGCGACACCGCCGCGGTGCTGGCAAAGTATCGCCAGACGCATCAATTCGGCACCAACTGGACGTTGCTCCGCGGTCAGGGAGACGACGTGCTGGAGTTGTCGGCCTTGCTTGGGGTGAACTTCAAGCAGGACGCTCAAGGCGACTTCTCGCACTCGAACCTTATCACCATCCTCAATGCCCGCGGCGAGGTCGTGTATCGGCTGGTGGGTTTAAAGCAGGATATTACGGAGGCCGTGAACAAATTGACCGAGCTAACCGCCACATCTGCCAACACGCTGGCAGGCACTCCGGCACTTAAGTCGGCGAACGACCGTGAGTGATCGCCCAAATAATTCCTCGCCCAAAGTGATCGTGTACGCCTGCTCCGGTTGTTCGGATGCCGGGGAACTGGCCGATCGCATCGCGCGTCGCCTCGCGAGCGAGCAAGTGGCGGAGATGTCCTGTCTCGCCGGCATCGGCGGGCAGGTTAAGAGTCTGGTGAACAAAGCCGCGAGTGCCGAACGCATTCTGGTGATTGATGGCGGTCCGCTCGCGTGTGGGCGGAACACTTTCCACCGGGCCGGCTTCGACCAAATCGAGCATCTCGGGTTGCACGAACTGGGGCTGCGAAAGGGCAATTGCTCCGTGGATGAAATGAACCTATCGATCGGTTTGAAGGCTGCAAAACTACGAATCTCGAGCCCAACCATGAACGCAAACTCCCATGCCACCCCTGAATAAATTCAAACGTTTCGATGTGCGGGGCTTGCTGCAACAGGGCATCGAGCCATTTCCAGAGATTTTCACCCGCGCCCACGCACTCGCGACCGGGGAAGGATTGATCGTGGTCGCCCCATTTCTCCCTTCTCCCTTGGTGGAACGGCTCGGTAGCGAAGGTTTCGCCTCCAAAGTCGAGCGCGGCCAGGGCGCGGATTGGCTGGTTTACTTTTGGCGCGAGTCGGAATAATTATGAGTCGATGACCACTGCCCTCGCCGAATTCAAGACCATCGCCATCGTCAATACGCTGCGCAGTTGCCAGCTTTTTACCGGGCTGCCGCCAGCCGACCTCGAACAAATCGCGGCAGTTTCCGTGGTGAAAGCTCTCGACAAGGGGGAATACCTGTTTCACGAAGGCGACCCGGCGCATGGCTTTTACGTGGTCCAACGCGGCGCGGTGAACGTTCATCGCGTCAACGCCGCCGGCAAGGAGCAGATCATTCACGTCTTCCGCACCGGCGATTCGTTCGCGGAAGTCGCCCTCGCCACCCGCACGGGCTATCCGGCCGATGCCCGCGCGATTGAACCCACGCAAGTCCTGCTGGTGCAAAAGGACGGCATCCTGGCCCTGCTCAAGCGCCAGCCCGAACTCGCGCTGCGCATGTTGGGCTCGATGAGTTCGCACCTGCGCGTGCTGGTTGGCCAGCTCGAAGACCTGACGTTGAAAGATGTGGAAACCCGCCTCGCCAACTGGCTGGTGAAGCGCTGCTCGAATCCACAAAGCGATCAGCCCGTCGCCATCAATCTCACGATGACCAAGCGCGTGCTGGCGGCGGAGCTGGGCACCGTAAGCGAAACCTTTTCCCGCACGCTCGCCAAGTTTCGCGAGCAAAAGCTCCTGACGGTCAAAGGCAAAACGATCACCGTGCTGTCGCCGCCGAAATTAACCGCCGTCCTCCGCCGCAACCTCGGCGAGTAGGCGGGACGCCACACCGACTTCTCAACGGATTGCGGCGCGGAACTTTGGACAGGTGTGGTGTCCCTCCTTTTTCCTCCGCACTGCCTTTTGTTTAACTAATTGACTCAGGTCAATTTTTTAAGCCGCCCTGATTGATACGCTCCGTCCCAGATTCAGAGAATCTCATGGGATATTAATGATCGCACCGGACAAAGAGAGTATAGCATCCCCAATATTCGGGCGGAGACTGATTGCGGCAGTCATCGCCGGCAGCCTCACAGCCTGGCTACTGATGTCGATCTCTAGCGCGAATGACGCCAAATCCCTCAGCACCGCTTCCCCCGCCACTAATCAATTATCAGCGCTTCCGGCGCTGCCCGTCGTCGCGAAACCGCCGGCGCAGCAACCGCCGATAGGACTCGCTTCAGACACACATCTTGACAAGACCCCGCCGCGCGCCACGAAAGGGCTCGATCTCGTCAAGGCGGGTTGGGCCTACAACTGCATGGAGTGCCACAAGCTGTTCCCGGCGCGCTGGCACTACGGCGGCGCTGACCGCCCTTTCAACGAACACAAGGACGTCCAACTCGATCACGGCAACAACCGCTTCTGCCTCAACTGCCATCACCCAGCGAATCGTAATGCGTTCGTGGACTACGACGGATCGGAAATCGCGCAAGCCGACGTGGTGAAACTTTGCGCCAAGTGTCACGGCACGATTTATCGCGATTGGGAAGCGGGCGTGCATGGTCGCGAGAATGGCTTTTGGAAGGCCGATGCTGGCGAAAAGACAAAGCTCCGCTGCATCCAATGCCATGATCCGCACAGCCCGAAATTCAAATCGATGCCGCCGCTCCCGCCGCTGAAGTATCCGGCCCGCGCCGCGAATCCGCCGTTGGATGGCAAAACCGAAACCGCCGCGCACCACTGACACGATGAGCCACGATCCGCAAAACGAAGTCAGTCCGAAGACCATCGAGCAGGTTTACAAGCCGATGAATCGCCGCACGTTCCTGAAGGGCGCGGCGGCTTCGATGGTTGGCGTGGCCGGACTCATGGCGGCGCTGAAGCCGCTGCTCGAATTGGAGAGCGGCGCGATCACGCTCGATGATTTGCTCCAGAAGCATTATCGCGAGCTGAAACCGGACGAGTTGAAGCGCATCATGGAATCGCTCTCGGCCAAGGCGGAGAAGGAATACGGCGTCCGCCCGAATCTCCGCGATGTGAAGCCGCTCGACGGCGTGGAGTTTGGCTACGCCTTAAATCTCACACGCTGCATTGGCTGCCGCAAATGTGCCCACGCCTGTCTGAAGGAGAACAACCAGTCGCGCGAGGACGCCAACGACATCGAGATGTCCTACATCCGCGTGTTGGAAATGAACAAGGGCGCGATCAATCTGGAGACTTCGAACGTTTACTACGACCCCGCGGCTGTTCCGCAGAAGGACAAATATTACATGCCGGTGCAATGCCATCAGTGCCGGCAGTCGCCGTGCACGAAGGTCTGCCCCGTGCAGGCGACGTGGCAGGAAAAAGATGGTCTTGTAGTCGTGGATTACAATTGGTGCATCGGCTGTCGCTATTGCATGGCCGCGTGTCCCTATGATGCGCGACGCTTCAACTACAAGAAGCCGACCATCTCAAAGGACGCGATCAATCCCAATCAAAGTTATCTCAGCAACCGCATTCGCCCGAAAGGCGTGGTGGAGAAATGCA
>CAYWCK010000507.1:0-3680 GCA_964456685.1 uncultured Bifidobacteriaceae bacterium | reverse complement strand
TTCCCGGTCCGTCAACCTTTTCACGTCGGCTGGATCAAATTCCAGCCGTCGGACCACGGCGTTTGTTTCATCGGCAGCCAGCGCGACGGTTCGCGTTCCGCCTCCGTCGATTCCGAGGAAGATTCTGGCTGGATTCTTGTCGCGCTGGCTCGCTTTCACCGCGCGCAACATGGAATTCGCTGCCGGCACCGTCAAGTCCGCGTGTGGAAATCGGCTTGGTCGGTCGCGGCGCATGCGCTATCCATAGGGCGACCATGAGCGAAATCGAGAATCAGTTGCTGGCGCGTTTGGAGGAACTGGACGCGGCCGTGAAAAGCATGGCGACGTCGAAGGTTAAACCAAACTTGCTGCCCTTGTTTGCGCGTATCGACGAACTGGCCGAGCGCCTGCCGCGGACCACCGATCCGGAATTGCTGCATTTCATGCAGCGGAAAAGTTATGAGAAGGCGATGGCGAAATTGCAGGGCCGTCCGCCCGCCAGGGGCGCTTGCGGCGGTCGCCATGTCTGACCGGCTGTGAATCTCGAAGACGATACAATTGCCGCCATTGCCACGCCGCTGGGTGAGGGTGGTTTGGCCGTAATTCGTTTGTCCGGTCCGAAAGCGCTGGCCGTGGCGGCGCAGTGTTTCTGTCCGGTCGGCGCCAACTCCCGCAAACCAACCGAAGCGACCAGCCACACCATCCATTACGGCAAGGTGATGCGCGGCGGGCAAACGGTGGATGAAGTTCTTTGTGCCGTGATGCGTGCGCCTCGGACCTACACGCGCGAGGATGTGGTGGAAATCACCTGCCACGGCGGGTTGCTTGCGTCGAAGACGGTGCTGGACACGGTGCTGGAAAGCGGTGCGCGCCTCGCGGAACCAGGAGAATTTACCAAGCGCGCCTTCCTGAACGGCCGACTGGACCTGACCCAGGCGGAGGCGGTGCTGGATGTGATTCATTCGCGCACCGAATTGGCACTGGCCGCGGCCAACGAGCAACTCGCCGGCAAACTTGGGCAACGCATCAATCAGTTGCGCGACGACTTGATGCACGTGCTTGCGCACGTCGAGGCGCATATTGATTTCCCGGAGGAGGACATTGCCCCGGACACGCAGGAACAACTGGTGGGGCATCTCGAGCGCGGCTTGGCGTTCATGGATGAGTTACTGCGCACAGCGGATGAAGGCCAGATTTTGCGACACGGCATCCGGGCGGCCATCATCGGCCGGCCGAACGCTGGAAAGTCCAGTCTCCTCAACCAGCTGCTTGGCCACAACCGTGCCATCGTTTCGCCGATTCCCGGCACCACGCGCGACACAATCGAGGAAATGGCAAACATCCGCGGGTTGCCGGTCGTCTTTATTGACACGGCCGGACTGCGGGAGGCACGGGACGAGATTGAGCAGGAAGGCATCCGGCGCAGTCGCGAGTCGTTGGCCCGCGCCGAATTCATTCTGCATGTGCTCGACGCTTCCGAGCCGTTGACGGAGGCAGATGCAAATTTGCTGGCCGAGTTCGCCAGCAAGAAGCGGATTCTGGTGGCTAACAAGGCCGACTTGTCGCCGCGCTTGGAACTGCCCGCCGGCAGTCCTTCCGCGGTGAGTGTTTGCAGCACGAGCGGGCAGGGGATCGAAGCGTTGAAGGATTCGATTAAGTCGCTGCTCTGGTCGGGCGAGATCAAATCCGAGATGTTGCAGGTCATGATCAATTCGCGCCATCAAGACGCGCTGCGCCGGGCACAGGAATCCACGGCGCTAACTTTGGCGGCTTTGCGGGAAGGCCTGAGTCTCGACTTGGTGGCGGTGGACCTGCATGCGGCGGTGAATGCGGTGGGGGAAGTGGTAGGGCAGACGGCGACGGATGACCTTTTGGATATGATTTTCAGCCAGTTTTGCATCGGGAAGTGAGCGGTGCGGACGGACAGAAGCCGGTTGTTGACAGGAACTTCCTGACAAACATCCGCCGGTTTTTTAGCTAAAGTTTCCGCCGAAGCCGCCGAATGCACTGCTGTGCCTCGGATTAAAACGGAGTCGCTTCAGGAAGGGATGCAGGTAGCTGCTGACGTGAAGAACATTGACGGTATGCTGCTCATCCCCGCTGGCGCCGAACTAAAGGAGCGACAGATCAATATTCTTCAGGCGTGGGGCGTCGTGGAAATCGAAGTCCACGCCACCGGCAAGGAGGATGGCACCGAGGATCCGCTGGCGAAAATACCGGCCGACGCGCTCGCCGCTTTGTCCGCGGAGGTGAAGCAGATGTTTTGGCGGCCCGACGAGAACAACCCCGCTTTCGCCGAGGTCTTTAAGTTGATTTTGGTCCGGCGTGCCCGGCAAATGCCCGCGTAAAATGCGTACCCCCAATGTCGAAGAATTAATCCGCAACATGCCGAAGAGTCTCGGCTCTTATGCGCCGGTCTTGGATGAGATCGAGGCGGCGCTCGAATCGCCCCAGTGCAGTCTGGTGACAATTGGCGAGGCAATTGAAAGGGATCCCGACCTCACTGCGCGACTGCTTCGCTTGGGCAACAGTGCTTTCTACGGTTACTCGACCCGGCTGAGCACTGTGGCCGAGGCGTTGAGCCTGATTGGCATTCAACAAGTTCAGGACTTGATCCTGGCCTCCAGCATCATCGAACATTTCAAGGGCCTGCCTGCGGACTTCCTCGACATGGAATCCTTCTGGCGTCACAGCCTGGCTTGCGGCATCGCCGCCCGTTTGCTGGCGATGGAGAAGCGCTTGCCCAAATCGGAAAAGTTCTTTGTCGCCGGATTGCTGCATGACGTCGGCCGGCTGGTGTTGCTAATGCAAGCCCCGGAACTCGCCCGCAAAGTCGTGGAGCGATACCGCAGCGGTGGAATCCTCTTGCAGGAGGCCGAGCGGGAGGTGCTGGGCTACGATCATCAAGCGATCGTACATGCTTTGCTGCGCCACTGGAAATTTCCTGATTTCATCCTTCAAGCGATCGGCCACCATCACGAAGTCATGCCCGGCGTGATACCTTCGTTGGAGTCCATTGTGGTCCACTTCGCGGATTACCTCGTCAGCGCCATGCAAATCGGTACCTCGGGCGAACAATTTGTTCCGCCGGTGGATTCGCGCGCGTGGGATTTACTCGGTTTGACGCCGGCGGGGCTGACTTCGCTGGCCGCCGCGATTGACGAGCAAATGGAGGCGGTGGAGGCGGCCTTCCTGGTGGCGTAACCCATGAACGCGCAATTCGAATCCGTCTATCCTGATTTCCTGCGCAGCGGCTTGGGGAAACTCGGACAACTCGATGCGCGGCGCGAATTGCTCGCCTTGTTTTCCGCGCTGGAACATTTCCGCCGTGACATGCATGGGCAGGACAGCAACAGCGGCATCCTTGAGGTCAGCTACCGTTACATTGCGGGATTGAATCTGTTCAGTTCGCTCGGCTTCTGGCTGGTGGAACCGAAAGATCTCAACTTTGAATTGCTCGTCGCCGCGCCGGCGGCCAATCGCCCGGGTTTGCAAGCTACCGTGAATCGCGCCATCAAAGCCGGTCGCTTCGCCTTCGCGCTGCGGCAATGCGGTCCGGTTTTTCTCCAGCCAGCCGGTGGTGAGGATGGGGAGCGCGCCTTGTTGCACTCGCTGGCGATCTCGAGCCAGGTCGTGGGTATGTTTTGCGGCGTCCTCCATCGCGAAGTCGCACCCGCCCAGGAAGTCGCCTTCAGTCTCCT
>CAYWCK010000506.1:0-3692 GCA_964456685.1 uncultured Bifidobacteriaceae bacterium | reverse complement strand
ATCAATAAATTCCGCCGTCAATTTTGAGAGCGCAGCCTGTGATGTAGCCCGCCTCCGCGCAAGCCAGAAAACGTACCGCGGCCGCCACTTCTTCGGGCCGGCCGAACCGCCGCATGGGAATTCGCTGCAGCGCGGTCTTGCGTTCCTCGTCGCCCATGCCGGCGAGGGCGTCGGTATCCACGTAACCCGGGCAGATCGCATTTACGGTGATGCCAATCCGCGCCACTTCCTTGGCGAGTGATTGCGTGAGCGCCACCACGCCGGCCTTGGCTGCGGCATAATTGGTCTGGCCGGCCGGTGCCAGCAGTGCGCTGAGCGAGGCGACGTTCACGATGCGGCCGGTCCGTTGGCTGATCATGGTTGGTAATACCGTCTGGCAACCGTGGAAGACGCCGTTCAGATTTACGTCCAGCACGCCGCGCCACGTCTCGGGTTTCATGGTGGCGAGCAACGCGTCGGCATGCGCACCGGCATTATTCACGAGCACATCGAGCCGCTGGTGCACGGCGAGAACCTGCTGCGCGGCTTGTTGCCAGGACTCCGGCGAAGTCACGTCGAGCGACACCACCCGGCAGCGTCCGCTGCTCGCGCCGGCAAGTGCGTCCGCCGCTTCCCGGCGCTGATGCACACCCAGCCAGACAGTATTGGCGTTTGACTCCGCGAGGAAGGCGGTGGCAATGGAACGGCCCAGGGCGCCGTTGCCACCGGTGATGAGAATGACCCGCTGATTCATGGCTCTTAATTGGTCGCGCGAACGAACCGGGCACCGATCGCCTGTTCATTCGCGCCGACAATGCTCACATTGACGGCGGAATACCTGCCGGCCTGCAACGCGGCGCAGGCTGCCACACATTGCCACGCAGCGGAAGCCACGAATGCTTCGCCGAGCAGGCGTTTCGGCGCGAGCCGCGGACGAGTCCAATCCGACCACGCCGCGCATTCCGGTTCGTCCACGTCGGCCACATCCTGCTGACCCCAGCAAAGCGCTTCGGTGTCACTCGCTCCGGGGAATTGCTGCCGCATGCGCCGGGCGGCGGCGGTGCGCGATTGTTGGCTCGTGAACAGAAAGGGATCGCTGATCGCGTCCAATGCCACGATCGATTGCTGGACGTCGCCGACGCGCGGTTGGCCGCGTTTCAAATAAACCGCGCCGGCGCCGGCGCTGAGGATTGTTTTGGCGTTGAACAGACGAGCCGCTTCCGCAACGACCCAATCCAGTTCTTCGACGCCGATGATGATGCAGCCCTCCACGCGGTCCTGCGCCAGCCATTCGGCGCCCAGCGCCAGGCCGTTGACGAAGGTGCCATCGTCACCGACGAGCGAATAGTTGATGGCAGACGAGTTCAAGTAGGCTGCGAGGTGACTGGCCGGGGCGTTGAAAACCGTTTCCGGGAAAATGAGCGGGCTGGCGGTGCCGGGATCGCGCATGGCTTCCTCGTAAAAACGCCGGGAGTACGCCACGCCACCGGCCATCGTGCAGGCCACGATCCCCAATTGAAGTTTCCCGGCTTGAACCGCCGCGGCGTCCTCGCCCAAAGCCTCCAGGGCGGCGGCGACCAGGTGTTGGCTGCATGGACTGGCCCTCCGCAGACGCGGATGCGCGAGAAAAGCCGGTCGTTGTTTGGGCGGCGGCACGGCCCGTACGCGGACGGGGCGGGTCTTGCCGGGGGTGACCAGTTCGGACGGGGCGAGCTGAGCGTTTGCTTCCACAGCGGCCAGCAACTCTGTCACGGTCCAGCCAGCGGGTGAAACCGCGCCCAGCCCATGCACGAAAATTTCGTTCATGCCCACCTCCGCAGCACCAGACTGGCATTCGCGCCGCCAAAGCCAAAGGAGTTGGAAAGCACGACCTCAACTTTGCCATCCGTCGGCTTGCGCACGATTTCGAAACGGCACGCGGGATCAGCCTCGCCCATTCCTGTTTGCGGCGGCAGCCATTGTCCGCGCAGCGCCATGAGACAGATCACGGCCTCGACCGCGCCAGCCCCGCCGAGCAGATGGCCGATGCTCGCCTTCGTGGAACTCACCGGCAAGGTGCTCGCCCGCTCACCGGCCCAACGGTGGATCGCAGCCGTTTCGGTGGCGTCATTCTGCGGCGTGGCGGTGCCGTGAGCATTCACGTAATCCACTTCCGCGGGCGTGAGGCCTGCATGGTGACAGGCGGCGTTCATGGCGGCGTGCGCGGCGTCGCCTTGCGGGTGCGGTTGCGTCAGGTGATGCGTGTCGGTCACAGCGCCGTAACCAATGATTTCGCCCAGAATTTCCGCCCCGCGGCTGCGCGCGGAGTCCAACGATTCCAACGCCAGCATGGCGGCGCCTTCGCCGAGCGAAAGGCCATCGCGCCGGGCATCGAACGGCCGGCAGGGTGAAGGCGACATGGCTTGGAGCGAATCGAAACCGGCGAAGGTCATCTGGCAAAGGGCATCGTAACCGCCGGCAAAGACGCGCTCGGCCTGATGCGTGCGAACGAGATCGAAGCCGTGGCCAATGGCGTTCGCTCCCGAAGCGCAGGCGTTGGCGATGATGGTGATCGGACCGTGAAAGCGGAAAGCGTTGCAGAGGTTCAAGGCCTGCTGCTGCGCGTGATAATGGACAATGCGCGTGGGCTGGCCGCGGTCCGAGGACGGAGTCTGAACCGCTTGGCGCAGAAATGTCTCACCAAAATTCATCCCGCCGCTGGTGGTGCCCAACGCGAGCGGAAGACCTTCTGCTGTATGCCAGCCCGCCGTATTCCAAGCCTCGGCGGCCGCATGCAGCAGCAATTTTGCGCCACGATCGAGGCGCTTCACTTGTTTCGCCGTCAGCGAGGTAGGCGGCAAGGCGATGGATAAATCCGCCTCCGCCGCAAGTTTCGTCCGCTGCCGCGAGACGTCGAACAATGTGACGCCCCGGATCGCGACGCGGCCCGTGCGAAAGCCGTCGGCGTTCACGCTCCAGCCGTTGCCGAGCGCCGTGATGATCCCGGCGCCGGTCACGACGACGCGGGCGGGCGGAGCGGTGGATTTAGGACGGGGGAAAAGCACGCCGGTTTCAGGCTGGCAGACCCGCTGGCGTCGCGCAGGATTGGGCGGTCCGCCGGTAGTGTTCCGCGAGACCCAACTTGGACGGCACCAAGCCCTCGGCGGTCACGGCTTCCAATACCCGCGCTTCAGTCATGATGAAGCGCTCGCGTTTGTAGATGACGTAGTCCTCGCGCAGATCGTCGGGCGTGAGGTTCATCGTCACCAGATTCGCGCCGGCGCGCAGGCCGCGGCGGTAACCGTCCTTGGCGGCGAGATTCAATGCACTCACGGCGGGAATCACCCACGCCGGTCGCATCAGCCGCATCATCGCCATCGAGTTCAAAGTCCAGCTCGCCTCCGAGACCGAAAACTGCGCGAGGGGAGTTGCCTCGCCAGGCACGAACGGACTCACGCTACAACCATGCAGTGGCAGCTGGTCGGCGAGCGTGAGGTTGTTTAGCACAGCCTGTGCGGTTTGTCCGGGCAGCCCGCTGATGAAACCGGAGCTGACATTCCAACCCGTGCGCGCCAGATGCCGGATATGTTCCAGGCGTTGGTTCAATGTGCCGGGTGCTTCCAAGCGTTCGTAGTCGGCGGCGTCGGCGACTTCGAACTTCATGATGTAAATGCTCGCCCCCGCCGCGTGCAACTCGGCGTAGGTCTCCGGGGTGAGCGTGCCGAGGCAAACGC
>CAYWCK010000505.1:0-3692 GCA_964456685.1 uncultured Bifidobacteriaceae bacterium | reverse complement strand
AGGAAGTGCCGTTGCGCGAGGAGATCGAGTTCCTCAAGAGCTATCTCGAAATCGAGCAGATGCGCTTCGCCGACCGGCTCACGGTGAGCTTCGACATCGAAACGAAAGCGAACGATTTGTTCGTGCCGCACCTGATTCTCCAGCCGCTCGTCGAGAACGCTCTACGCCACGGCATCATGCCGCGCGAGGAAGCCGGCCGGATCGAAATCAGTGCACGCCTGACAAACGGCGACACATTGGAAATGGCAGTGCGCGACAATGGCATTGGCTTGAGCGCCGCGAGCGGCAGCAACGGACGTGAAGGTATCGGGCTGAAGAATGTCCGCTCGCGACTGGCGCAACTTTACGGCGAGGCGCAGGAATTCACGCTGGGCAACGCCACCGGCGGCGGCGTGGAAGCGCGTCTCCGCATCCCTTGCTGCACGATTCCGCGCGCGCAAGCGCCGCAGGCGGTTGTCATGTCGGCGACGGAAGCGGGCAAGGCCGGGCTCCCGCTGCCCACGGCGGCGGCGAAACCAAACTGTTGTTAAGCCACCATCGAATGCAAGACATACTCCCATCTCGGCTTCGCTACCTTGAGCCTGTGCGGAAGCAACTGGCCAAGCTCGACCCTGATGATATTCACGAGGGCGCGGACCTCTCTGTACTGCAGCGGGTTGTTCGCAAGCGAGTCAAAGGATTGGCTGGTGACGATGCTCGCACCGCGTTGCGTGAAGATGCGGTCGAGTTAGAACATTGGTTGTCCAACTCCGAGGCGGACCCGCGCCTGCATTTCATACTTCCAATACTACCCGATGCCTTGGACATCCTGCTAATCGAACAGCCGCAAGGGCCACCGGAGCGAGGTGAGGTAAGCATGGAGTTGCCGGCCGGCGCGAAAGTGATTAAGGAGAATGGGGGCTGGACCGTGAAGTGGCGCCGGCTGCTTCTTTGTTTATGCCCTTCACACCGCGAGGAGATGCACCGAAGCGCGGGGCAGTTTCGGGATGATGCCAAGAGCCGCCCTATTATTGCCGGGAGCGGCATGTCGGTAGCCGAAGTTCAGTTTGGTGAGGTTTCGGGTATAAGGTGCATTTCGCAAATGGAATCTCCGAAGTTCAAGCGGTTGGATTATGCGTTGGATGTGCCTGGAGGTTGCGTGGTGGCCGTTCTGGATTCGCGAGTCGGTGACTTCGACGAGTCAGCGCTTGAGAAATACTTTCACACACTGCGGGTGTTGAACTATCCCGCGCCAACAGAAGAGCTCGGCAATGCTTCCGATCCGCACCCTCATCGTTGACGACGAAGCCCACGCCCGGGCGCGCATCCGGCACGCACTCAAGGACGAGCCGGCTTCGACCCTTGCCGTTCCCGAATCGGAAATGCTAGATTCCACGCATGAGCACCGTTGCTGAAATCGAGAAAGCCATCGAACAATTGCCCGCGAGGCAGGTGGATGAACTCGCCGGCTGGTTGGAGCGGCATCGCGTGCAGCGCGCCACGCCGCCGCCCGTGGAAAGCTGGTTGCAACGTGCGCGCGGTGCGGCCCGGCCCGGTGAAACCACGGCCAAGGTCATGAGTCTCACGCGCGGCGAGGAATGATCCTCTTTGACACCAACGTCCTGCTGGACATCGCGACCGCCGATCCGGTCTGGCTTTCGTGGTCGGAAAACGAGTTCCGCACCGCCGCCGCGCAAGGGCCGATTCCCATCAACCCGATCATCTACGCCGAACTCGCTCCGGCATTCGCGAGTGCGGCCGACCTGGAGCGATGGCTTGATGCCGCAGTCTTCCAACGGTTGCCTTTGCCTTACGCCGCCGGATGGATCGCAGCGCAGGCGTTCTTGAAATATCGGCGGAGCGGCGGAACGAAGACCTCGCCGCTGCCGGATTTCTACATCGGCGCTCACGCGGAAGTCGAAGGCCATACGCTCGTCACGCGGGACGCGGCGCGCTATCGCACTTATTTTCCAAATGTGCCGCTCATCACGCCAGCTTGATGCGTCGCAGGTGGTCGTGATGTCGGCGACGGAAGCGAGCAAGGCCGGGCTGCCGGTGCCGGCGGCGGTGAAGCCGAAGTGTTGCCAACGCGCATGAACACACTTTCTCGGGAAATCGCCAAGTTTCGCACGTGGGCCGAGATCCGCCTCAAAGAGGGCGCATCTGGAGCGCATATCCACGCGGACGCCGAGTGGGAATGCGACTATCCTGACTGGGCGAATCTCTACGAGGCAATTGAGGGTTTCCTTCGGGCGACGGAACGAAGGAAATTATCCAGCGCGGAATTGGAACTACTACTTTATGCCCTCGCTCGCGATAATGAAGACGAGCGCATCATGGAGACGTTGGGGCAGTTTCCAGACGCGGTTATTCAACTCGCACAGGTTGCCTTCGGATACCCAGATTCAGACGCACGCTGGCAGGTTGCTGTGCTTTTGGGAAAGGAAGGATCAGCAAAAGCAGTCGCTTTGCTCAGACGTTTCCTAACAGATAACACGGAGTATGTTCAGCGGAGAGCGCGCATTGCTCTGCAGGAAGCACAGGCAAAACAGTAACCCGCTCCGATTCACCCCATGAACATCCGCACACTCATCGTTGACGACGAAGCCCACGCCCGGGCGCGCATCCGGCACGCGCTCAAGGACGAGCCGGACTTCGCGCTCGTCGGCGAGTGCGCCAATGGCCGCGAGGCGCTCGAAGCCATCCGCCGCGAGCCGCCTGATCTCGTCTTCCTCGACATCCAGATGCCGCGGGTCACCGGCTTCGATGTCTGCGCGCAACTGCGCGAGAGCGGCGTGCCCGTGCCGTTCATCATCTTCTGCACCGCCTACGATCAATACGCGCTCAAGGCGTTCGCGGTTCACGCCATTGATTACCTGCTCAAGCCGTTTGACCGTGAGCGGTTCAAACAGGCGCTCGAGCAGGTGCGCGCCCGGTTGCGCCGCGCGCAACCCGCGCCCACGGAGCAACGTCTCGCAGAATTGCTCGCCGACCTCCGCGCCGGCACGAAACAAAACGACCGGCTGGTTTTCAAACAGGATGGCAAAGTAGTGTTCGTGCGCACGGAGACGATTGACTGGCTGGAGGCGGACGGCAATTACGTGCGCATCCATTGCGGCAACGAGTCGCATTACGTCCGCGAAACACTCGCGAGCCTCGAAGCGCAGTTGCCGGCGGAAAAATTCATGCGCGTGAGCCGTTCGGCACTCGTGAACCTGGATCGCGTGAAGGAATTCCAGCCGCTGTTCTACGGCGATTACTCGGTGCTGCTGCTCAGCGGCGCAAAACTTTCCATGAGCCGCAACTATCGCGAGCGGTTGGACAAATTGATGAAGCGCGCGTAGCGGCGGTTGGTAAACCGCCGCACTCTTCCCAAATCCGAGAACGGCGGCGCTCTACCGAGACGCCGCTACGCGGGAGTGGAATTCCCCGGATCAATGCGGATGCGAATTGGCGGTGGTTTCGCGGCGCGCGCCTGAGCCAGCTTCGCCTCGCCGTCGAGATGTTGCAGGCGGCGTTGCGCCGCACGCGCGGTGGGTGAATCGGGAAACTCCTCCAAGATGCGGCGCAAGGTTGCGCTGCCGGCTTCCGGCAGGTGCAACCGTTCGATCTGCCACGCGGCGATCAGGCCCAACCATTCCGCGGCCCGCTCCGCCGGTCGGTCCGGCCGGGCCAGTAACGATTGCAGGTGCGAAATACCGGTGGAAGGTTGG
>CAYWCK010000504.1:0-3703 GCA_964456685.1 uncultured Bifidobacteriaceae bacterium | reverse complement strand
GACTGAAAGTTTCTACTGAAAATCAAGACGAGAGGCAAACTTTGGTTGAAACCTCACTTCGCTTGGCGACGACTATGGATTTCCTCCACAACAGATTGGGCTACGTTCGTTTTCAATCCGTTGAATGAAGCCCAGACCCGGCCGCGCGGGTCCACGAGCATTATGCTGTCTGTGTGCGCGAAGCCACCCGGGACGAGGCCGGTCAGTTCAGGTGTGCGCGAGATGAAACTGGTTTCGATCAGGCGATACATTTCATTTTTGTCCCCCGTGAGAAAAAGCCAGCGGTTGGTATCCGCGCCAAAGCTGTCCGCGAACTTGCTCAACGCGGTGGGGGTGTCGGTTCGCGGGTCAACCGAGAGCGAGAGCAGGCGGATATCCGGCGCTTCACCAATCAGACGTTGAATCTCGGCCATGCGGTCATTCACTGCCCGGCAACTCAAGGAGCAACTGGTGAAAGCAAAATTAACGACGAGAAACTTTCCCGCCAGTTCCGCGTCCGTCACCGTCCGACCGGTTCGGTCCATGAGGTTGAACGACACCAAGTGGCGCGGCGGGACGACGGCGGTTGGGCCCGGAGGCGCAGAGCCAGGCTTCGCTCCCGGGGCAAACGCGACGGCTGCACAGATGCCCGCGATGCCGAGCCCGAGGCCCAGCATGGAGAAAAACTCCCGGCTCGTCAGTTTGGTCTGATTCTCTGTTTCGTTTGCGTCCACTTCTTCTATTGTCGCCTCATGAGGCTGTCGCGGGTCAAGTGCGATGATGACCAGGGAAACCTACCTCGCCAACGAAGGATTCCATAGGTCGATTTGCGGTGGATCGAAGACGAGGTTCCGTTGCAGCACGCGGGCGTGACCGTCGGCGAAGGTGTAGTTCGCCCGGGCTTGATGCCGACCAGAGGCGAGGTCCGAGGTGTCCGCGACCGCAAACCAGAAGTGCGCCATCAAGTGATCGGCACTGCTGTTGTTCTCGGCAAAGAGAATGGTGGCCGACGGGCGACGCACTTGCGCCACCCGCCGCCATGTGTCTGGTTTGCCGGTGTAATCGTCGTCTTCACCCAGTTCGTAGTACACGTTGAAGCCGTAGCTCCACGGCGTGGTGCGTTTGTCGGCAGGGCAATGGTAGATGCGCGCCAACAAATTCGTCCACGCGGTGGTGCTTGAGCCGAGTTGCGGCGCGATACTCCGCTCCCACGGCAGTTCTTGGTGGGCAAACGCCGAATGCAGGCTGCGTGGGAAGGCGTCTTCGTTCTCGTCCGCGTAAAGCCGCACCGCGAAGCCAAGCTGCCGCATTTGGCTCAGACATTGGCTTGCGCGGGCGGTTGCTTTGGCGCGGGACAAAGTCGGGAGCAATAACGCCGCGAGGATCGCGATGATGGCAATCACCACGAGCAACTCGATCAACGTGAAGCCGGCTCTGGAATTCCCTGTGGCGGGATTGTTCACGGCAGGTAGCGCATGCGAAAGAACTGTGCGGCGCCACTAATTTCGAGCACGACACACGGCTTGCCGTCCACAACGATCGGTGAGTTCGTCACTGTCGTCCACGCGGACGCATTCGCGGTGGTGGCTGATTCGAGCACCCAGTTTGTGGCGGTGCTGACGGGCCAAGCCACGGTGATCTTCTGGGCCAGACTCAGTGATGGACGGCCGTCGGAAAGGTTGGTCCAGTCGAAGACCAGCAATCCGCTGCTGGAATTCGGAACTTCGATTCCGGTGGTGGTGTTGAGCAGATAGAGTTCGAACGTGGCGCTCAAGTTGTTCGTGCCCGGAGGTGCGGTGAACGCCGGATGGAACATCATGCCATTCCAGTAGAGCGCATTCGTGACGCCGTCAGTGCCAAAGATTGGCTGCCAGGCCTTCGGCGCGGTGTCCTTGTAGCGATACGCCTTGAGTTCCGCTGCACCGGAGACCTTGCGAATCCACATCTGCGTGTTCGCCGGTAGTGGATCGGTCATCGCGTCCATCATGAATCCGTAACGCCGGCTGAACGATGCGCCTTGCCGCGACGGGTCCACAGAATCAAACCACGGATCAGCCGGGTCGAAGTTGTCGGTCGGATTGCTCACGAGCAACGGCGTCAGGGCCGGTACTTCCATGGGCATCATGACGTGGATTTTGCCGTCGGTGGCGCTGTACGCCACCATCGGCATGGCCATGCCGCCTTGCATGGGAACATTGGTCAGCGTCGCCGCTGAGGCATGGAACGTAACGAGCGACAGAACGGCTGCGCTCAACAATACGGATAGTTTATTCATAATCTGCAAATCAAGTTGTCGAATTTCAAAGGTTTTGGCCGCGATGCTCCCAACGGAGTCCGGCGCAACGGAGCAACCCTGCTGCGTTGTCGCAACCGACCGGAATTTAATTGGAGTGGATTGAAGAACTGTCGGCCTGGCTGCCAACAGCAGCCGAAGCGTTCAAGCCTTCAGCGAAAGGGGAAGTGAGTCGCCGCGAGGCGGCGGCTTCGGTGGAGAGTTACTGAGCTGCGGGAAGAATTCGTCAACTGAGGAAATCATTCCGCGCTCGGAGTCGAAGCAATAGAAAGGCGACTGCCAGATGATCGCGGGCGTCAGCTTGTTCGTGGGCGCGAGCTTCTCCTGCTGCTTCTCCGCAGCGCGGCCTTGTTTGATCGCTTTGCAGAGGCAGCAGGGATGTTCTCCGTCAAACGTCATGCTTAACGCCTCGCTGAAGGAATTCTCCTGCGAGTAGGAGATGATCATTCCGGTCCAGGCGATGGTTTGCAGCAATACCCATTGCAGGCCCAAGGTCAGGACCAACAACAGAACTGTGCCAATTTTCACCCAGCGCCGCATGGTTCAATTTCTCAAAGGTTGGCAATTTCGACGGGCACGACCTTTGCAGATTATGTCTTCTTCACAACGTAAATTGCCTTCCCGGCCACAGTTTGAAGTTTGTTCCATTGAGAACATTCTCACAGGTTAATGATCCAAGTTGCTCCGGCCGGATCGCGCGGGCGCTTGGTCCGGCGACCGCAAAACTTCACGGCGGCGACCTGGCGGCTTCCTGGCTGGAACAACTAATCGGCGCGCCGACCAGCAGGGAGGTCAGCGCGGCAGCGAGCGCGATGCAGGAGACGCAAGTCATGGCAGCCGGCAGCTACTTCGTGCCCGCCAGGGCAATGGATTGCTTGAAACGATCCAGCAAGGGCGCGTGCATGGCGTTCAGCATATTCACCGCCGTCGGGTCCGCGGTCTTGGGATTGCCGCCGGTGGGGAAAGCGGGATGCGGATCGTATTCGCCGAGGAGTTGCATTCCTTTTGCGTAGAAGTCGCCCCGATAACGGCGCACGAGTTCCAAGCCCAAATCCAGCCCCGCGCTCACGCCCGCCGCCGTCACGCGATCCGTGCCGTCGAACACAATGCGCTCGGCTACCGGTGTAGCCCCAACTGTTTTGAGCACCTCGAGCATCTGCCAGTGGCTGGTGGCTTTGCGACCTTTGAGCAAGCCCGCCGCACCCAGCACGATTGAACCGGTGCAAACGCTGCCGACGAGTTTGGTTTTCGCGGCGCGGCTTTGCAGAAACTTGATTGTGGCCTTGTCTTCAATCGCGGCGAATGTGCCGGTCAATCCACCTGGAACGAGCAGCAGGTCGAGTTGCTCGGGGCAATCGGCAAATGTCAGATGCGGTTTCACGCAAAAGCCGCCTTTGCTCGCGCCTTCGCACGGGACGGGATCAAGCGTCT
>CAYWCK010000503.1:0-3707 GCA_964456685.1 uncultured Bifidobacteriaceae bacterium | reverse complement strand
TGGCGGGCCGCGGCAGCCGGGCGAAGCGGACGGCCCGGAAGAATATCACGTCGTGCTGCTCGACAACCGGCGCACGCTGTTGCTGGCGGATGCGGAGCAACGCGATGCGCTCGGCTGCATCCGCTGCGGCGCGTGTCTGAACGTCTGCCCGATCTTCCGCAATGTCGGCGGCCACACTTACGGCACGGTTTATGGCGGACCGATCGGGTCGGTCATCACGCCGCATCTGCGCGGTTTGCAAGATTGGAAACACTTGAGTTACGCGTCGTCGCTGTGCGGCGCTTGCACCGAGACGTGCCCGGTGAAGATTGATTTGCATCATCATCTGCTGCAGAACCGTCGCAATGCCGCCGCGCCCACGACCGGCAAGCCAAGCTTTTTCCAGAAGCTGGCGTTCAAACTGTTCGCTCCCGTGGCGAATAGTCCAACGCTTTGGAAACTCACGACAAAGCTGGGTCGCTTTGGGCAGATGTTCCACGGCTTGGTGAAAGGCGGCGCGCTTGATCCCGCGCAGGCGTGGACGAAGACGCGCGAGTTGCCGCCGATTGCGCCACAGAGTTTCCGGGAATGGATGAAGGAGCGGGAACAATGAAGGCAGTTCCAGTCAAAAGTTTGTTCAACGCTCGCCCTCACCCCGGCCCTCTCCCCCGGGGAGAGGGAGAATCGTTCGCCGCCTCACTCGTGGACCTGCGACTGGATTCGCGTGAAGCGATTAGAAATTTCCGCGAGTGCTCGCACGCTGTTCCCTTTCCTGGGCGAGAGGGGCAGGGTGAGTGTGGTGGTGACACCATTCAGTTAGAGCCTGCTTACGTCGGTTGCTACAAATCAAGATGAGCGAGCGCGAAAACATTTTTGCCCGGATCAAAGAAGCGTTGACCCTCAAGGCTCACGCCCACCATGGAAAAGGCCTGCCCAGCGTGGCGGAACATCGCGGCGTGATGCCGACCGTCGGCGCAACCGTCGAGGAACAGTTCGCGCTCTTTGCGAAAACGGCGGCCGAGTTGCGGGCGACCTTCAAGCTTCTGAAAAATGCGAGCGAGCTGACGGCCGAGTTGCGGGCGCTGCGCGACACGGAAAAGTGGCAGCGCGTGGCGACGCATCGCGGCGCTTTCGCTGAGCCACAAGCGACGGGTTTGGGGCTGCCGTTGCTGGTCACGGACGACGGCTACGACAAACACGAATTGGAGAAGTGCGACGTGGGCATCAGCGAGTGCGATGCGTTGGTGGCTCAGACAGGCACGGTTGTGGTAACGAGCCGGACGGCGGGGGGGCGGGCGCTTTCCTGTTTGCCGCCGCATCACGTCGTGATTGCACGCCGCGAACAGCTGCTGCCGGATCTGCCCGCAGCGATGGCGTTCGTCAAGAAGAAGCACGGCGACAAGTTTCCCAGCATGATTTCCTTTATTACCGGTCCGAGTCGCACGGGCGATATTGAGCGCATTCTTGTCCTTGGCGCGCACGGTCCGAAGAAATTGACGATCCTCTGCGTGTGAATGGAATGGGCTTTCAGCTGATTGCTCACCGCCGTAGCTAATCCGATCCTTAACTCACCCGCGTTGACGTCGCGGAGCGGAAGCAGTGGCCTTGGTTTGTTCAAACGACATCCCGCTGAACTGCCTCACAAAATCTAGGAGCGGAATGTCGAGGATGCCGTCCTTCATCGGATAGCCCGTGGTGAGACTGGGATTGCCTTTGGGTTTGAATTGGCCTCCGTGGGGATTCCATAAAGTCACACGATCAGTGGCGACGTCGTAACCGAGTACGGCGTAAGCATGGTTGGCCGTGAGACCTGGCGTGGTAGGTTTGACGGTACCGCAGGTCATCAGGCGCTTCTCCCTGACGGCGGCAGTAAGTTGGCGACGCAGATCGGAAATTGTTTTCTCGCGTTGTCCGGCGGTGGTTTTGGGATCGGTAGCGAACTTGAACAAAAAGCGGGTGATCTCGTTGCCGGTGATAAAGGAGAGAATTGTGCCGGCAGAACCGCCGCGGGCAATGGTATCCAAAGCGGAATTCGTGCGTTGATCTGCCGGCTTGATATCGAATCGCATTTGTCCGAGGGCTTTTTCGTAAACATTCACCCAGATGCCCTGGCTCTCGTTGGAAGACGTCATCGCGATTTCTGTGTCGGTCGGCGGCGTCACCTCAACGGTTCGCTTGCCGAGGGTCACCCGCACGTTCCCGTTCGGCTGCGGTGCGAACAAGGAGCTAACTTGATCGGGATTGCGGTGCAACATCGCTCCCAGTGGCGCGAGACAGAAGCAATTGCCCAATTTGCCCTGATGAATGGTTTCCAGCTTGGGCGCGGCGGGGAACATCGTTCGGTTGGTCGCGCTCAGCAAGTTCCGAATCCCATCGCGGAACAGACGCTTGAGGTCAGGCTGATTGGTGGCCGGCGTGTTGGTGATGAGGAGTTGGATGTTCACCAAGGTCAGCACCGGCGGCCGATATTTGGGACTGCGCGTGGTGCGCTTGAGGGCGGCCGCCAAGGCGGCATTCGTGCCAGTGATCTGCGGATTTGCAGCGAGCGCATCGAGTTCGCTCATCCCGAGAACACCATTGCCATCGGCATCCCATTTCGCGAACTGCGCGCCAATCACCTCGAGCAAAGTCTCGGAAAATTGCGGGTCAGGCGTGGCCGCCATGACGCTCGCGGCCCATAGGCAGACCAACCAGGCCAGGCAATTTCTTTGAACTCCTTTCGAGGACTTCACGCAAAACTGGGCACGCCAATATCAGTCATCAACAACAGGCCGGGCTGGGCTTTCAGCACGCGCGGTGCGGCGTTGACGAGCGAGGCAACCGTGGCGGCATCACCGGCCACGCCGCCATCGAGGCGCAAGTTCAAGCCGGGCTCGCCGATGATCTGCGTGGCGTCGTGTGGATTGGGCGCGTCGAGATACATCTTGAGATCGAGCGTCAGCACGACTTTGCCGTTCACCTTCGCCTCGCCGTATTGGTGCAGGCCGCAGCACTGACCTTTCTTCACTTCAACGTGCGGCGTCTTGATATCGTGATCCGCCACCACCGCTTCGCAAGTTTCCGTCAGGCTGGTGATTTTCCAACCGAGGCAATGCGCAATCAGCGCGGCAGAATCTTTGAGTCCGGCGTGACCGGCTTTTCCTTCCTTGAACAAGCGCTCGAATTCCGCCGGCTTCAAACCGCTGCCGATCTTTTTCTGCAGCGGGCCACGGCGCGTGGTGGCATTGACGACGCGTTGCACGTGGATCGCTTGCACGTTGCGGCAAACACCCGTGAGGCAGACGGGGATGACATCCATGACGAAGCCGGGATTCACACCGGTGCCGAGTACTCGTGCGCCGTGCTTTTTGCAGACGGCGTCCAGCCGTTTCGCGAGTTTGGGTTCGCGGAGCGGCGGGTAAAGCAATTCTTCGCACGACGAGACGACGCTGATGCCAGCACGCGCCATCGGTTCGACCTGTGCGACCGCGGCTTTGATCTTGGAGACGGCGGTGTGAAAGATTACGTCCGGCTTGGATGCTTTCAACAGCTGATCCAGTGAAGCATAAACCTTCGCCTTTTTAAGCCCTGGCACACCGGTGATGTCACCAAGATTTTTGCCAATCTTCTGCGGGTCAATGTCGATGCCGCCAACAATCGTCGCCCACGGTTTTGTGGCCGCCAATTTAAGCGTTTCAATTCCAATCGGCCCGAGGCCGAACTGTGCGATCTTGAGTTTATGCATGTAT
>CAYWCK010000502.1:0-3708 GCA_964456685.1 uncultured Bifidobacteriaceae bacterium | reverse complement strand
CTCCTGCAGGCGTGCCGGCAACCCCTGAACCTCGATGCGCACGCCGCCGATTTCGTTCCGGACGAAGCCATGAAGCTGAAACTTCGTCGCCAGCCGGAAAACGTGCGGTCGGAAGCCGACCCCTTGAACCAAGCCGGCAACCATCAAGACATGTCGCTGAACCTCGGGGTTGACGTCAGCGGCCATGCGCAACCTCTCAAATCTCCCGCACCGTTGACGAAGCCGGTTTCACAGTCGCGAGACGAAGCGATACTTGCCGGCGGGCACGCTGAGCACAACCCGGCCGGCTTCGACGCGCAGACATTTTACGCCTGCGACCTTGGCCAGAGGCTTGCCGTCCAATTTCACCTCGTCGGCTGCTTTTGCCGGCAGGAAAACCGTCGCCGTCGTATTGGCCGGAATGGTCGTCTCAAATTCAAACCGATCCCCTTGGCACTTCCATTGGCTGGAGATGCGGCCGTGAATCGAGTCGTAATGGGCCTTGACCCATTTGATGGTTTCGCGCGCCGGATTGCTGCCCGGCCTCGCCGGTGATGGCTTGAGGATGATGTGCTGGTAGCCGACGCCATCCGTGTCGATGCCGGCCAGCGTGCTGAACATCCACTCGCAAACGGCGCCGAATGAGTAGTGCGCAAATGAATTCATCGAAGCGTTTTGCTCGCCGCCGAAACCCTTGTCTTTCGTGAAGCTGTTCCAGCGTTCCCAGATCGTCGTCGCACCCTGCTCCACTTCGTAACCCCACGACGGGAACTTGCGGCTCTGGAAATGGCGCACGGCCAGATCATGCTCGCCCACGCTGCTCAACACCGGCAGCAACGGGCGCGTGCCAATGAAGCCCGTCGTCATGCCGGAGTTGTCGGCGGTTTCACCTTTGCTGAGTTTGTCGGCGAGGATTTTGCCGGACTTCACGCGTAGGTCGGCGGGAATTAGATCCACGAACAGCGAAAGGGCGTACGCGGTTTGCGTATCCACCGCCAGCGAGCCGTCGGGCTTTAAGTATTTCCCGGCGAAGGCGCGCTTGATGTTGCCGAGTAGTTCGCGATACTCCTCCGCTTCGCTCTTTTTCCCGATGGCTTCAGCCATGTCCGCCATCAACTTGGTGGAGTGCGCGAAGTAGCAGGTGTCGATAAACTCCAGTGGCGTCTTGCCGCCGAAGGAAAGCCAGTCGCCCCAGTCGTTGCCGTGGTTGATGCCGAGGAAGTCCTTGCTCGTGGCTTTGCGCCACTCGATGAACTTCACCATGTACGGCCAGCAGCGCTCGATGATGCGCGTGTCGCCATAAGCTTGCCAAACCGTCCAAGGGCAGATCACGCCAGCATCACACCAGGCCGTGCCGAAATCCCAACCATGCTGGAAAGGATACGGCGCGTAGCCGGGAAACGTGCCGCTGGGCCGCTGTGATTCCATCAACTCGCGCAGCCACTTCGTGTAGAAGGCGGCGCAATCGGCGTTGAAGGTGGCGGTGCGGACATAAACCTGAGCATCGCCGGTCCAGCCGAAGCGCTCGTCGCGTTGCGGGCAATCCGTGGGAAGATCGAGAAAGTTTGCGCGCTGGGTCCAAACCACATTTTTGAAAAGCCGGTTGATCACCGGATCGTTGCAAGTGAAGTCGCTCGCCATCGGCGTGTCGCTGTGCAACACGATGCCGGTGATGGCGTCGAGTCCGGGCTTGCCAGGGAAGCCAGTGACTTCGACGTATTGAAAACCGTGGAACGTGAATCGCGGCTGGAAGACGTCACCCTTCGGATCGCCGCGCAGGACATAATGGTCAATAGCGCGGGCCTTCCGAAGATTCTCGGTCATCAACCGGCCATCCGGGTGCAACATTTCGCCATAGCGCAACTGAATCGTCGTGCCGGCCGGACCTTTTACTTTGAACCGCACCACGCCGGCAAAATTTTGGCCAAGGTTGTAGATGTAAACACCATTGCTCGGCGAAGTGATGGCGATCGGTTTGATCTCCTCGGTCGCGCGCACCGGCAGGCCCGGAAACGATTCGAGCACCGGCGGACGTTTGAAGCCCAGATCAATTGGACGGCCTTGAACTTTCACATCCTTACCCGAGGCCGGGTTTTGAAACTCGTAAAACGTCGCCATCGTACTGCCGTTTTCGCTGGCGAGGATGGCGGACTCCCATTTTGAATCGTCGAAGCCTGCTTTGGTCCAACCTTTGGTTTCTTTTCGCGCGTCGTAAAACTCGCCCATCAGGAAATCGCCTTCGCGAATTGGACCGTCGCCCGTGACCTTCCACGATTTGTCAGTCACGACCGTTTCGCGCGAACCGTCAGTGTATTCGATTTCCAATTGCACCATCAGCGCGGGCGTTTTGCCATAGGTGTAGCGGCCGATCTTTTCCGTGCCGATGCCGGTCAGCAGACCGAAACCGATGTAGCCGGAATACCAACCGTCCGCGAGCCACGCTCCAATCGCGTTCCCGCCGCGGCGCACCTGCGAGGTGACGTCGTAGGTCCAGTAGTAAGCGCGCTGGTGATAATCCGTCCAACCGGGAGCGAACAGCGCATCACCGACGCGTTGACCGTTCAGGTAAAGCTCGTATATGCCGAGCGCCGTGGCATAGATCGTGGCCCGTTTCACTTGTTTAGGTGACGTAAACTCCTTGCGATATTGCCGGGCGGGCGGGAGGAAAAGTTCCTTGGTGCTCTTGTGGACTGGCGTGGTGTCGCGGTGGCTGATGTAATCCGCGGACCAGTCACTCGGCTTAAGCAGCCCCATGGTCCACGCGGCCGGGGCACTCCATTTCGCTGAACCATCCTTGTCCCACACACAGACTTTCCAAAAGCACTGCTGCCGGGAAGCGAGCGGGTTTCCGGAATACACGATATTGACCGACTGATCGCTCGAAATCTTGCCGCTATCCCATAAGTCACCGGTGCCTGCTCGGAGCAGCTTCTCGTTCGAAGCGACGAGGATTTGATAAGCTGTCTGCTTTTGCCCGCGTTCGCCGGACTCCACGCGCCAGGTCAACCGCGGCTGAGCTTCGTCAATGCCCAGCGGGTTGCTGCGGTACTCACAGCGCAGCGCTACGGGTTTGAGGTTGCCGGCACTGACCGGCAGCGTGGCAGCGGCCAAAATGGTGAAGGCGAGAAGATGAATTCGATTGCGCATAGGTTTCCAAAGCGGTTTGCAGCCCGGGCGGATTGTGCGGCCTGTCCTCGGAACGTGGCAACAAAATCTTCCGTAGCGGACGCAACGCCGGAAATTGCCCGATGCAAATCCGCAGCATTGGCCACTTGCGCCAACGCGCGAACCAAATTATAAAACCGCGCCTTGTCAGCAGATTTACCGGGGACAAAACCATGATGAAGCGAATTTTTTGGGTCACGGCCGGCGTTGCGACGTTGTTATTCCTGACCGCCGTACCGCGTAGCATGGCGGCCACCATCGTGTGGACCAATCTCGCCGGCGGCACTTGGGCCACGACCAACAACTGGTCGCCGAATGTCGTACCGGGCGCGAGCGACGACGCTTACATCACGAACAACGTCGCCTTCACCGTGACCGTCGGCGCGACAGCGGCGGTAAGCAATTTCTTCCTTGGTTTCGGCCCGGCCACGGTCGCTTCAAATCGTTTTGATCAGAACGCCACGCTCACGGTCCACGGCACGGCCTGGGTGGCAAGCAATGGCTGGTTTCGGATGAGCGGCCAGTTGAACATCAGCAACGAGTTTAACAATGGCGGCTTCTTCC
>CAYWCK010000501.1:0-3715 GCA_964456685.1 uncultured Bifidobacteriaceae bacterium | reverse complement strand
GGAATCTTCCTTTTCCCACCAACCTCGTCGCCCGCCTCCCGGTTATCAGTGCGAGCGGCCGTTTCGCCGCCTACCTCGGCCAAAGCCCCACCAACGGCCCGCTGCTGGATCAGGTTTATGTGCGCGATCTGCTTTCCGCAACCAACTGGCTTGCAAGCCGTGCCTGGAACAGCACCAATGCCGGCACCGCCCGCTGCTACCAGCCATCCTTGAGCGGGGATGGAACCCGGGTGGCTTTCCAAAGCGACGCCAATAACCTTGTCCCGACCGACACGAATGGAAAGTCCGACATCTTCGCGCGCGATCTTGGAGCCGTGAGCAATCTTCTGGTCAGCGTGAACCGCTTCGGGACCAACAGCGCCAATAATTTTTCCACCAACCCCGTCATCAGCCGCGACGGCCGCTGGGTGGCTTTTCAAAGCCGGGCGACGGACTTGGTGACGAACACATTTGCCAGTCAATTTTTCCAACTGTTCGTTCGCGACCTGCTCGCCAACAGCACAACCTTGATCAGCCAGGACACGAATGGTGTTGGGCTCAACCGCGATTGCAGCCGCCCCATCTTTAACCCGGGCAGCCGCTTCGTTTTGTTCCAGCAAACCAATCAGGTCTTCCTCTGGGACTTGTTCGCCCAGACCAATTCGCTGGTTTGCAGCAATTGCACCGCTCCCGCCCTGAGCGCGGACGGGCGGTGGATCGCCGTGGAGACGCGGCTCGGCACGAACCAGGTGAAAGACATCGTCCTGCTCGATCTGCAGACGGGCGCCACAAACCTGGTGAGCGCCAACCTCGGTCACACCGGCGGCGGCAATGGCTCCTCCCTGAAACCAGTCATCTCTTACGATGGCCGCTACGTCGTGTTCGTCAGCCGGGCCAGCGATTTGGTGGACCACGACGCGAATGGCCGGTCGGACGTGTTTATCTGGGATCGGGTGTTGAATGCAACGCTGCTTGCCAGTCGAAATTTCGCCGGCCCGGGCTCGGGAAACAGTGTTTCGTCCGCGCCGATCCTCGGTGCCGACGGCCGATCGGTCGCCTTCCAGAGTTTTGCGGCCGATCTCAGCGAGAATGACTTTAACAACGGTCGGGACGTGTTTGTTGTGCGTCTGGACGCGGGCGATTCTGATGGCGACGGATTGCCCGACGATTGGGAATTGGCTTATTTCGGCACCTTGGGCCGCGACGGCTCCGGCGATTTCGATGGTGATGGCCACACCGATTTTCAGGAGTATCTCGCCGGCACTGACCCGACCAACACTGGCTCCAGTCTTCGCGTGGTCACAATCACCTCCCTCGGTGGCAATACCATCATCCTTTGGAACGCCGTGCCGGGGAAAACCTATCGCGTTCAGTTCAAAACCAACGTCAACGATGCGGGGTGGGTGGATTTGCCGGGCGCCACCACCGCCACGGGGGCCAGTGCCGCGCGCCTCGACGATTCGGGTGTTCTCGCCGAACAGAAATTCTACCGGGTGACTCTGGTGCCCTGACGCACGCTTTCGTCTCAACTTCAGTTGCCGGGTATCGGTATGACCGGCTTTTCGCCGGTATAGTAGCGGTAGTCAATGCCTACGTTGTAGCCGGTGAACGGAATCTTTGAGACTTGGCCAGACAACCAAACCGTTTGATTCCTCCGGTCATGCCGGTACCATTCGCCATCAAAGTGGTATCCGTCGTAGAGGGACGACATGCCACCATAATTGCTCGGGGCACCTGCTCCAATCCACTGCGTCAAGATTCGGGTGGTGCCAGGAAACACCCCGAGGGAGTCATCGGCCCCTTCCATATTCGCCTCCGCAGAGTCCTGCGCCACTATGACGGTCGAGGGACTTAGGAAGCTCGTTGTTTTCAGCGGGCCGGAATCCGAACTTGCAGCTGCGTTGTAAGGTGTGATCAAGAATCCGCAAAGTCCGTACGTCGAAGTCATCCAGAATTCATTTGGGTAGTAACGCCCATCGTCATGCCACTCGTCCACCAACTTCGCACTCGGGCAGCGGAAGCACTCTCTCGGTGTGCCGGCGTAAGTGTAGTAGGCGACTCCCCAATAGGCGCGACCGTCAGTGGGAGCAAGGATGTTCGTGGAACTCGGATTCAGCGTCCATTGCCCATCGTTTGGAATACTCCCATTAAAATTGTGGAAAGTGTCCCTGTTATCCGTCGCATAAACCATCATGCCGTTGTAAATCTGCCGCAGATTGTTCATGCACACCGCCGCCTTGTTCTGCGTTCCGTTCCGCACCAACGCCGGTAGAAGGAACGCGGTGAGCGCGGCCAATAGTGCGAGTACCACAAGCAGTTCGGTCAGGGTGAAGCCTTGGGCGGGCGCCGCCGCTCCCGCCGGCCGCTGGGGGCCCCCGGTGTTCATGGAATCTCGCATAGCGCGTTGATTGGATTGCGTGCCGCTGGAACGAGGAGAATTTCTACGCTTCGGCTTTCGTTTTGGCAAGCCGCGTCCTTCCAACCGTCCTCCCCGCAGGCTGCCGCCGTTCCACGATCTTCATCCCTCCGCTTGACCGCGCCGCCCAAGTGCGCTACCAAGGATTTACCGCATAGGACGTTATGCCCGATTCGTTTTTGTATCCGCTGTCCGAGTTTTACTCGCGCGCGAAACTGCCGCAGCCGCGCATCGAGATGATCCCCGGCGACACCGTGCCCGAGCCCTACCGCCAACTGCTCGTGCACAACAACGATATGACCCCCACGCTCGAGGGATTTCACAACTCACGGATCCATCTCGAAATCCTCAGCAGCGACCGGCGGGGCGGATTTTATTTCCGGGAAGTCGCGTTGCGCCTCGATCACGACGAGAAGCCGGTCGAGTTCGGCGCCAACAAGATTTACCTCGGCATGTTCCCCGAGGAGGCGCAGGAACTGATCCTGATGGAACAAGTCCCGCTCGGCAGCATCCTGCGTGAATGCGGCGTGCGACATCAGACCTCGGCGAAGGCCTTTTTGCGGGTCGAGCCGGATGAACTGATGGCCAAGGCGCTGGAACTGGAAAAGCCGGCCGCCCTGTATGGCCGCAAAGCCGTCATTTCCGATCTGCACGGCAAACCGCTTTCGGAGATTGTAGAAATACTGCCCCCATGAATTTTTCTGTCGAACACATCGGGCTGCCGGCGCGTGACGCGGCAGCGTTGCGGGATTGGTATGTTGCCAAGCTGGGCGCGGCGTGCATCGCGCCGACCGGGGCCGAGCCGCCCTTCTTCATCCAGCCGCCGGGAGCGACAGCGTCCTTCGAGATTTATCACGCCAGCGGCGCGAGCCCGGCAACGGCCGACAACGGTCTCGCCGGCTGGCGACACCTGGCGTTGCGCGTGGAATCCATTGAAGCCGCGCGCCGGCATCTGGAGGCGCGTGGGGTGACCTTCATGGATCCCATCAAACCGGCCGCCGGCGGCGGGCGCGTGCTGTTCTTCAAGGATGCCGAAGGCAACCTGCTGCATCTTGTGGATCGCCCCGCGGACTCGCCCGTGCGCTGAGGAGCTATAACGGTTTAATTAAAACTGTGGCCGTCTGGCCGAAGCGCAGCGCTCTCCCTCACCCTTACCCTCTCCCGCTGGGAGGGGGATCGCCATTGGACAATTTCTGAAAGTTTTGGCGTCAGCGAGCCGCTGGCAGCGAGCCCTTGACCAGGACGCAGCGCGCCGTTCTCCCTCTCCCGGCGGGAGAGGTTGGGAGTGAAACTTCCTCACGCATTATGCGACTACAGTTT
>CAYWCK010000500.1:0-3716 GCA_964456685.1 uncultured Bifidobacteriaceae bacterium | reverse complement strand
AACACGCGCTTCCTGAATCGCGAGCGGGGGCAATACGACAACGGCTCGCAGACGGCCTGTGTTCTACCACTGGCATTTGGACTCGTGCCGGCTGAATTCCAGCAACGTGTTTTTGACCGGCTGGTGGACAAGATCGAAAACGAGACCAAAGGGCACATCGGTACCGGTTTGATCGGCGGGCAATACCTGAACCGCGTTCTTTCCGATCACGGGCGAGCCGACCTCGCCTATCGCATCGCGAGCCAGCGCGATTATCCGAGCTGGGGCTACATGGTAGAGCAGGGGGCGACGACGATTTGGGAACTTTGGAACGGTAACACCGCTGATCCGGCAATGAACTCCGGCAACCACGTCATGCTCATCGGCGATCTCGTCGTGTGGTTCTACGAATCTCTCGCGGGCATTGCGCCGGACGATGCCCAACCCGGCTTCAAGCACATCGTCATGAAGCCGCATCCGGTTGGCGATTTGAAATGGGTAAAGGCCTCGCACCTTTCTCCCTACGGATTGATCAAAAGCGAATGGCGGCGAGATGGTGGCAAGTTTGACTGGCGCATTGAAGTTCCGGCGAACGCCACGGCGACCGTTCATTTGCCGGTTCAGTTCCGCAACCGCGTGACCGAGAACGGAAAGCTGGTGAACGTGACCAACGCCGGACTGAATCTTGGCAGCGGCCATTATCATTTTGTCGGGAAGTGAGGCTTGAGTTCGACTGCGAAAAGTCTCATCGTCGCCTTATGAAATCTCGACTCGCTTTGCTTGCGCTGCTCGTGGCTTCGATGGCGTTCGGTCGGGCGCAAGGAACAATTACCTTTCTCAACCGCAGCGGCGGTTTACAGGCGCCGATTTTTGGCCCGGAATTGGATTTTATTAATTTCGGTGGTGACTGGGCAAACGCCAAGACCGGTAATACGGCGACCAATCTTCCCGCGGGCACTCAGTCGTACGCCGGCACCCCGCTGACTGGTTTCACGGTGAGATTTTGGGCGGCGCCTGGAGTTGTTACGGATGGCCATCTGCTGCTGCCCGGCGATGCCGCGGCGACGACCGGTTCCGGATCGCTGGCCGGATATTTCCCAACGACTTTGGTCAACTTCGCGGGGCTGCCGGCATCCGGACTGGCCACGGTTCAGGTTCGCGCGTACGACCCGAACAACATTCTCCAGTTTGGCTTTGATAGCCTTGGGGGAATTGCCGCCGCCAGCGCGCTGTTCACGGTGGACATCGGGACGAGCGCGACGGGTTTGCGCAGTTTCAGCGTCGGTTGGTTGGATTCAAGCACGCTTGCTCCGTATGTTCCAGAGCCAGCCACCGCTACTTTGTTGATCATCGGCTGTGGACTCCTGCTCGCCCGTCGCCGCCCGCTCCGTATCCCATGAAACTAAAATACCTGCTCCCTCTGGTTGCCTTGATTCTGAAGCCGCTGTCCCACGCCGCCACTGACCAGGCGGGTTGGGTCAAATCGGAATTCATCTACGAATCGGCGCCGTTTCCGTCCTGCCACGCCTCGACCATTGTGGAAACCAAGAGCGGCCTGGTGGCGGCTTGGTTTGGCGGTACGCACGAGCGGCATCCCGATGTTTGCATTTACGTTTCGCGTCAGCAAAACGGGCAGTGGACTCCTCCGGTCGAGGTCGCGAACGGTGTCGGCTTTACCACAAACCGGTTGCCGACTTGGAATCCGGTGTTGTTCCAACCCAGCACGGAACCGCTGCTGTTGTTTTACAAGGTCGGCCCCTCGCCCAGCACGTGGTGGGGCATGCTGACGACCTCCGACGATCAAGGTCGGACTTGGTCCAAGCCGCGCCGCTTGCCGGAAGGAATCCTCGGTCCGATCAAGAACAAGCCGGTCCAGCTCGCAAACGGCGACATTCTCTCCGGCACGAGCACGGAGGGAGCCGACGGTTGGCGGGTTCATTTTGAGCGATCCACTGATGGCGGGCAGACCTGGACGGCTACGCCGCCGATGAACGACGGCAGAAAGATCGGCGCCATCCAACCCAGCATTCTTTTCTTTGGCCCAAATGATCTGCAAGCGATAGGCCGCACACGACAGAATCTGCTTTTTGAAATCTGGTCGCGCGATGGCGGGCGCACCTGGGGCGAAATGACTTTGACCGATTTGCCCAACTCCAGCGCCGGCACGGACGCCGTGACACTGAAAGATGGCCGGCAATTGCTCGTTTACAATCACACCCACGAGAGCCGCAGCCCCCTGAACGTGGCCGTGTCCACCGACGGCAAGCGGTGGCAGGCTGCGCTCGTGTTGGAGGACGATCCGGTTGCGCCGAACGGCTTTTCATATCCGGCGGTCATTCAGACCAGCGACGGGCTTGTGCACACGACCTACACGTGGAAACGCGAGCGCATCAAGCACGTGGTCATTGATCCGGCGAAGCTGAAGCTGCGCGAGATGTCGCAAAAGGCACTGCTCTGGCCGCGCTAGTCTCAACGCCGCGCGGTGGTGATCTTGAACGCGTAGGCAAAATGGCCGGGCCTACGCTGTGGGGCTCGGACCGCCAAGCCGTCAGGCTTTGATTGCCAGATCAGTTTCTCCGAGTTGCCGAGAAGTTGAACGTTCCTCACATCTTGCCCGGCCAGCGACTGGATGAGCCATTGGCCGTCTGTTGGCCAGTCCAACGCGATCGCATAAAGCGTCCTGCCTTTGGTCGTGAAGCGAAAATCTGCCGCGGTGAACTGCCTTTTACTTTTGTCGGAGAATGAACCAGTCGAGCTTTGCGTCGGGCCTTCGCCGAATTTCACCCACGGACGCGTGCCGTAGATCGACTCGCCGTTGATCTTCAACCACGCGCCGATTTCACGGAGCATTTGCTGTTCGCGTTCGGGAATCGTGCCGTCCGCCTTCGGGCCGATGTTGAGGAGCATCGTTCCGTTCTTGCTGACGATGTCCACGAGGTCGTGGATGATCTCTCGCGTCTCCTTGTAATCGTGATTGGTGATGTAACCCCAGGAGTTTCTCGAAACGGACGTGCAGGTCTGCCAAAACGCCGGTTGAATATCCGCCGCGGCGCCGCGTTCCATGTCGAACACGCCGGCCCCCTGCGGGAACGAGATGCCTTCCCACTCCTTGAAGTTGATGGCGACCTGTTTCTTCCACTCGACGCCGCGATTGTAGTAATACGCGGCAAATGTCTTCAGATACGGCTGGAATACCGGCTGGCAGATCCACCAGTCGAAGTAGAGAACTTCCGGGCGATACTTGTCCACGATCTCGCAGGAGCGCAGCAACCAGTCGTCGAGAAATTCTTTCGTTGGCGGTTCAACTTGGGCTTCGGACGTGCGTTTGTTGACGGCAGGACCGTAGAGGTCGGCGAAGCGCGGGTCGCGCACGTCCGAGTCGAAATACATGCCGTTTTCGAAGAAGAACCAATGCTCCGCACGATGTGACGACGCGCCGAAGACAATTCCGGCTTTGCGGAAGGCTTTGGCTTGCTCGGCGATGACGTCGCG
Organism: uncultured Bifidobacteriaceae bacterium; assembly: GCA_964456685.1. Classification (GTDB taxonomy): domain Bacteria; phylum Verrucomicrobiota; class Verrucomicrobiia; order Limisphaerales; family JADLHS01; genus CAYWCK01. Next base: position 245 of record CAYWCK010000500.1, on the reverse strand, counting down.
TTGCGGGCCGAGCTTTTTGGCGGTCCAATCGGTGAGGTCGCTGTCATACATCGGAAAGCCATCGTGATGTTCGGCGACCGGCACGACATATTTCACTCCCGCTTCCTTGAACAGCTTGGCCCACGCGGTGGCGTCGAATTTGTCCGCTTTGAACGACTGAAAGAAATCCTTGTAGCCGAATTGCGCTTGCGGGCCGTAGGTCGCGACGTGATGTTTGAATTCCTCCGAGCCGGCAACATACATGT
>CAYWCK010000499.1:0-3732 GCA_964456685.1 uncultured Bifidobacteriaceae bacterium | reverse complement strand
CCGCTCACATCGCCGGTGGTTACACGTGGCAGACCGCCAGTTTCACGCCCCGGCTTGGCCTTGAATACAACTATTCCTCGAGCGACAACAATCCCGCGGACAGCAAGCACGGCACGTTTGATAATTTGTTCCCAACGAATCACAAATTCTACGGCTTCATGGATTTTGTTTCGTGGCAGAACATTCACAATGTTCGCTTCACAGCTTCAGCGAAGCCGATCAAGAATCTAACCCTCACAGCTGATTATCACTTGTTCTGGCTGGCCGATGCGGCGGACTATTTCTACAGCGTCAGTGGAGCCGCTCGTAAAGCCGGTGGTTACGGACTCAAACCGGCCAACGATAATTTCGTCGGCTCGGAGCTGGACCTGATCGCGAGTTACCAGATTAAATCCTTCGGGGCGGCTCAAGTCGGCTGCGGGCATTTTTTCCGCGGGGCGTATGTGAAAGATTCACTCACGGCATCGAAGGATGCCGACTGGATCTACCTGCAAGCGACAATCAACTTCTAGCCTTCGTTTCGCGTCCGAGCGAAGCTCATCAGGTAGCTGGAATAAAGTTCAGCTACCTGATTATTTTTAACATGGCTTTGAATTCGAGACCGACGGCGCGTCCCAGCAACTCAAAAAGGGCCATCTCCACGCAGGTCGAATGCACGCCCAGTTGATCGAGCTTGCGCAAGGCGAGTTCGCGATTCGCCGACGCCCGCGAGGACACAGCATCCGCCACCACCTCGACTTCGTATCCCAGCTTCAGCAGATCCACGGCCGTCTGGTAAATGCACACGTGCGCCTCGATACCGGCGAGCAGCACCTGCCGCCGCCCAGTGGCGCGCAGGGCCGCGAGAAAATTTTCATCGCCACAACAACTGAAACTAAGTTTCGCGATTGGCTTCTGTGCCGCCAACAACTCGGCCAGTTCCGGAATGGTTGGACCGAGGCCGGCAGGATTTTGCTCCAGCCACAAGATGGGCAATCCCAGAACCTGGACGCCCTGCACCAGCTTGCGCAAATTCGTCACCAAGTTTTCGTGCTGATCCATCAAGCGCGCCAGCTTGTCCTGCACGTCCACCAGCACCAACACGGTGTTGCTCATCGTCAACATAATGGTGGTGATTATCCAGCCAGCGCCGTCCGGCGGCAATCCGCAACCTTTTGACCTGTGTCAAAGCCCGCCGCCACCGGGCGCGGCATATTGGCGGTGTGAATGAGAAACCGCTGATTGACGCTGCGAAAGAAAAGATTGTTTCGCTGAGCGAGGAAACCAAGTACGCCGCGAATGGCATCGTAAGCCGCACCATCCTGCGCACGCCCACTGCGCGCGTGGTGCTCTTCGGCTTCGCCGAGGGCCAGGAATTGACCGAACACACCTCGACCCAGCACGCCATGATTCAGATGCTCAGCGGGGAATGCGAATTCTCGCTGGCCGGCAAACCGCACCTGATCAAGGCGGGCGACTTCCTCTACATGCCGCCGCATTTGCCGCACGCCGTGAAGGCCACCAAACAATTTTCCATGCTGCTCACCCTTTCCAAACCGGACACCAATTGACATGAACGAATCCACCATCATCACGCTGGACGTGCGCCCGGACTTCCGCTCCGGCCAGCATCCGTGCGACAAAATTCAGAGCGCGCTCGGCAACGTCGGCGCCAATGAAACACTCCGCCTGCTCGTGCCGTTTGAACCGCTGCCGCTTTATGAAGTGGCCGCCCGCAAAGGCCTCGGTCACCGCGCCAAATCCACACCCGAAGGCGATTGGGAAGTGTTCTTTTCTCATGATGCTCCCGCTGCTTCGACAGCCACCAATTCATCTGCGGCACACTCCGCTTGCGGTTGCGGTTGTTCCGAATCGGAGCCCGCAACCATTCTGGATGTGGACGCGCGCGGCCTCGAACCGCCCCAGCCGATGGTGAAAATTCTCGAAGCGCTGACAACGCTGCCTGCCAATGCCGCGCTGCGCGCGCGCACCGATCGCCGTCCCGTTCACCTTTATCCGATGCTCGAAGCCCGTGGTTTTCAAGGCAAGAGCGAGGAGCAAAACGATGGAAGTTTCGTTACCCATATCGAACGCGCCTGAAGTGAAAAACCGACATGCGGCTGCGCGCGAGGCTTCTGTCGCCTCCCGCAATACGCCGCGCACCGCGGCCGGTTCTGCAATCCCGGCCGCGTCCCAAACTGCGAACACCTCGGCCACCTCGCTTCCGCTCCGCTTTATTGTCACCGGTCTGCTCGCGCTTGTGCTCGGCGTTGCCTGGCTCGTGGCGCAACCCTCCGTGCTCGCGAGCTATCATTACAACCAGTACGTCATTGCCGTAACCCACCTGTTCGCGCTGGGATTTCTCTGCACCATCGTCATGGGCGCGATGTATCAACTTGTCCCCGTGGCACTCGAAACCCGCCTTTACAGCGAGCGACTGGCGAAATGGCAGTTTGCGTTTCATCTGGTCGGCTTTGCGGGAATGGTTTGGATGTTTTGGACGTGGAACATGAAACAAGTCGGCCACTTCGGCTCGATCATGGCCGTGGGCGTGGGTCTGTTTGTCTGGAACATCGCCCAAACCCTGCGCCGCGTGCCGAAGTGGAACGTCACCGCCACCGCAGTCAGCGGGGCGCTCGGATGGATAACGCTCACGATCATCGCGGGACTTTCGATTGCAGCGGGCAAGTGCGCGTACGAATCCACCTCCGGTCTGGCGACAGCGACGGGCGTCAAAAGCGTGGTCGCCGGCTTGCGCTCGCTCGGCGCGTTCATGGCCCGTTTCGATCAAATCAGCGCCATGCACGCGCATGCTCACTTGAGTGGTGTGGGCTTCTTCACGCTGCTGATCGTGGGTGTCTCCTACAACTTGATCCCGATGTTTGTGTTGAGCGAGATCCAGAGCCACCGGCGCGCGGTTGCGTCGGTGGCGCTGCTCAACCTTGGCCTCGCCGGTTCGTTCGTCACGATCCTACTGCGCAGTCCGTGGAAGCTGTTCTTTGCTGGCGCGATCATTGCAGCACTCGTCATTTACGGCTTCGAGTTGCGCGCCATCCTGCGCGCCCGCAAACGAGCCACACTCGATTGGGGCATCAGGAGCTTTCTCACCGCCGTGGGCCTTCTGCTTCCGCTCTCGCAGCTCTCGCTGGTGCTCGCGTGGCCCGGTTTGCCGTTGAACACATTTACGGGCCAGCTGGAAAACCTCTATGGCTTTCTGGGCTTGATCGGCGTGGTCTCGTTCGCCGTGATTGGGATGCTCTACAAAATCATCCCATTCCTCGTCTGGTTTGGCGTTTACAGCCCGCACGTCGGACGCGCAAAACTCCCAGCGCTCGCCGATCTTTATTCTCCCCGGCTTCAGTTAGCTGGTTACGGGAGTTTTCTCGCCGGACTCGCGGTAACGAGCACGGGCATCCTGCTTTCGAGTGAAAGGGTTGTTCGACTCGGCAGCGCTCTGCTGCTGGTTAGCGTCGCAACCTTGATCATAAACGTCGTCAAAATGCTGCGGCACTTCGCGCGACCGCAAATCAGTCCAATCGGCCTGAGCAAGGCGCAACCCACAACCGTTTAACTAAGGATGAACACAATTTCGGTAACTGAACCCGCCGTCCTCGATGCCTTGCGTCAGGTGATTGACCCCGAAGTGGGCTGCAACCTCGTGGACCTCGGCTTGATTTACGACGTCGCGATCACCGGCACGCTGGTGAAGGTGACCATGACGCTCACCACGCCCGGTTGTCCGATGCACGAAAG
>CAYWCK010000498.1:0-3733 GCA_964456685.1 uncultured Bifidobacteriaceae bacterium | reverse complement strand
TGGAAACATCACCTTCCGCAAACACACCATCATGGGATCGCGCGCCGAGGAATCGCAATTTGGCGTCGCCTTCTCCCAACCGCACGCGCTCGATCTGGCCGATCTCGACGGCGATGGCCTGCCCGATCTCGTCGTGGGCAAACGCATGTGGGCGCACGGCCCGAAAGGCGACATCGAACCGATGGCCGAGCCGGTGTTGTATTGGTTTCGCCTCGTGCGCGAAGGCAAGACCGCGCGCTTCGAGCCGCAACTGATCGATCGCGCGAGCGGCGTCGGCGTCCAAGTCACCGCCACCGACGTGAATGGCGATGGCCGCCGCGACATTCTCACCGTTTCAAAACTGGGCGCGTTCGTGTTCTTGAATGAAACGCCCAAACGCGCCGCGATGACTTTTCCCGGTAACGATTGGGAAATCGCCAAGCCAGAATCGCAAGGCGTGGACAGCGCCCGCTTGCAGGAAGCCATCGCGCTGTTCGATCGCACCATCGGCAGCAACGGCGTGCATGAACTAGTGATCGTTCGCAACGGACGAATGATCTGGCACGGCGATGACATTGATAAAGTTCACGGCATTTGGTCGTTCACGAAAGTCTTCACCAGCACCGCGCTGGGACTACTCATTGATGACGGGAAATGCACGCTCGCCACGAAGGCGAAGGACATTTTGCCCGCGATGGCGGCGAAGTATCCGGAAGTCACGCTGCGGCATTTCGCCACGATGACTTCGGGTTACCGCGCCGTCGGCGATGAAACCGGTAGTTACAAACACGGCGCGAGCGTGACGCCGTTCGATCCGAATCCAAACCCGCTCTTCACGCCGCCGGGATCGCACTTCGCCTACTGGGATTCCGCGATGAACCAGTTCGCCAATGTGCTCACGCACATCGCCGGCGAATCTTTGGAGGAACTTTTCCAGCATCGCATCGCCGATCCCATCGGCATGAACCGCGCGCATTGGGATTGGGGCGACTGGGGCAAAGTGGACGGCACCGTGGTGAACGGCGGCAGTGGCAACAAGAGCGGCCCGATGAAAATTTCCGCGCGCGAAGCGGCGCGCCTTGGCCTGCTGTTTTTGAATCGCGGCAAATGGAACGGCAAACAACTCATCAGCGAGGACTGGGTGGACGAAGCCACACAAGTGCAAGTGCCGGCGACCATGCCGCACGGCTTTGGCGAGCGCGCGAACAGCGGCCCGGGCGAATATGGTTTCAACTGGTGGATCAATGGCATCAAACCGGATGGCCAACGAAAATTCCCCGGCGCTCCGCCGCTCACGTACTGCGGCGCCGGCCACAACAACAACTATTGCTTCGTCATTCCAGAATGGAACATGGTCATCGTGCGTCTGGGTCTGGACGGCTCGGCCAAGGACAAGGTATGGAGCGATTTACTCGCGAAGGTGGGCGAAGCAATTCGGTTCTGACGCTCCACCGAGATGCCGACCCGGCTGGCTGCGCATATTCGTGCCTTCCCTTGCGCGACCCACCTGGGGTAAACGTTTCCGATCACGAGTGACAGAATGCCATGCTGAAATCGTCCGAACCAACCAGCCCGGTCGCGACCGCTCGCTCCTGGCAAGTTTGGCTGGTGGCGGGTTTGATCGGATTGGGAACGCTCACGTTGTTCTGGCCGGCGACCCGCTTTGAGTTCCTCAACCTCGATGACGATCTCTATGTCCACGCCAACTCGCACGTCAAAGACGGTCTCACGGTCCGAGGATTGACTTACGCGCTGACGACGACCGAGGGCGGTAACTGGATGCCTTTGACCTGGCTCAGTTACTTGGTTGACGAGCAGGTCTGGGGAATTCGTGCGTCCGGCTTTCACGCAACCAACATCCTCTTGCATGCGGCGGCGGCCGTGCTGCTGTTTCTCGCACTGCAAAGAATGACGCAGGCGCTCTGGCCCAGCGCTTTCGCGGCAGCGCTGTTTGCGCTGCACCCGCTGCGGCTGGAATCAGTGGTCTGGATCGCCGAGCGCAAGGATGTCCTTAGCGGCGGCGTGTTCATGCTCACGCTGCTCGCCTATGCTCGTTACGCTGCGCGGCCCAGCCGGGCGCGCATGGCGGAGACGTTGGTGTGTTTGTCGCTCGGTTTGATGGCGAAGCCAATGCTGGTAACAGTTCCCTTCCTGCTACTGCTGCTGGACGTTTGGCCCTTGCGCCGTTTGGAGCCCGATTGGTCGGCGATAAAGCGGAATTTGCCAGGCTTGTTACGCGAAAAAATACCCCTCTTCGCCGTGAGCTTGGTTTTCGTCATTGTGACTTGGCGCGCGCAAACCGCCGCCGGCGCCATCACCGCGCCAGGAGACGGAGTCGAATCCAAAATTCTGCGCCTCGCGGACAACTACGGCTTCTACTTGGGCAAATTCTTCTGGCCTGACGCATTGAACGTGCTTTACCCAACGATTCCCGTTTCTGCCGCGCGATCCTGCGCGGTGATTCTCTCGATGATTGCGGTTTCCTTCGCGGTCTGGAGATGGCGTCGGCAACAACCCTGGCTGCTGGTGGGATGGCTATGGTTCGTCGGGCTGCTGGTGCCGGTGATTGGCGTTGTTCCCATTGGGTCCACGTGGGTGGCGGATCGTTACTCTTACCTGCCGGGAATTGGACTGGCTGTGCTGGGAGCGTGGACGCTCCAGACCTGGAGCAACCGCAAAACTGCCAGCATCGCTTCCGCCGCCATTGCGATGTTCCTGCTGTCGGCGCTGGCTTTTGCCACGGTGAAGAACCTTCCGCGCTGGCGGAATTCAATCACCCTTTTTACCGATTCCGTGAGTCGCGGCGAACATCCTGGCGCGCATCACAATCTCGGCGTGGCGTTGATGGATCAGGGCGATCCGGCTGCGGCCTTGCCACACTTCACGCGAGCGCTGGAGTTGTCCCCGCGCATGGCCGAGGCATTTTACAACTGCGGCAACGCCCGCCGTGCGCTCGGGGAAGCAGAGGCTGCGCACTCGGACTACACGCGCGCCTTGGAACTCAAGCCGGCCTACGCCGAAGCCTTCAATAATCGCGGCAGTCTGTTCGCCGCTGCCGGCCAGTGGGAAAATGCCCTTGGCGATTTCACGCAAGCGATCAAGGTGCGCGCCAATTATTCCGAGGCGCTGGCCAACCGGGGGCATGTTTATCTTGAGTTGGGCAAATTTGCCGAAGCCATCACGGATTACTCGCGAGCCCTGGTCCTCCAACCGGACTTTGCCGCCGCGTTTCACGACCGGGCCGTGGCGCGCTATCAAACGAAGGATTATCGCGGTGCGTGGGAAGACATCCGCCAATGCCGGCGTCTCGGCGCGACGCCCAGCCCGGAGCTGCTGCGGCGGCTGGAAGCCGACTCCGGACAGCGCGAGTGACGCTGAACGAGGTTTAGCCAGGCCGCGGGATGACAACGTGCTTGAAAGGACGCGCAAGGGCTTGCTCCTTCGCATTCACACGATGACGAATCGGCCCGCACTGCATGATGATGATCGGGTGATGCCCGTCTTTCCGTTGTGGCGTGGCAGTCAGGCCGGTGATGTAACGCGCTTTTCGGCGCTATCGACTGCACCAAGATTCTTGGGCAGCGACAAGGTCAGGATCAAGGAGGTGACATCTTCGCTCTTCCACGAAGACGCGATCGATTATCTGGCAACGACGGGAGAACTTGATGTTTGTGGCGGACTTTCCTCGGGCTGTCAAAAGATGTTTACGACGGCTTACATCCTCGAATTGTGCAACGACGTGAAGTGGCTGGGG
>CAYWCK010000497.1:0-3741 GCA_964456685.1 uncultured Bifidobacteriaceae bacterium | reverse complement strand
AGCCAAAGCCGGAATTGGCCACCGAGGATTTTATCAGCAAGGAAGTGGATCCCATCCTCGACAAGATTTCCACTCACGGCATCCACAGCCTCACTGATAAGGAACGAAAGATCCTTGAATCGGCGCGGAAGAAGATGGCCAAGTAATCCGAATCACACCGGCCTGCGCTCCCCCAACTTCCGCACAACCGTTGTTACGAATCTCCGGTCCGATCGTTTGGGCGGCGGCGGAATTCCTTGGAGGCGTTTTCCAGTAGCGCTCGCTCTCGGCGCGTCAGACTGTTAATTCCGCTGCGCGAGATTTTTTCCAGCACTGCATCAAGCTTTTCTGTACCCGCCGGAACGGCCGGCCGCTCTTTCTTTGTGGCTTCTCGCCCTCGTCCAATCGGCCACCAATGCCCCAAAGGCAGCAGTAGTGGGTTCTTGACCAAATAGACGAAGAAGAGAATGGCCAGACCCGATAAGGCCACGAATAATTTCGGTTGCTGCTCCAAAATCTGCGGCTCCAAAACCGCGGTTATCCACAACCCGATGATGGCACCGCCCAAATGTGCGTCGTGGCCGATGTTGTCCGTCTGCCGTTTGAAGGCGACGACCGAGCCGATAAAGAAAAGGATGGCGTACAGCCAGGCCGGAATGGAAATCGGCAGTGGGAAAACCACCACTCCGCCGCCTGGAGCCAGGAAGATGTAGCTGAAAATGATCCCGCAAACCCCACCCGACGCCCCGTAAGCCCGGTATTCATGTTGGCGGTGTAACCACAGCGAGAGCAGGTTGCCGCCCAGCACGGCTGCCCAGTAAATACCAAAGTACTTCCAAACGCCAACCAACGCCTCGATATGACTGCCAAAGAGATACAAGCTGAGCATGTTGAGCACGAGATGTCCCCAGTCAGCGTGCAGAAGAGCGGACGTGAAAAGCCGGGGATATTGCTTCCCCGCCAGGATTTCTCGCACAGAAAAAAGGTGCTCCTCACAAAACCCTGGATTACGGAACCCAAGCCATGAATAGATGCTCGTCACGACAATGATCGCCACTGTACAGACAGCGAATGTTTCTTGGTCGAACATGATCGTCAGGCTTTGTTCGTCGAAATAATCTGCGAAAACTTATGCCGCAGTTACAGGCCTGTCGAGCATGGCCGCATATCAGTTCAGATGCGGCTTGGATGCCAGCTACCTGGGAGAACTTTTCAAGGAAGCAACAATCCCCAGCAAAATGCAGAATAGGCGGAATGAATCCGTTGGAAGTCTAAAAAACTCTGCCCACCGTTTCCTGCAAACGCTTCCTGGAAGTTTGCACTGCTGCCGCCGCGTGTTATCAAGTGGCCGTGCAGTCGCAATCTCATCCGCAAACGCGTCGGGACTTCCTCCGCCAATGCGCCGTGGCCTCGGCGGGCTTGACCATGGGATCTGCAACAGCTTTTGCCAGCGCAAAAACGCAACGCCAGGCCGATCTCGATTTCCTCCGCGCCACCGCTCGCAAGGTTCTCGCCAGCGCCGTGCTGGCGCCGGGCGCGCAAATTCCCGGCGGCGCCAAGAACACCACTGGCCATGAACTCCGCGTCCCCGGCGGCACGTTGAATTATTACCCGGCGTTCTGGGTGCGCGACGCCGCGATGATGCTCGGCGGCGACTTCGTCCCCGCTGTGGAGGTTGAGGGCTGGATTCGCGTCGTCGCCGCCACGCAACCGGGCGCGGACGGACTTCGATTCGGCCGGCTGCAAGTTCCGCCGTTCAGCATTCCCGATCACATCACCATGGCGGGCGAGGCGTGCTGGTTTCCGGGCGCGTACACGGAGCAAGGCAACGGCAAATTCGGCTTCCTCCCGCCCGCCGATGACGCGTTTTTCTTCATCCAGATGGTGCATGAGCAATGGCGACTGACCCGTTCGCTCAAATTCTTCAACGCTTCGGTCAAGACCGATTGGGGCGAACAACCTCTCGCCGACGTAGCCGTGAAAGCTTTCGATTCCGTCGCCGCCGATGCGAACACCGGCCTTGTAATCTGCGAAGCCGCCGAGGGCCGCACGCGGGTGGATTGGGGATTCTGCGACACCATTCGCAAAGCCGGACTTTGCCTGATGCCGTCGCTGCTGCGTTGGCGCGCGGCGGGACAACTCGCCACCTTGCTGAAAGCGCACGGCAACCATGCGGAGGCGAAACGTCTTCGTGCTGAGGCGGAGAAAATCCGCCGCGCCATCGTGCCGCAGTTCTATCGCGAACTCGGCGCGCACCGCGGCCACGCGACCGGTTGCCTGCTCTCGGCAACCCAACTCGGTCGCAAGGACGACGTGTGGGCCGGCGCATTTGCAGTGTGGCTCGGAATTTTGCCGCGCGCGATCGAGCGCAAGGTCGCGCACCACCTGCTCGCGCTCTACGAAGCCGGCGGGACGGTGATCGAAGGCCAGGTGCGGCATCTGCCACCGGACGGAGAATTTGGTGGCCATTGGGAGGAAGCGCTCTGCCCGGCGGAGCAATATCAGAACGGCGGTTACTGGGCCACGCCGAATGGCTGGTTTGTCAGCGCGTTGCGCCGGGTCGATGCCACCGCTGCTGATCGCATGTTGAGTGAATACGTTGCGCACCTGCGCGCGAAAGAATCGCAAGGCGCGCCGTGGGAATGGATCAATCCAGCGCTCAAGCTCACGGTCAACCCGCTCTATGGTTCGTCGGTGGGATTGGTTGCGACCGCACTGATGAAAAATTCGTGACGAGAGGGTCTGCACTTTCCCGAGGCGGCGAGCGTCATGAATGCGCTTAGCCCCCAAACGATTCAGCGGATCAAATGTTCCCACCGCAATTCGGTCTGAAGCAAAGGATGTGCGGCGGCGACGCGGCCAGCAATTTTTTCAAAAGCCGTAGCTTCGTTCCGGGGCAGAGTGATCCAATAGATTTGATGGCCTTTGCCGGTGCGCAGCGTGGCCTTGGATGCGCCAAATTCAACAACGCAATCCGGCAGGTTGTCCCAGTGCATCGGCAATTCAATCTGCTCCCGCAACGCCAAAATCTCCGCGCGCGCAAACCACCGACGCAGCCACGACTGCGGTTGCCGCAAGGGTGTGGTGAGCAGCCGGGGCGTCCCGTAGTTGCCCAATTCAAGCAGCAGTCGGGTCAGCACGCCGTCCGCGTTTTGCTCCCACGTCGGGTCAGCGTCGCCGAAATCACGGAAGCCCGCTTCGGCAAAGCACTCGTCCGCATTCACGGGGGCCGGCCACAAAGCGAAAAGTGCCGAGCCCTCGCTCGCATAGCGTCGCGCCACTGGACTCTTGATAGGTGACCAGTGCATGGTGAACGGAAGATCGTCCGCCTCTCTTTCCGGAACGCCGGCTGGATCCTGATTCAGTTGCACAAATCCATTCTAAGCCGCTAGCGGACAGTTCCAACCGGATTCTGGTCGCCGCCTTTCTTGCCGCGCCCACTTCCGCCTTTAACCGACGGGCGATTTCCATTTTAATTCCCCGTCATGATTACGCGTTATTCCCGCCCCGAAATGCGGGCCATCTGGACGGACGAAAACAAACTCAAGATCTGGTTGCAGATCGAACTCCTCGCCAGCGAAGCACTGGTGAAGGAAGGCGTCGTGCCCGAGAAAGATTTCAAGAAGATCAAAGCCGGTTGCGACAAATGGTTTGCCGATCTGCCCGGTCTCGTCGCCCGCCAGCGTGAATTGGAAAAGACGCTCAATCACGACGTCATCGGCTTCACCACGGCCGTCGCCGAGGCCATCAACGACAACGCGA
>CAYWCK010000496.1:0-3761 GCA_964456685.1 uncultured Bifidobacteriaceae bacterium | reverse complement strand
CATGTTGAGCATGCCAACGACCCGGTCGTTCACCACCATCGGCACGGCCAGCCACAATGCGCCGCTGCCAGTGTGTTTCGGACCAAAATAATTCACCGCTCCGATCAACAAGACCAAGCCAACCGTGGCCAGCGCCGCAATTTCCTTGGGCACGCGGAAATAGCTCATGGCGGCCCACCCGCTCATGGCCGCGGTCACGGTGAAATTCGCCACCAACATCAGGGCGCCCATGACGGCCAGCACCCGGGCCTGATCGCGGGCCGCCGAGTACACCCCGCCGCCATCAGGAAAATGTTTGCAGATGAGGATGTAGTTTAGCGCCACCAACGCCGTCAGCCCACAAACCGCGAGAATGACGGGCATGGATTGCCATGCGATGGCTACGGCGGAAGAACTAAACGCGAAACCGACGACATAGGCTTTGCTCGTGCCCCAGTCGCCGTACAAAAGCGCGGCGGCGCGACGCCAATCGAGATTCCGCGGGCGGTGAACGCCAGGCGCACTCATCTCAAAACGTAATCAACCCCTGCCCGGCTGCATGCCGGCCGGAGCGAGATGGTTCGACCACCATTGAAGGAACTCATGTTGGGTAATTTTGAACTGCCCGGGGAAGTTTCGTCAAACGAACATTAACCTGCGCGCCAGCGGCGGCGGCCGAAAAAAATGGTCGGAGCGACAGGATTCGAACCTGCGACGTCTTGCTCCCAAAGCAAGTGCTCTAGCCAGGCTGAGCTACGCTCCGACAACCAAGCCAGTCTTGCAGGTTTAATCCTAGCTGCAACGCTTTTCGCACGACGCACCATTAACCCAGGCGAGAGAATGCCGCCCGAAGCCCGGACTAGCTTGATTCCCCGGCACGGCGCTCCCACGATGTGCGGAATGACAACTCGACTTTGGCTCGTGTTCCTCACCGGTCAACTCTTCGCGTTGGCGGGCTTGGGGGCGGCCACAAATCTTGTCATCGCGAATTTCGAAGGGACTAATTACGGCGACTGGACCGTCACCGGCGAGGCGTTTGGGCCGGGGCCAGCACGCGGCACCCTGCCCGGACAAATGACGGTCACCGGCTTTCAGGGTCACGGCTTGGTGAACTCATACCACGGCGGAGACGGCACGAAAGGAACGCTGTCGTCGCCGCCTTTCAAGATCGAGCGGAAGTTCATTGGCTTCCTGATTGGCGGCGGCATGGATGCAGACCGAACTTGCATGAACCTGCTGGTGGACGGTCGGGTGGTCCGCACCGCAACCGGGCCGAACGATCAACCCGGCGGCAGCGAGGAGTTGAGCCCGGCGCACTGGGAGGTGAGTGAGTTCTTGGGGCGAAACGGTGTAATCCAAATCTTGGATCAAGCCACCGGCGGCTGGGGGCACATCAACGTGGATGAGATCATCCAGACCGATGAAAAGCCGCTCGCGCTGGTCCAGCACGTCACGCGTGATTTCAAGATTACGCATCGTTACCTGCTGCTGCCGATCAAAGACAATGCACCGCAAAGGCAATTGTCGGTTCTCGTGAATGGTGCGGTGATGGTGCGAAATCGCATCGCCCTGGCAGACGAAGCACCGGACTGGTGGGCGTTCATGGATGTAAGCGCCTGGCGCGGCCAGAGTCTCACGCTGCAAGTGGACAAGGTGCCCGGGAATTCCTCCGTCCTGAAGCAGATCGAGCAAAGTGACGAACTCAAAGACGCAGCCAACCTTTATCGAGAGCCTTTGCGCGGGCAGTTGCATTTCTCGTCCCGGCGCGGCTGGAACAACGACCCCAACGGGCTGGTCTATTTTCGCGGCGAGTATCACCTGTTTTATCAGCATAATCCTTACGGCTGGTCCTGGGGCAACATGCATTGGGGGCATGCGGTGAGTCGTGACTTGGTCCATTGGGAGGAACTCGGTGATGTGCTTGCGCCGGACACGCTCGGCCCCATGTTCAGCGGCAGCGCGGTGGTGGATTGGCAAAATACCAGCGGGCTCGGTCGCAAGGGCGAACCGCCGCTGGTGTTGATTTATACCGCGGCGGGCGATCCCACGGTGCAGTGCATCGCATCGAGCACCGATGGGCGCACGTTCACGAAGCTCGAGCGCAATCCGGTCCTGCCACAAATCACGGGCGGCAATCGCGACCCCAAAGTCACGTGGCACGAGCCATCCAAACGCTGGGTGATGGTGCTCTACGTGGAATTGCCAGAAGGACAACACAGCGTCCATTTCTTCACTTCCTCCAATCTGCGCGAATGGAAACTGGCCAGCATCACCAAAGGCGGACGCGGCAAGGATCATTTCCTTTTCGAGTGTCCGGATTTCTTTGAACTGCCAGTGGATAATGATCCGGCCAACAAAAAGTGGGTGCTCACGGCGGCGAACCGCGAATATGCCGTCGGCACGTTTGACGGCACGACATTTACCCCGGAGGTCGCACATCTGCCGGGGCATTTCGGCAAGGGATTCTACGCCGCCCAAACGTTCAGCGACCTGCCTGCTTCCGACACTCGCCGCTTGCAGATCGGCTGGTTTCAAACCGAAACCAAAGGAATGCCGTTCAATCAATCCATGACGATTCCGCTCGAGTTGCAACTTGTCAGCACGCCCCAAGGTCTCCGCCTCACGACGCATCCGGTGAAGGAATTGAAAACCTTGCGCGCGAAATCATTTCAAGCGGGACCGCTCACCCTAAAAGCGGGTGAGGCAAATCCGCTCCAGATGGCGCGCGGCGAGTTGCTGGAAATCCACGCTGAATTCACACCGGGACCGACGAGCGAGGTGCACTGCAACATCCGCGGTGCGACGGTCAGTTACGAAGCAACGAAAGGCGAGATCGTTGTCAACGGTCACCGTGCGCACGCGCCGCTCCGCGACGGCCGGCAACATCTCACCATCGTGTGCGACCGGACCGGACTGGAAGTCTTCGCCAGCGATGGACTGACCTACGTCCCGATGCCGGTCAACCTGGAGGCGCAGAATCTTGACCTGGACATCAAGGTTGCCGGTGAACCCGTGCATTTTGTCACGCTGGAAGCGCATCAGCTCCGGTCCATTTGGAAATAACGCTTCGCGGGCGGTTCCGGGTTATTTCCTCGACGCCGCGCACGCTTGAGCTAACTTACGCTCGCTATGTCAACCCCAGCGTCCACGGCGCCGCAAAAGATCAACCTGCGCCGACCCGAAATCATGGAAGCCGTCCAGGCTCAGGTGCTGTCGCACTATCGCAGCGAGTTGGTCGAACGCATCCGGGCCAACGGCGGCGTGCTTTCCGCGGAGGGACTGACCATCAAACTCGCGAAGGAGTTTGGTTTCTGCTACGGCGTCGAACGCGCCATCGATCTGGCCTACGCGGCGCGCAAATCCTTTCCGCCGGAAAAGCCGATCTTCCTGCTCGGCGAGATCATTCACAATCCGGAGGTGAACGATCAGATTCGCAATCTCGGCATCAAGACCATTTCCAACAAGCCAACCGATGCCGAAATGAACGCGCTGCAGCACGAAGACGTCGTCATCATTCCGGCGTTCGGAACAGAGGTTGCCACGCGGCGTAAACTCGAGGAAAAAGGCTGCGTGCTCGTGGACACCACTTGCGGCGACGTGATGAGTGTCTGGAAACGCGTCCGCCAATACTCGAAAGAGCAGGTCACCAGCATCATCCACGGCAAGGCGCGTCACGAAGAAACCAAAGCCACCACCTCCCAAGCCACGGCGTACGGGACGGGGCATTACCTCGTCGTGTTCGATCTCGCCGGTCCCGTCGCACTCGGCGCACGTCGCGTTGG
>CAYWCK010000495.1:0-3779 GCA_964456685.1 uncultured Bifidobacteriaceae bacterium | reverse complement strand
CCAATTTGATCTTTCGCGCGGCTGAACGACACGCCGCCAGCGCCACCACCCATTTTGTGGTAGTGGCGGATCGCATGACGGACCAGTACCTCGCCGCCGGCATCGGCCGGCCGGACCAATACACGAAAGTGCTGAGCGGCTTTGACCTTGCGCCATTCCTGTCGGCGACCATGGATCTCCAGCTGCGAACAAAACTCGGTTTGGCGGCGGATGATTTTGTGGTGGGCAAGATCGCCCGGCTATTCAAATTGAAAGGCCATGATGATTTGTTTGCGGTTGCGCCGGAGTTGGTGCGCCAGTGCCCGCGCATCAAGTTTCTATTGGTTGGTGATGGTGGATGGCGCAGGCGGTTTGAGGAACTCGCCCTTGCGCTGAACTTGGGCAAGCATTTTGTTTTCACGGGTTTGGTGCCGCCGGCGGAGGTTCCTCGCTACGTCGGCGTAATGAACGCCCTCGTGCATCTGTCGCGCCGCGAAGGGTTGCCGCGCGCCTTGCCGCAGGCCTTGGCGGCGGCTCGTCCAGTGGTGGCCTATGATTGTGACGGCGCCAGTGAGGTCTGCCGTGACGGGGAAACGGGTTTCTTGATTGCGCCGGGAGATCAGGCTGCAGTTGCAAGGAAGCTTTTGCAATTGGCGGCAGAGCCCGCGTTGTGTTCGGGATTAGGAAGTCGCGGTCAGGCCTTCGTACGGGAACGCTTCTCGGTGGAACGCATGGTGGATGATTTGCACTCGTTGTATCAGCGGTTGACGAGATTGCCGCGACCTGCCGGCGTGCCTTGACTGATTCGCGGCTCGGAGCCGACGCCGGGGATGATCCTCACCTTTCAAATCTTGAGTTGCGCGCATCAAAAAAACGTGTATTAAATTTCTCGTCCGTTGGTTGGGGTCATAGCTCAGTTGGTAGAGCGTCTCGTTCGCAATGAGAAGGTCGCAGGTTCGATCCCTGTTGGCTCCACCACCTTCCAAACGCAGGTATTGAATTCCTGCTCTTCTCGATGGCATCCGCGCCGCTGGTTGCAGACTTGACAGCGTTTTGGCTCTGGCAAACCGTGTCGGGCATGAAACGAGGCGGCATATCGAAAGCCATTCTGTTGGTGGGGCTGGTTTCTGTAATCGGCTACTTCCCGCTGTTTCATTGGATCGAGCGCCAGCGGACGATCAAAGGACCTTGGACGGTGGATTTTGCCGACGCTGGTGGAAAGGCAAGTCTGGTGATCAATCAGCCCAAGCTTGGAATCACCAACATTACCTTGGTTGTTCCCAGTATAACTGCCGGGACTAACGGTGGGCGCAGGATCGAGTTTTCGGTCGCGAGCCCAGTCCCCTATCAAATTCCGTACGGCCGCTGCGTTTTTCAGGATACGATTTTCCTTCCCGGCACCATCGTGGTCGAGATTGGCGGCCACGAGATTCAACTCCTGCCTCGAGTTCTGACAATCGACAAGCAGGAAAGGGCGTGGCGGAACGGCGAGCAAATTGAGATTCGTTAAATCAGGCGGGAGACGCAGTCGCTTGGGGAAAAAAGTGGTGGCTGGAGACGGAATTGAACCGCCGACTCTATGTTATGCTTATTTGCGCTTGGTTTCGCTTTCTACCGCTTGCTATCGCTTGCTTGCGTTTAGCGGCATAGGCACACTAGGGCACACAGTATATGGCGAGCCTTTATAAACGCACGCGTGACGGAGAAGTGTGCTCTCCGTTCTGGTGGATCAAATACCGCGACGCAGCCGGCAACATCCGGAGGGAATGCACAGGGTTTCGCCACGACAACGGTCCTGACAATCGCCGCGCGGCTGAGCTTGAAGCTGAGCGCACTCTTGCCGAGCGGCGCTCGACCACATTCCACAAAAAGGAGCTCTGGGAGTCGTGGGTGACGGAGTTTATTAGCGAGCGCTACGACGACAAGCCATCCAGCAAACTCCGCTACGCGACCGCTTGGCGTACGATTCGAATGTTTTTGGAGGAGCAGGAGATCACCGTTCCGAGACAACTCACCTACCAGCATTGTCTTGACTACCTGAAGTGGCGCAAGCTGCCTGACAAGGAAAGTGGCAAGTATGCCGCTGGTCATAACACCGCGGTATTAGAGTTGAAATTCCTCGCCCTGGTGATGCGCCATGCGGTGCGCTGTGGTTATGCACAAGGAAACCCATGCCGGGAGCTGGGTTTGTCACGCAAACGCGCGAAGCTCTTCCCGGACTACACCGACGCCGACATTCAAACAATTGTGGATGGCATCCACCGCGAGCCGGCGGAGAAACGGGCTTATCTGTGGCCGAGCTTTCTCGTTGCTTATTATCACGGCGTCCGTCTGAGCGAAACCAATGTCCACCCAATGCGTGCGGTCACACTGCTTCCGCCCTCCCCCGCGGGGCGCGTTGGCTCGATAACGTTTCACCAGAAAGGTGGGAAGGTGCGGGTCAAACCGTTACACCCGGAGCTGTTAGCTATGTTTACTGAACTTCAGGCGCGTCGGGCCACCGAAACATTCCCGCAGCCCAAGAGTTTTGCCAAGGAGTGGCATAACTTTCTCCATCGGTGTGGACTGAAGGCGACAAAGCCCGATGCTTGTTTTCACTCGCTACGCGTCACCGTGCAGAACCGGCTGCGGCGAGCCGGCGTGCCAAAGGAAATTCGCAAGGCATACCTCAGCCACGATGGACGCGATGATGTAAATGAGCTTTACGACAGGATTGACGACGGACCCGACGTGGACGAAATGCTCGTCTGCCATGCGCCCCTGAATCGCACTTGGCAAATCAAACCAGAGCTTCGAAATGGAAAGTAGAACACCGCACGAAGTTTATTGTGCGATGGCATTGAAAACGACCAGATGGAAAACGTTCAAGACCCATTGACCGAGTGCGGCTGAGCATGACCAAAGGCGCGACCATTTCGTCCTGCGGCAAGTACCGTTACGCGCTGTGGCGGATTTGGGATGGCTCCCGTCCGAACGTCATGTTCATCGGCCTGAACCCATCCACGGCGGATCAGGAACAGGATGATCCCACGGTGGTCCGCTGCGTGAACTTCGCCCGCAGTTGGGGATACGGCGGGATGTACCTGGCAAACCTGTTTGCCCACCGCGCGACCAACCCTGGTGACATGATGAGAGCCGCGGCACCTATCGGGCCGGAAAATGATGAGTGGCTAAAACGGCTCGCGAAGAAGACGGTGCGGATAGTGGCAGCCTGGGGAGACAAAGGCGTGCATCTACAAAGGAGCGCCGCGGTTCGAGGAATGATCTCCGACTTGTACTGCCTGAAGTTGAATGAATCAGGTGAACCGGCGCATCCGCTCTTTCTGCCGGCCGCGACCCGGCCTCAACTCATGCCCATGGCGTTGGCGCGAGAAGCCAGCACCGGCGCCTTGAAGCGCCCAGCACCCTCAAAGATCCAGAAAACTGCTCCAATCTTACCCGCGCGTCTCGACTGGCCATCCGCCATTGGCAACTTCCTGCTCAACTTCAGCACGCTTGATCTGCATTTGTTGTGGTTTTTGGAGTCAAAACTCAAACCGCTAAAGTTCGAAAAAGCCAAGTCGCTGCATTTTCAGGATCGTGTGCTACTGGTCAAAGAAATCCTCGGCGGCATGAATCTTCCAAGGGAACAGCGGGAAGGATTTAAACGCTTCTTCGCGCAGCTTGAGACCCTCCTCGTGCCGCTGGAAGTACCAGGCGAGCATCAGCGGCATGGCGATCTTCATGACCTCGGAGGGCTGGACCGTGGTGAAGCCCAGGTTGAGCCAGCGGCGCGCGCCGTTCCTCACCTCGCCGAAGAG
>CAYWCK010000494.1:0-3800 GCA_964456685.1 uncultured Bifidobacteriaceae bacterium | reverse complement strand
CGAAGCCGCCGACCTTGCCGAGGACTTCGCGGCGGTGCGTGCTGGCGAGCAATTGTGGGAGCGTGGCTTTGACTTTGTTGCCGAGATCGATGTCAACGCCGGCAGCGGCGTAGGCTTTCTGTTTCTTCATGTGCGCGAAAGTAAAACGATTCGCGCAGTTTGAAGCGAGTCGAAAGATGGCCGACGGAAAAGACTCAGACGTAAAGCGCCGCTTTCACATCGCGGACAAGGACGCTGAAGTAAGGGTAGCGGTTGTCCGGATCCTGCTCGATGCACTTGAGGATGGCCTTCTCCATGCCCGCGGGAATGTCCGGATTGATCTGGCGCGGCGTCATAAAGTCCGTCCGGTTGATCTGCCGGGACAGAATTTCCCCGGGCGAGTCGCCGGGAAATGGTTTTTGCCCGGTCAACAATTCGTAGGCGGTCACGCCATACGCAAAGACATCCACGCGTCCATCAATCGGCTCCTGGCGCAATTGCTCCGGTGCCATGTAGGCAGGCGTGCCCGGATTCTTCGACATTTTCTTCGGCTTCTCCGGCAGCGGCTGGGCAATGTCGAAATCGATCAAGCGGATGCTGCCGTTGCGGGTGACCAACACGTTCTCCGGTTTGAAGTCGAGGTGCATGTAGCCGTTCTCGTGGAGATGTTCGAGCGCGACGGCCATATCAATCAGAATCTGGGCGACGTTTTCCAGCAGCAAGGGATCCTGGCTCGCAAAGAGTTCCTTCAGATTGGAAGCTTCGATGTAATCCATCAGCAGATACAGCGTGCCCTCCGCGCGACCGTGCTCGACGTAGCCCACGATCTGGTCGTGGTCATGGATGCGCTCAAGCAGCTCGCACCCCTGGAGAAACCGCCGCCGGGCAAACAGGTTGTATTTGTAACGGTCGTGCATCTTGCGCAGGGCGTAAGCCTTGCCCTTGGCATCCG
This sequence comes from uncultured Bifidobacteriaceae bacterium, assembly GCA_964456685.1. Taxonomy (GTDB): domain Bacteria; phylum Verrucomicrobiota; class Verrucomicrobiia; order Limisphaerales; family JADLHS01; genus CAYWCK01. The sequence continues at coordinate 2,869 of CAYWCK010000494.1, read as the reverse complement.
TGGCCAGCCAGATGTCCGCCATGCCGCCGCTGTTCAGCAGCTCTTGCAAATAAAAGCGGCCAAATTTTCTGGCGGCGCCGCTCGAAGCGGCGGATTCGGTTTCGTCGTGTGCCATGTGCCACTCTAGTATCACGAAGCGCGGCGCTTCGCAATCCAGCGTGAGCGGCCGGCAAATCTGCTTGGCGATTCCAACCGCCTCGCCTACCGTCGCGCGCATGCGACCACTCCGGGCGCTGATCATCTACATAGGCTTTGTGTTCGTAGGCGGCGCGCTGCTGGCCCCGTGGCTTTACTGGCTCGTTCAGGCGCTGGCTGGAAATTTCCCAAAAATTGCCAATGCACCCTTCCATCGCTACGTGAACCGCTCCCTCCTAGTTCTGGCCTTGGGTGGATTGTGGCCGCTGCTCCGGGCACTTGGCGCAACCTCACCTTCCCATCTGGGCCTAACGTTTCCGAAGAATATCTTGGCGATTATCACAGGGAGGACTTTTCGAACTATATTTTCTGAACTCGCCAAGAATATAAGTTTTCAACGTCTAATGTTCCAAGCAGCCGTGCGCTTGGGTAAACGACTTTTCGCCGGTTTTACATTGGGATTCGTCTCCCTTGCCATCGTTGCGAGCATCACAGTCCTCGCAGGCGGGCGCACTTTCCCGGATCAGATCGATGCTGGAAAACTCTTTGGAAAACTTCTCGGCGCGCTCGCCACGGCGGCTATAGTTAGCGTTCTTGAAGAGGTCCTCTTTCGCGGAGGCATATTTGGCGGATTGAAACGGGTCTTCGACTGGCGTGTCGCCGCCGCAATCAGCAGCGCGGTGTATGCATTGGTTCACTTCCTCGCTCGGACCCAACACGCGGGCGAGGTGCGTTGGTGGTCGGGCTTGGAACTTTTACCGCAGATGCTCGCAGGCTTCGGAGATTGGCATGTGCTGGTGCCGGGCTTCTTCAACCTGACGCTGGCGGGCGCGCTGCTGGCGCTGGCGTACCAGCGCACGGGCAACCTTTATTGTTCCATCGGCATTCACGCCGGCTGGATTTTTTGGCTGAAGAGCTACGGGAATTTCAGCGTTCCGGTGGCCGGTGCAAATGTCTGGCTGTGGGGCTCAACGAAGATGATTGATGGCTGGTTTGCCGCCATCGTGCTGAGCGTGATGCTGCTCGCACTTTTCAAATTATTCGCCAGAAAACCGACCGACTACGCAGCATGAGCGCCGTGGGTCACATGCTCAAACCGCTGCTCAATGCCGGGCTCGCGTTCATCTACCCGGAAGCTTGTCAGCTTTGCGGCGGACGACGCGCCCGCCCCGAGGAAGGTTTCGTCTGCACGCAATGCTGGTCGCAAGTCCGCTTCATCCGGCCGCCCTATTGCGAGCGCTGCGGCCTGCCTTTCGAAGGCGACATCACAACCCAGTTCGAATGCAGCAATTGTCGCGAGATGAACCTGCATTTCACATCAGCGCGTTCGGCGGTGGTCGCCAAGGGCGTGGTCCTGGAAGCCATACATCGTTACAAATATCAACAGGCGATGTGGTTTGAACCATTTCTGGTGGACTTGTTCCTGCGGGAAGCGGTTCCGGCGCTGCGAGCGGGCGAGTGGAATTGCATCGTCCCGGTGCCATTGTTTCCGGCCCGGCAGCGCGAACGGGAATTCAACCAAGCGGAACGGCTTGCTGCGCCACTGGCGAAAGCGTTGAACATTCCGGTGCGGTCGCGTTGGGTTCGCCGGGTGCAGCCCACGATGACCCAGACGCGCCTGACCCGCGACCAACGCGCCGCCAATGTCCGGCGCGCATTCGTTCTACGCGCGGGAGTGCAACTGGCTGGTCAGCGGGTGATCGTGGTGGATGACGTCTTTACGACGGGTGCGACAACCAGCGCCTGCGCGCGGATGCTGAAGTCCGCCGGTGCGGATGCGGTTTGCGTCTGGACAGTGGCCCGCGGACTCTGAATAATCTGCTTCGATGCATACCAAACGTGTCGCTCTTTCGACCGAGGTGTTATGAATCTGGATGGCCAGATAAACACGCACAAGCCTTACATCCCCGCCATGGCGACCACCATTTTAACCAAGAAGAACATCGTTGCGGACGCACCCGAGCCGGCACTAAACCCACCGCCGACCCAGGCCCAGACGGCGTTTGCCAAAAAGCCAAAGCTCGGCACGGCCAAGAAAAAGAAGAAGGAGATTCCGGAGGGACTGTGGACGAAGTGTCCGAAGTGTGACGAAATGCTGTTCGACAAGGAACTCGACGAGAATCTCAAGGTTTGTCTCAAGTGCCATCACCATTTCCCGATTGGCGCGCGGGAACGCATTCATTCACTCGTGGAAACGTGCTCCTTCGAGGAGATGGATGCGCAAATGATCAGTGTGGATGTGTTGGGTTTTACCGGCGCGGCTTCCTACAAGGACAAGCTTAATTCAAACTGGAAAAAAGGCAGTCTTAAAGATGCGGTTGTCACCGGCGTGGGGATGATTGGGGCGCATCGGGCGGGATTGGGGGTCATGGATTTTGCGTTTCTGGGTGGTTCGATGGGCTCCGTTGTCGGCGAGAAGCTGGCCCGGCTGATCGAGAAGTGCACCGAAAAGAACCTGCCCGTCATCATCATCTCAACCAGCGGCGGCGCGCGCATGTATGAAGGCATGTTCAGCCTCATGCAAATGGCCAAGACCTGCGCGGCATTGGCTTATCACGCCAAAGCGAAGCTGCCCTACATCAGCATCCTCACCAACCCGGACTACGCCGGTGTCATGGCGAGCTATGCCAGCGTGGGAGATCTGATCCTGGCCGAACCCGGCGCGATGATTGGCTTTGCCGGCCCGCGCGTCATCAAGGACACGACCCAAGCGGAATTGCCTCCTGGCGTCCAA
>CAYWCK010000493.1:0-3804 GCA_964456685.1 uncultured Bifidobacteriaceae bacterium | reverse complement strand
ACGCTGCAGCTTTGGAACGGCACGACGCTCGTCGGTGAAACGAATCACGTGCCCGCCACGCCCGGTGGCACACTCGTCATGCTCGGCGGCTTCCCGGGAATTCTCGGCTGCCCCGGTGTCGGGGTGGTGAGCTTGTCGGACACGAATCCGATCGTCGTTATGAGTGGCGCCGGTTGCCCAGATCCTTTCGGCTGCGTCGGCACGGAACTGCGGATCATTGCCGAGCCCTCCACCAGTTTCACGCCGCCATCAGCTTACACCGGTTTCAGCGCGAGTATTGGTGAAGACATGTATTACCTGCTCCACCACGTGCAAGCTGAGCCGGCCTGTTCACCAATTCCAGTTCATATCGCGGCAACACCGGATGGCGTCACGCTGAGCTGGGAAGGCGATGGCTTCCACCTGCAAGGCGCGGAGTCTGTCGAGGGTCCGTGGTATGACCTGAACGTGGATTCACCCGCCACCATTCCGGTGGGCGCCAGCCCACGGCTGTTCCGGTTGCGCTGCGATTAAAGATACTTCGCCAGAATTGGTTTCAATTCGGCGATGGTTTTCTTCGGCCAGAGTTTGCGGTCGGTCATGATGGCGTTCTTCAACGCCGAATGACACGGCCACGTTGGCTCGGCGGGAATCTGCGCGATGGTGCGCGCGACGACCGCCTTGGCCGTCGCAGCGTTGCGCATGAGGTTGGCGATGACCATTTCCACTGTCACGTGCGCCTCGTCCACCTTCCAGCAATCGTAGTCGGTGATCATCGCCATCGTGGCGTACGCAATCTCCGCTTCGCGGGCGCATTTGGCCTCGCCGAGATTTGTCATGCCGATGACGTCGTAGCCGAGCTTGTGATTCGTGAGTGATTCGGCGCGCGTGCTGAACGCCGGGCCTTCCATGTTCACATACGTGCCGCCGTCGTGGACGCGGGCCTTCTGGGCGCGGGCGGATTTCAACAGTAGCTCCCGCAACTCTTCCGCGATCGGATCGGCAAACGCCACATGCCCAACGATGCCGCGTCCGAAAAACGTGTGCTCGAAGTCGCGCTTCGTGCGGTCGAGGAATTGATCCACAAGCACGATGTCGCAGGGTTTGTATTTCTTTTGCAGCGAGCCCACGGCACTGACGCTGATGATCCACGCCACATCGAGCGACTTCATGGCCCAGATGTTGGCGCGATGGTTCAGCTCGCTGGGCAGAATGCGGTGGCCGCGCGCATGGCGTGGGAGGAAGACCACTTCCCGACCTGCCAACCGCCCGGTGAGCAGTTCATCCGACGGCGACCCAAAGGGGGTTTTGACTTTCACCCACTTCTGATTGGTGAAGCCTTCGATATTGTAGAGCCCGCTGCCGCCAATGATGCCGATGCGATGTTTTGACATGGGCGGCGTTATAGCAGCGGCGGAAATTGGCGCGAGCGAATTCTCATCCCCGCTGCGGGCGGGAAAATCTCGGCGGCCCGCCACGTTGCCGCTTGCCCCGGCAAATGCACTGGCGCATAGTGGGCGCGGGTTCAGTCTGAGGTAATTATGTCACGCACCGGCCGTCAATCAACCAACACCAGCAACGCCCTTTGCGTCATCATGGGCGGCGGGCAAGGCTCCCGGTTATTCCCGCTGACCAAGGAACGTTCCAAGCCGGCGGTCCCGCTGGGCGGCAAGTATCGCCTGGTGGACATTCCGATTTCGAACTGCATCAATTCCGGCTACCGCCGGATCTACGTCCTGACGCAGTTCAATTCCACCTCCCTCCACCGGCACATCAGCCAGTCCTACAAGTTCGACCAGTTCACGGGCGGATTCGTGGACATCCTGGCGGCACAACAAACGCCCACCGACGCGTCGTGGTACGAAGGCACGGCGGACGCCGTGCGGAAGAACCTGCACAGCTTTCTCAATCACGATTTTGAATACCTGATCATCCTGAGCGGCGACCAGCTTTACCGGATGAACTTCCGCGCGGTGGTGAACCAGCATGCCGAAAGCGGCGCGGATGTGACGATCGCCACGATTCCGGTCGCGCGGCGCGAGGCCCAGTCCCTGGGCATCATGCACATCAATGAAGAGCGTCAGATCACGCGCTTTGTGGAGAAACCCAAGGAAGCGACCGTGTTGGATTCCCTGCGCCTGCCGCACGAGTGGTATGGGAAGCTGGGGATCGAGGGCGACGGCGAATTGTTCCTCGCCTCCATGGGCATCTACGTTTTCAACCGCGATGTGATCCGCTCGTTGCTGGACAACACCCTCACGGATTTCGGCAAGCACATCATTCCCCGCGCCATCCAGACGCACCGCGTCTTCTCGTATGTCTTTCAGGGATATTGGGAGGACATCGGGACGATTCGCGCGTTTTTCGAAGCGAACCTGGACCTGGTTTCCGAACTGCCGCGCTTCAACTTTTTCGACATGAGTTCGCCGATCTTCAGCCGTCCCCGCTTCCTGCCCGGCTCGAAAATCAATGGCGCACAAATTGATCATGCGCTGGTCTCGGACGGCTGCATCATCAATCACGCGCGCATCGCCAATAGCATCATCGGCCTGCGCACCATCGTCGGCGCCGGCACCGTGCTGAACCGGGTGGTCAGTCTCGGTTGTGACTACTACGAGTCCATCGATTCCATCGCCCAGCACGAGAAGGCCGGCAAACCGCGCATCGGCATCGGTTCGGGCTGCCGGATCGAAAACGCCATCATTGACAAGAATGCGCGGGTCGGCAGCAACGTGGTCATTTCACCCGCCGGCAAACCGGAGAATCTCGACCATCCCCTTTATTACATCCGCGACGGCGTCGTCGTGATTCCGAAGAACGCCCTGATTCCGCACGGGACGGTGATCTGAGCCCGCGACGGGGACTTAAGATTTCAGATAGTTGACCACCGGCTCGGCGCCCAGAGTGCCGGTCAGTTGGCTCCAGTAATCCGCCGCCTCCACCTCATCCAGCCGGGCCCGCGATCGCCGCAAGCGCTCGGCCACGCCCAACCGCACCGCCTCATCCGCATGGCTGGGACGTTTCAGGAATTTGTCCAGGTAATCCATGTGCCGCCGCCACAACCGGCGGTCAATGTCCTGTTTGGCTTTCAGCCGCGCTGCGTACCAATCGCTCGCCAGCAGGTTCTCACGCGTGAAGAGTTTCCGCACTTCAGGATGCCCTAGGTCCTTACCCTCCCACTCATCGTTCCGCATGATGTGCAGCAGCGCCTTCAGGGGTGGGCACGCCTGCGCCACGCTGCCGTCATCAAAATACATTTTCGCCACGCGTTTCTGGGTCGTGACGATGTTTTCCATGCCTTCCACGAAAACCTCCCGGTCCTGCAATTCAGGCCGGAGCATGTCCGCCGCGAAGATCGCATGCGGATGATTGAACACGCGGCCGAAAAACCGATGCACGAAGCGCACGTTGATCCGGTAGCCGAGCCGGCTCGCCAGCACTTTCCTGCCGGCATGCGTGAAGTCCTCGCACTTTTCCAGGTAGTGATTCGCGATCAGGAATTGCGGCTCGCGTTCTTCGGGTAGCATGTGACACCACACTTCCGGCACCAGCAGACTGATGTCATGGTCCACCCGGAATTTGGGTCCCACGTAGCCCGCGGCAGTGACGAACGCCTCGTAGCCTGTCAGCAGGAACGACACGAGCGCGTTGTTCAGATCCATGATCGGCGGCAGGGCATTGAAGGGCCCTTTCGTCAACGCGCCTTCCGAACCCGCGCCCGTAGTCGAAGGTGATTTGCCGGTCATGCTGCAAATGAACTCCATGAACAGCTCGGGCAGCTCGAAGTAGTGAATCGGATTGTAAACCGCCAGCGGCCGGACACCG
>CAYWCK010000492.1:0-3809 GCA_964456685.1 uncultured Bifidobacteriaceae bacterium | reverse complement strand
GCCGACGTCTTCCGGCGCGGCCCAGTCGGGATCGAGCCCGTTGCGCGTCGCGCGATCGAGCACCATGTTCAGCGCGTTCAATCCGCGGCTGATGGAATTGCGCGCCGCGAAATTGAAATCCGTCGGACTGGCGACTGCGATTTCCTGCGACACATCCCACGATTTCTTCGCGTAGCCACTCACACTCGCGCCACGCACGAACGGTGCAAATCCAGGGAGCGAATTCACGTGCGGCAGATTCGCAACGTCCTCGCGCAGGTAAATCGGCTTGAGCGTGATGCCGTCATAGGTCGCCGTGAACATCTTCTTGTCAAAGGGAGCGCCCTTGAGTTCGGCTTCGACCAGCTTGCGCCAGTCGTCGTAGCTCGCCGGCGGGAACTCCGCGAGCAGTTTGCTTTTGGTGGTCGCGCTCATGTCAGCCTTCGAGAGTTTCGACCGTTACGTCGTGCCGCTTACCATTCACCGTGACGAACAGATGCCGGCCGGAACCGCTGGCACGCGCTGTCGCGGGAGCGGACGCCGGCGCGGCGGAAGTTGAAGTTGCCGGAGCTACCGCAGCTTTTGCTTTCGCTTTGTGCAAATCCTCGACCTGTTGCGGGAACATCGCGAAGAGCACAACGGTTTCGTCGTCGGTGGGCAGATTCTTTTCCGCGCATTGCTTGCGGAATTTTTCCATGCCCGGCTCGAGCAAGTCCGCCGGGCGTTGCGTGACCGGCTGCTTGCCGGTTTGCTTCACTACTTGCGCCAGCACGCCGGGATCAATCGGCCCAGGTGTCGCGCCGTACTTGCCGAGCGCAATGTCCTGCGCGGGCTGGCAGATCATTTTCCAGCGACCGAACTTCACGTTCATCATCGCCTGCGTGCCGACGATCTGTGATGTAGGCGTCACAAGCGGAATCCAACCGAGCGCCTCGCGCACGACGGGAATTTCCTTCACGACCTGATCGAACTTGTCGGCCATGCCCTGTTCTTTGAGCTGCGTGCGGAAGTTGGAAAGCATGCCGCCGGGCACTTGATAAATCAGGATGTCGCTATCCACGCGCTCGTTCGCCGGGCTGGTGAACTTGGAAAGCTCTTTGTAAACGCCTTCGAAGTAATCGCGCAACTTGGCGAGCTTCTCAGTGTCGAACTTGGGACAACGCGGATGACCTTCGAGCAAGGCCAGCATGCGTTGCGTGTCCGGCTGCGAGGTGCCATTCGCAAACGGCACGATGGAAACCTCCACACAATCCACGCCCGCATCAATGGCCGCGAGATAACTTGCCGCGCCGAGTCCGGCGGTGTCGTGCGTGTGCAGCGTGATCGGGATGCCGATCTTACCCTTGAGTTCCTTCACCAGCCGAAACGCGATCTGCGGCTGGATGATGCCCGACATGTCTTTGATGCCGATAGAATCGCAACCCATCTTCTCCAGCTCGACGCCCATCTTCACGAAGTTTTCCACCGTGTGAACCGGACTGATCGTGTAACAAAGCTCGCCGCGCGCGTGCTTACCGTATTTCTTCGTGGCCTTGATGGCGGTTTGCAGATTCCGCACGTCGTTCAACGCATCGAAAATGCGGAGAATGTCCTGCCCGTTCTCGCACGTAAGGCGAACAAACGTTTCCACCACGTCGTCGGGGAAGCTCGCGTACTGAACGATGTTCTGGCCGCGCAGCAACATGAGTTGCGGCGTCTTCGGTGCGATCTTCTTCAGCGTGCGCAGGCGGTCGAACGGATTTTCATTCAGGTAGCGGAGGCAGGAATCAATCGTCGCGCCGCCCCAGGTCTCGAGCCCGGCAAAGCCCATCTCGTCGAGAATGGGCGCGGGTTCGAGCATTGAGGAAGTGGCCATGCGCGTCGCCGCCATGGATTGATGACCGTCGCGAAGCACCGTGTTGTTGAAGAGGACTGGTTTCATTTCACAGAGTCACTTGTTAATCGTTCATCCGCGGTTGACGCCGAGTCGGCGGCAGATCGACCTGGCTGGCAATCCTCCTTGGTGCAAGTGACCGGATTGTCTGGGTCACTTCCCTCCCGACTTAACGTCGCAGCCTGATAATCCGTAACTGAGGATGGAGAGGCTAATCGCCCTTTGCAATTCTCAGTGCAAAATTTGCTGCAGGGTAATTCAGCGAACTAATGGTGGTTGAAGTTGCGCCCAACTCGTAGCTTTGCCGGCGGCTCCGAGATTGCCAAACGGCACGACCCCACGCATAAAGGTGCTTGTATGACATCCGGCTTCATTTCTCGCCGAACGCTGCTCGGTTGCCTCGGCCTGCTCGTCGGACTGACGTTGCACGCGGCGCAGCCGTTGATTCACGCACACGCCCACAATGATTACGAGCACAAGCGGCCTTTACTTGACGCGCTGGAACAGGGCTTTTGCAGTGTCGAGGCGGACATCTACCTCGTCGAAGGCAAGCTGCTGGTGGCGCACAACCGTGGCGACGTGAAGCTGGAACGCACTTTGCAGGCGCTCTATCTTGACCCACTGCGCGAACGCGTGAAGCGAAATGGCGGCCGCGTGTTCCCCAGCGGTCCCGAGTGTACGCTGCTGATCGACCTGAAGACGGACTGGAAAACCATTTACCCGGTGTTGCGAAGTGTGCTGACCAATTACGCGGATGTGCTGACAACGTTTCGCGGCGACGTGAAACAAACCAACGCCGTCATGGTTATTATTACGGGCAGCAGAAGCCGCGATATGTTTGAGGGCGAAAAAGTTCGTTATGCCGCGTATGACGGGGAACTCAGCGATCTGGACGCGAACCCGCCGGCGAGTTTTGCGCCGTGGATCAGCGCAAGCTGGGGCAGCAAGTTTCGCTGGCGCGCGAACGATGAAATGCCAGCGGCCGAGCGCGAGCAGTTGGCCACGATCGTGCGCCGCACCCACGAGCAAGGTCGGCGCGTTCGCTTCTGGGGCGCGCCCGATGGTCCCAATTTCTGGCGGGCGATGCGCGAGGCAGGCGTGGACTTGATCAACACCGACCGACTGCCCGAGCTGGCCGAGTTTCTCCGAAAGCAATAGTTCGACCATTGGTTTTTGCGCTGGCAAAAGCCGGCCGAGGGTTCACACTCCAATTGACGCGCCCATGCGCGTCATGGGTTATGGGTCGCGCAACTCCGGGTCAATGTTCGCGATGGGGACCAGTTTTCGGTTTCCTCGGCTTCGTCATTTTCATCACCCTTTTCTCACCGACGGCCGGTTACGCCCAAACTTCAGCGGCGCCGGTCAAGGTTCTCATTGTCACCGGGCAGGATTGGCCGGGGCATCTCTGGCGAGAAACCGCGCCGACACTTCGCTCGATTTTAGAGGCAGACAAACGCGCCACCGTGAGAATTTTCGACGACCCGCACGCGCTCGATTCTGCCACGCTCACCAATTATCAAGTGCTGCTGCTGCATTTCCAGAATTGGGAGACGCCCGGACCGGGCGCGGCCGCGCGTGAGAATCTGCAGCGCTTCGTTGCGAAGGGCGGCGGTTTGATGAGTGTGCATTTCGCCTGCGGCGCGTGGCACGGCGAATGGCCGGAGTTTCAGAACATCGTCGGACGCGTATGGCACGGCGCCGGTCCGGGCAAGGCCCAGCACGATCCGCGCGGTCCATTCACCGTTCGCATCGTCGACAGGGAACACCCGATCACCCGAGGGCTGGCCGACTTTGAAACCACCGACGAACTCTACACCTGCCTCACCGGCGAAGTCCCGATTCACCTGCTGGCCCAGGCAAAATCAAAGGTGGATCAGCGAGACCACGCGATGGCTTTTACGCGCGACTATGGCAAAGGCCGGGTGTTTCTCACGACGTTGGGGCATGACGTGAAAGC
>CAYWCK010000491.1:0-3810 GCA_964456685.1 uncultured Bifidobacteriaceae bacterium | reverse complement strand
GACGTTTCACCCTTCAAGTGGCGCACAGACATACACGGCGGCGGCGAGTTCTCGAAGACGCTGCATGGCGTGACGTTCGACAAGGCGCACGACGACATTCTTTTCTCCGCTCGCCCGGAAGGTTTGATTAAGCGGCTCGATCACAAAACGCTTCGCGCGAAAGAAGTGCTCGGCCTGCCCGCCGGCACGCTGCTTTGCGATGTGGATATTTGGGGCGATTACGTGCTCGGCGCGTGCCTCGACGGCGCGAACAAAACTCCCGGTCCGCTCTACATCATCAACGCCAAGAAGCGCACGATCGTCTCCACCATCAAACCGAAGGAGGAACTCGGCTACGATCTCTGCCAGCACATTCACGACGCCGCCTGGTACGTCACCGGTAAGGGTAAGGATCAGGAAGTTTACCTGCTGTTCACCAACTGGAATCCCGGTGGCATCGGCGCGCTGAAGCTCGTGAACGTTGCCGATTGAACGGAGCTCGGACCGCCAAGTCCGCCCGTTCGGAGTGAAATCAATTCGCAGACTTTGCAGTCCGCGTTCCTATGCCAGCAATGGCTGAATCACGTTGCCGAATACATCCGTCAGCCGGAAGCGGCGGCCTTGGAAGAAATAGGTCAGCTGCAAGTGATCCACCCCGAGCAGCCGTAGCATTGTGGCGTGCAAGTCATGCACGTGCACGCCGTCCTTCGCGATGTTGTAACTGAACTCATCCGTCTCGCCATGAACCAAGCCCGGCTTCACGCCGCCGCCGGCCATCCACACGCTGAAACAACGCGGGTGATGATCGCGCCCGTAATCATCGGCGGTCAACTTGCCTTGTGAGTAGCTCGTGCGACCAAACTCGCCGCCCCAAATCACGAGCGTGTCGTCCAACATGCCGCGTTGCTTGAGATCGGTGATCAACGCCGCACTGGCTTGATCGGTTTCTTTGCACTGAACGGAAATTCCGCGCGGCAAACCACCGTGTTGATCCCAGCCTTGATGATAAAGCTGAATGAACTTCACGCCCTTCTCCGCGAGCCGGCGCGCGAGCAGACAATTCGCCGCGAAGGTGCCGGGCTTTTTCGCATCGGGTCCGTATAGCTCAAACGTCGCTTCTGATTCCTTCGCCAAATCCATCACCTCCGGCACGCTGGTTTGCATGCGGTAGGACATTTCGTATTGACCGATACGCGCGTCCACCTCGGCATCGCCGAGTTTTTGCGCAGCGTGCTGATGCAATTCTTTCAATCGATCCAATACCAGCCGTCGGCTGGCAGGCGAGATGCCGTCCGGATTCGTGAGATACAATACCGGATCTTTACCGCTACGGAATTGCACGCCTTGATGCTGCGACGGCAAAAAGCCGCTGCCCCACAGCCGCGCGTAAAGCGGTTGATCCACCTTGCCCGGCGTGATGAGCACGACGAACGCAGGCAAGTTTTCGTTGTCGCTGCCGAGGCCGTAATGCACCCACGCACCGATGCTCGGGCGACCGGAAATTTGCGAGCCGGTTTGCAGAAACGTGATGGCGGGATCGTGATTGATCGCCTCGGTGAACATCGAGCGCACGATGCACAGATCATCCACGACCTTAGCCGTATGCGGCAGCAGATCGCTGACCCACGTGCCGTTCTTGCCGTGCTGCTTGAAGCCAAACTTCGAGCCGGCCAGTGGCAGCGAGGATTGATTGCCCGACATGCCGGTGAGCCGTTGCCCCATGCGAACTGACGCCGGCAACTGCTCGCCGTTGCGCTGATTCAGCAGCGGCTTGTAATCGAACGTTTCGATTTGCGACGGCCCGCCGGCCATGAAGAGATAAATCACGCGCTTGGCTTTCGCCGGAAAATGCAATTGCCCGTTCAGGATGCCGCGATCCAATTTTGGTGCGGCGGCACTGAACAGATTGGCCGGCGACATCAGGTTCGCGAGGGCAATGCCGCCCAGCCCCATGCCGAAGCGATTCAGAAAGCCGCGCCGCGAAAGTCCTGCGGCCGGCAATGGTCCGGTGCAAATCGAGTTCATGGATTCGAGAAAAGTGATACGGGATTCGGGATGCGCGTCGGTTTCATTTCACGCTTTCGTGTTTGGCCTCGACGGCTTGAATGAATTTGTTCAAGCGCCGGCCAAGCTCGTCGAGCAAGCTCATCAAATCATCGAACAGCTTTTGATCTGCGAGCGATTCGCAGTCTCTGAGTGTTTGCAGGTGATCAATCGTTTCGTCGCATGATGCGTGCGAATAGACCAGAAAACGGATGTATTCTTGTTTGTAGCGCCGCCGGCCGAATCCTTCGACGAGGTTTGAACGAATGGATTTCACCGAACGACGAATCTGGCTTCCCGTCTCATACAGCTCAAACTTGGGAAGATTTTGGAGCGTCATCTTGTGGATTTGCACCGTGGCTTTGCGGGCCAGCTTCCATACTTCTAGGTCGGTGTAGTTCATGATCGTATCTGCCAAGTTTTCTGCGGTGGCGTTCGCGCGCCTTGAGCTCGTATCACTTATCTCGAATCGCGCATCACCTCTCCACCACAAATTCGTCGAAGTTCATGATCGTGTTCGCGAGCGTCGTCATCGCGGCGAAATCGGCGATGGGAAGCGATTCATCCCATTTCGATTCGCCCGTGCTCAGAAGCTTCTTCGCGCTGTCGTTGTCTTTGGCGAACAAGTTTTTCTGCTCGACGAAAAGCTGGCTCAGGATTCTGGTTTCGGTTTTGTCCGGCAAACGACCGGTGAGTTCACGGAAAGCTTCGCGGTTTCGTTTTGCTTCATCGCCCGGGAATTGCTTCAGCAATTTTTCACTCAACGCGCGCGCGGCTTCCATGAATTGCGGATCGTTGAGCAACACCAGCGATTGCAGCGGCGTCGCCGTGGTTTCGCGCTTGGCGGTGCAAACCTCGCGCGTGATCGAATCGAAAGTGAGCATGGACGGCGGAGGCGAGGTGCGCCGCCAGAACGTGTAGAGGCTGCGGCGATACAGTTTGTCGCCGTGATCCTGCGTATAAGTTTTGCCCGTGCCGCTTTGCTCCCAGAGCCCGGCAGGTTGATACGGCTTCACACTCGGCCCGCCGATGGTGCGATTCAACAAGCCGCTCGCCGCGAGCGCACTGTCACGAATCTGCTCCGCCAGCAACCGCAGCTTCGGTCCGCGCGCCAGCAATTGGTTTTCCGGATCGCGCTCGACGAGTTGTTTGGATGCCACCGACGACTGCCGGAACGTGGCCGAAGTCACGATCAAGCGATGCAACTCTTTCACGTCCCAGCTGTGCTCCATGAACCAACCCGCGAGCCAGTCGAGCAATTCCGGCTGCGCGGGCAACCGACCCTGGCTGCCGAAATCTTCCGGTGTCGCCACGAGCCCACGACCGAAGTGCATTTTCCATATCCGATTCACCGCCACACGCGCGACGAGCGGATTCTTTCGATCGGTCAGCCACTGCGCGAGCCCGAGTCGGTTGCGCGGCTGGTCTGCAGGAAACTGAAGCAGGCTTGCAGGCGTGTCAGGTTGCACTTCATCGCCCGGCGCATCGTACGCGCCGCGTTTGAGGATGTGCGTCGCCCGGCGCGTGGAAAGTTCCGCCATGGTCATGATTTCCGGAACGTCGTTGATCAGCGCGTTTTCCTGCTCGCGCAGTTGCTTGAGTTCAGCGAGCGCGTTGATGTACGGCGTATGTTTTCGGCTCAAGAAATATTCCGCCGTAGCGGTTCGCTGCCCGGCAAATGCCTTCACTTCGGTTTCCGTCAAGGCCACGTCGAACACTTGCAAGTCGTCAATCAATCCGTTCTTGAATCCGCTGTCGCGGAAGCGACCGGCAAGCGTGAGGTGAATG
>CAYWCK010000490.1:0-3820 GCA_964456685.1 uncultured Bifidobacteriaceae bacterium | reverse complement strand
CCTCGTCCAGACTGCGCAGCGCTTCCTCGTCCTTTTGGTCGGCCAGGAAGACTTGAGCGCGTTCAATGTAAAACTCCGGTTGCGGTTCGCTCACCAGTTGAATCCCGCGCGAATAATCCGCCACGGCATTCGTGCGCAGATTCTGCCGTGCCGACACCCGTGCCCGCTCGATGAAGGCCAGCCCATCCTGCGGCTGGCGCAGGAGGTGACGGTCCAGCGTCGCGCGGGCTTCCTCCAGCCGGTCCGCATCCGCCAGCAGGCGTCCGCGCAAGAAATCAATATTCGGGAGGCTGGGCGACAGTCGTTGCGCAGTGTCGAAATCCGCAGTCGCGGCCAGCCAGTCTTTGTGTTCCCGATGCAACTCGCCGCGCGCGAGGTAGAGCGCCGCGTCGTTGGTGGCCGCGGTGATGGCTTTCGTCGCGGCGGCGATGCGCAGATCGAGATCGCCATGAGCGACCGCGAGCAACGGGGCCGTCATCAGCGCGACGGCCAGCATCCACTTGGCAAAAATGGACTTTGACGGCAGTCGGCTGCCCATAGGGGCGCATTTATTGGCGGCACGATGAATCACTCTGAAATACCTATGGCCGTTGAACGCCAGCCTGCCAAGCGGGAAATGTCGGTCAAACCAGCCGCACCGGCGGAACTTTCCTTGACCTGCCGGAAGCAGGGATGCATTGTCGCGTCCGTCACATGCACGGCCAACTGACAACTCAATGCACCACGCGAGTCATCGCGGGCGTTGTCATTGAACCGCGCACGCGTCGCTCGTCCCGGGGGATGTCCATGAATTACTGGCTCACCGGCGGGCAGAAGGAAACCATCTGACGTAACCGAACCAGATTTTTCCAACCCTGCTCTCCGAATGGTGAGCAGGGTTTTTTGTTTCCCATGAACACGACCATCACCACCCCAATTCCGCGTCCAACCGAACCGACGCTGCTCGACAGCCTGCGCGCCTTGCCGCGTCCGGCGTGGGTCTTGTTCGCCGGCACGTTCATCAACCGCTTCGGCGGATTCGTCGTGCCGTTTCTGACGCTCTATCTCACCGGGCAGGGCTACTCCGTGACGGCCGTCGGTCTGGTGGTGAGTGCGTATGGCGCCGGACATTTCTTCGCCTCGCTGGTTGGCGGTCATCTGGCCGACCGGTTCGGCCGATGTGAGACCATCGTGCTCTCGATGTTCAGCGCAGCCGTGGCCATGTTGCTGCTTTCACAGGCGCACGCTTTGTGGATGGTCATCGCACTGACGTTCATCACTGGGCTGGCCAGCGAAGCGTACCGGCCGGCGAGTTCCGCGCTGCTGACCGACCTTGTGCTGCCCAGCCAGCGGCTCACGGCTTTCGCGGCGCTGCGAGTCACGTTCAACGCCGGCTTTGCCTTCGGTCCCGCCACAGCCGGTCTGCTGGCCGCGTATGGCTACATCTGGCTGTTCATCGGCGACGCGCTTACGTCGGCGCTGTATGGCTTGATCGCCGTGCTCGCGTTGCCGCGCATCGTCGAGCGGGCCACCAACGGCCAGGCCAAATGGGGCGAAGTGCTCACGGTGTTGCGCGGCGACAAACGCTTTCAACAATTGCTGCTGGCGAACTTCGCCGTGTCGCTCGTGTTCATGCAACTGGCCTCGACGTTCGGGCTGTTCGTAACGAGCCTGGGATTTTCCGCATCCATCTACGGCGCGATCATCTCGCTCAACGGCGTGTTCATCGTGCTCTGCGAATTGCCGATCACCGCGTTCACCCGACGCTTCCCGGCGCGCAAAGTCATGGCGCTCGGCTACGCGCTCATCGGCGTGGGGTTTGCGTTGAATCACTTCGCGCACTCCGTGCCGGCGCTGGTCGTGTGCATGGCGGTGTTCACGTTCGGTGAAATGCTCGCGCTGCCGATGTCCTCGGCGTATGTGGCGGACCTCGCCCCGCCGCAAATGCGCGGCCGCTACATGGGCATCAACGGCATGACCTGGGCGCTGGCACTGATCCTCGGCCCGGCGGTCGGGATGAAATTATTCACGCTGCATCCGGCGGCCTATTGGGCCAGCTGTGGCGCGCTTGGGATCATCGCCGCTGTGGTGATCTCCGTTCCAACTCGCCGAGTGGAAACTGTTCCTGAATGAGTGAACCAACTGGAGAGCGGGCGTCAAAGCTCGCTCTCTCAACGTAAACTGGTTAAATAATTGAGACGCAAATGAAAATTCTGTTTCCAAATCATCCGGTGAAGGCTCGCTTGCCTGACCCAGACTATGAAACGGAGTTTAACGCGGCACGCGAAACCGGCTTCGAGTGTGAGCTCTATAGCTTGGAAGATTTACGAGCGGGTGATGCTATGCTTGCCACGCGACTTTGTGCGGCTGCATCAACAACCGGAGAAGCGATTCTTCATCGCGGCTGGATGATGAGTGATGCTCTTTACTCTGCGTTGTTCGCGGCGCTGGTGACGAAGGGCTATCGTCCAATCACGCCGCCGCAACAATACGTCCAGGTTCACTATCTTCCCAACGCCTACGCGTTATTGCGAAATCACACCCCCGAGTCCGCTTGGGTTGAGGGCAAAGATGTTTCCGGTGCTTGGGCGAAATACGAACAACTGGGGCGACCAGCAGCTATTGTGAAGGACTTTGTGAAGTCCGCAAAGCATCGTTGGAACGAAGCGTGTTTTATCCCGGCCACGACCGAGCGCACACGGTTTGATGAGATTCTAAAAGCATTTTTGGAGGCGCGCGGAAACTTGTTTGAAAAGGGAATCGTGCTTCGCCGTTTGCACAAACTTGTAAAGCTCGCTGATGACATTCGCGGACAGCCGGTTCACGAGGAGTATCGGCTTTTCTTGTGGCGCGGTTCGTTACTCGCTGCAACTCCTGCGATTCGTGGGACTGGGCCATTTGAACAGTTGGCCAAATGGGAAGCCATCGCTCGCCAGTTTGAAAATCCGTTTATCTCGATGGACATCGCACGGCAGGAAGATGACTCGTGGTTGATTGTGGAAGTTGGTGACGGTGGAGTTTCTGGCCTGCCATCTTCAATTGAGCCGAGCGCATTTTACAAGGCATTGCAGGAACGAGTTGATTGATGTGAACACGAAAGAATTTTTTTGCGGATGGGAATTCCTTTGGGTCAGGCGACGCGCCGGGCGACGGATTTTGTTTCCCGTTTTATCCTCGGCAGCACGTTTGAAAATCCCAAAGGGATTTCAGCCATCAGCCCAGGGTTGCGAGGAACGAGCTACCCTGGGTTTGCAGCGCAACGGAATCCAACCCTGAAGGGGTTGAATCCATGCGCGTCCACCGACGATGCAACCCCGTTGGGGTTGAAAATGATTTTGGATGGTGACCCAGGGTAGTCCGCTGCGCGGCCAACCCTGAGCTGAAGTACTGAATCCCGTTGGGATTCTCAGATGGTCGGTTGATGAAGCTTTGATTGATATGAACGCCAAAGATTTTTTGCGGATGGGTGTTCCGCTTGGTGAGGCAACCAGGCGGGCAACGGATTTTGTTTCCAAGTTTATTCTCGGCGGCGGCGACAAGTCGCGTTTGCGCGAGGAGGTTGCGGCTATTGTCGCCAATCCGGCGGCGTTCGTGGAGGACTCGTTGCGCGGTGAGTTCGCCAAGGCGTTGTTGAATTCGACATCTTCCATGCCTCGTAGCAGCGGACGTGAGTCCGCTCCATCTGAAACTGGAGAAAAGTTAGAGCCGACTCACGTCGGCTGCTACAGTGGAGAAAATGTTTCCGCGCGCAGAATTCCCGTGAAGTATCATCAGTGGGGCGAGGGCCTGGATCACGAGGCGGTGATGCAGATGGAGAAGGCGTGTCTGTTGCCGGTGTCGG
>CAYWCK010000489.1:0-3822 GCA_964456685.1 uncultured Bifidobacteriaceae bacterium | reverse complement strand
GGTGAAATAAAGATCGCCTGCCTTGAAAAAGACCTCTTCCGGAGGTTTGGCCGGGGCAGCCGGGGCACGAGTGGGAGTGGGTGTAGTCGCCGGGTTGGTTGCCGGCGCCGGGGCTGGCACAACTGTCGGTGGGGCCGCCGGGGCGGCTCCAGGTGCGGGGGCTGGTGCTGGCACAACGCCGGGGACTGCCTGAGCGGCGGCCCGGTTGGTATCACTGCGCCGGGAACGCGGCGCCGGCGGCGCCGGGAAGGCGGGAAAGCCGGGATCAGCCGCCGGGGCATTCGTGGCGGCGGCAACAATGCGAGCGGGATTGCGTGTCGGATCGGCCGCCGGGGGCGGCGTGTCCGCACTGGGCGGGTTTTGTGCCGACGCACCAAGGCACGTCAGCAACACGAGCAGGGAAAGAATCTTTTTCACGGTCATTTCTTGGTTGGCGTTGAAGGCTTGGGCACGCCCGGCGCCGGCGGGGCGTCATGAGTGCCGGTGGGCGATTTTGATTTTTCGGCCGGCGCCGGCTTGGCTTTTTCCGGCGCGGCGGGCTTTGATGATTCGGCGGCTGGTTTGGTTGTAGGCGCGGGCGCGGCGGGCTTGGGCGCCACTTTCTTTTGATAACTGGCCACGAGCGTGACGTTCGCCGTGAGCTTCTGGCGCGGCGGATCGGTGCGGATGGAAAGGCCGCGAACGCGAATGAGGGAATCCCCCGAGCCGAGCGAGAAGAGAAAATTCACCAGTTCGCTCTCGCCCGAGACGGTGGCGACATTCTGCACACGCTCGATGAAAAACTGATTGGTTTTCTCGGGCATGCGCGTGCTGCTGTTGATGCCCACGGCGGTGGCAGCCGCCTGCGACTGGATCGTCAACATGAAGTTCACCGTCTGATCCTCGGCCGGCACGGACATGCCTTCGCTTTCCAGTTTGGTGACGAGCGGCTTGTATTTTTCGGCCAGCGCGATGGTGTCCTCGAATTTCTGAATCGTAGCGGCGGCCTTCTGCCGGCGGGCCTGATACTTCGCCCAGTCGGCAAAGAGCGGCCGGACAAAGATCCAGTTCAACAACACGAAGAGCACCAACGCCACGCCAACAATGAAGCGGCGTTCCATGGAGCCAAGGCGGGCAAAGTATTCTTTCATGGCGCCTCCGTGCGTTTGAGTTCCAAACTAAAATTCCACATCAGCGCACCGCCGGGGCCGGCGTTGTAGCGCACGGCGTCGCTGCCCTTCACATCGAACAGCGGCTGATCGCCCACGGTCACCTTGCGCACCGCATCATAGAATTGCAGAATTTCCTTGTCCGCCCCGGCTGAAGCCGTGCCGTTGACCATCATCCGGCGGCCATCGGCGAAGTTGAATCCGTCCAACGTCAATTCGCTCGGCAGCGTATCGGACACGGCTTTCCAGCATTCCAACGCGGCGAATTTCAGCGCCTGCCGATCCATGAGCACGTCGTAGCGCGCCTTGATTTCCATCGCGTTCGTATAACTCAGGCTCAGGCCACTCACGCGGGTTTCGATCGAATTGGTGCGCAGCGACAGCACGAACAACGCGAGTCCGTAAATGATGACGCCGATCGTATAAAGCGCCACTACCGCCCCCAAACCGCGCAGCCAGAGCCGGTCCTGAAATTGGAGTTGATAGCGCTTCGCGAATTCCGGCGGGAGCAGGTTCTGGCTCGCGTCGGCGGAAACGGATCGTTTGGCCGTGAGCGCGGCCAGCTTCTCCGGGGCCAGGGGCGGAACGGTGCGAATCGACGCATCCACCGCCTGCCGCAGGGTCGCTTCCCATTGGCTGGCGAGGACTTCGTCCGCAACCAGATGCCAATTCGGCGTACCGGTCAACCAGCCTTCGAGTTCGCCGGCCCAGACAATCTGACCAAGCTGAGCCTTGAGCACCGCGGCGTCGCCGTTTTCGGGACGGGTGATGAGATTTAAGTTCTGCAGCGCACCTTCGCCCCACCAGGCCACGAGCGCAGTGTTGGTGCTGCCACCGACGCCGGGATAGATCCAGGCCCCGTCCTCGCCGGCGGGCGTGGCCTCCAATTGATCGAGCACCGGCACCTCCAGGCGGTCGGCGAGATAACCCTGCCCTTCCAACTGGCCGAGGAATTCCTCCACGCTTTGCCGTTCGGCCAGCACGACAATGGCCGTTTGCAAATCGCCCTTGAGTTGCGGCAAAACTTGCAAGCTCCAGACCAACTGCGTAACGGGAATTGGCGAAAGCTTTTCCAATTGCAGCTCGACCATCGAGCGCGTTTCTTCCGGGGAACTCTTGGGCAGGTGAACCACACGCAGGAAGACGCTATCCGAAGGCAGCCAGGCGACGTTGAGTTTCTTCTGCCACAACGACCGCCAGGTTTTGGTGACCAGCGCGTAGGGCAACGGCTCGCCATCGGCGACCGCCTGTTCGCGGTTCACGGAAAAACTGCCGTTCCAGGCGTCAAACTGCCACACCTGCCGGCTCGCGGGGCCGACGTGCAGAACGTTGCAGGAATGAAAGCGCGCCATGTTAAGAGGTGAGCGGCAACGGGAGTTGCACGGCGCGACGGATCAGCGAAGCCTTCCCGGTCGTAAGTCGCAAATGGTAAATCATAAATCCCCCGGCCCGGTTCATGGCTGCTGCCCCTTCATCCAGATGCCGGTCTTCTCGTTATCACCCAACGAATCCAGATGTTCCTCGATTTGCGTTACGCGCAGGACTTCCTCGATGGTGGTGATGCCGTTGCGCACCTTGTTCCAGCCGTCCACACGCAAGGTCCGCATCCCCTGCTCCATCGCTTTCTGCGCGATGGTGGACGACGCCGCGCGGCTCAGGATCAACGGCCGCAGCGCTTCGTTCAACACGAGCAATTCGTAAATGGCCAGCCGGCCTTGATACCCCAGCTGCCGGCAGTCTTCGCAACCCGCGCCGCGCATGAATTTCGTAGTATCCATGAGCTCTTCGGGAAAACCGATCTTGCGCAAGTAACTGCGCTCAACCTTTTGCTCGGTCTTGCACACGGGACAGATCGTGCGGACGAGGCGCTGGGCCATGATCGCTTCGATGGACGACGCCACGAGGAATGGCTCGATGCCCATGTCGATCAAACGCGTGAAGGCGCTGGGCGCGTCGTTTGTGTGCAGCGTGCTGAACACCAAGTGGCCCGTCAGCGCGGCGCGGATGGCGATTTCGGCGGTTTCCAAGTCGCGAATTTCGCCGACCATGATCACGTTCGGGTCCTGGCGCAGGATGTGGCGCAAGCCCATGGCGAACGTCAGCCCGATCTCCGGCCGCACGGCAATTTGGTTGATGCCTTTCAGTTCATACTCGACCGGCTCTTCCACCGTGATGATGCGCTTATGCACCGAGTTGATGGTCGAAAGCATCGCATAGAGCGAGGTGGACTTGCCGGAGCCGGTCGGCCCGGTGACCAGCAGAATCCCGTGCGGCTTGACGATGAGTTCGCGAATCGCCGTCTCGTCCTGCGGCGCGAAGCCCAGTTTGTCGAGGCTCAGGAAAATCTTCCCGCGCGACAACAGACGGAGGGAAACCGACTCGCCGTAAACCGTGGGCACGGTTGAAACGCGGATGTCAATTTCCTCGCCCTTGATGCGCACGTTGATGCGCCCGTCCTGCGGCAGGCGCTTTTCGGAAATGTTCATCCCGCTCATCACCTTGATACGCGAGATCAAGGCGGCCTGAAATTTCTTCAGCTGCGGCGGCATCGGGGTTTGATGCAGGATGCCGTCGATGCGGTAACGGATGCGCAGTTCGTCTTCCTGCGGCTCGAGGTGAATGTCCGTGGCGCGATCCTTGTAGGCTTCCCAGATGACCTGGTTGACGAACTTGA
>CAYWCK010000488.1:0-3825 GCA_964456685.1 uncultured Bifidobacteriaceae bacterium | reverse complement strand
CGTCGTCTCGCGTCGCGTTTCTCCGGGGTGATTCTCGGTAGCGCGGGCGTGTGCGTTTTCCAGCAACTCCTTGCGAAATTGCTCGCCGCCGAGACACCAGCCACGGCGGATGCCTTTGAACGCGGCGCCGTCTTCCTGCGCGCGGCGGGTTTCGAGATAGTTCTCCAGTTGGGCGCGTCCTGTGTCGCTATCGCGCGGGATGCACACTTCGCCCAGCAACCGGTCCACGCGCAACCAGCGCGGGCGGTGTGCCGGGGCGGCGAGGTAGGCGGGCCAACTGCTCCACGCAAACTCGCGGAGTTTTTGCTCCGGCCCCAACAGATTCGCCCGCGCGGGATTCAGGTGGACGTAATCGCAGACCGTGCGCAGATAGCCGTTCCCACTGCCGTCCACGAGGAGCGCCTTGTAACGGCCGCTGAACAGATGACCGAAAAGTTTGTGGCGGCGGTTGAACCGCGCGGTGTAGGTGCTGAGAAACCAGCGCATACCGGCAACAAGGTTGGCGTTGGGCGTCTCGACCACCAAGTGAAAATGATTCGGCATGAGACAAAAGGCGTGGACTTGCCAATCCGTTTTGGTGCAAGCTTGGCTCAAGGTGACGAGGAAGCGTTTGTGATCGAGGTCGTCACGGAAAATCGGCTCGCGGCGGTCGCCGCGATTCATGAGATGATAAATGGCGCCGGGATACTCGATACGCAACGCGCGCGGCATGACGCGAACGCTACCCAACCAGCCAATCTGTGTAAATACTCGGGACTGACCCCTTTACGACCTCGCGCCAATTATTTCGCAGATTCCGGCGCTTTCGCCCGTTGCGATTGAAGGTGACTCGGCACAATACCGGTTCGACAAAGTGATTGAGGGCGTCACGATCACGTTCCCAGTCGAATTTATCAAGGAGAACGGAATATGGAAAATCGTGGAATTCTGAGGATTCTAAAACCTCCGTATCGGTCCATCTGGTTTGCTGCTCTTTTTGGGGGAGCGCTGGGAGCAGGCTTCACTCTTGGTGTGTACGGCATTTTCATCGCTGCCGGGCACGGAGAATCATGGGTAGATTATTTCTTGGGGTGGGCGTGGTATCTGGTTCTCTGGCCGGCGATCAAGATTTCTCACGTGTGCGGTTGGTCATGGCGCGCAGGCAGTGTCTTTGAGCTGCCATTTTCGGTTCTGTTGCTGATGACCTTTGCGAACGCTGGATTGGTTGGTGTGGCCGCCGGGTTGGTTGCAACCATTTCGGCCGTCTTCCGGAGGCCAAATAACCCAACTTAGTTATGAAGCATTACCATCCTGAAGACTCGGTTGTCTGTTCCGTGATCGCGATTGTTTGTACGTTACTTTCGCAGACTTGCATGGGCCATGAAGAATGTGTGCATATGGCCATTACCAAAAGTGCGACGGAATCATCCGCTAGTCTAACGGCCTTTTTAACCGACAACTTTGGAGCCTCGTGCGCGCCATTCGAATCGGTTCCGCTATTGCGCCTGTCTCACGGCCCGATAGGATGGATGGTGCAAGGCAGTTTTAACGAAGATGATCGCCCGCGTTCTATCAAGCATTTCTACACGGTCCGTCCGCAACGGCCACCCGTGGCAGGATTGACAGACGCAATCCCTTACGCAGAAACAGATTCGTTCACTTGGGGTGCTATCCGTGGAGGCGGTGGGCCAATCGAGAAGCAGCCGTGGTCTTGGCAGAATGCGCGTGATTATGCTTACGCGGCGTTGACGAGTCCGCTAGAATCTCAGCGGTTCGACAACTTCGCAGATTTGTTTTTCGCACTCGGCCATGTGCTGCATTTGTGCCAAGACCTGGCACAACCCGACCACGTTCGTAACGACGCACACCCTATAAAAAAACTGAGGTGGATAGAAAATCATGGAGCTGCAAATTACGAGAAAAAGAAAGGAATCTGGCTTCAGCCGCATCCGCATGGCTGGCCATACTGGAGGAGTAAAGGCTTCACGAAGTTGCAAGATTTTTGGGACCGGGGGAAATACAAGGGTGACGATGAACAACTCATAGCTGCCTTGGACAAAGACAAAACCGCGGATGGGGATGAAAAACTTGGTTTAGCGGAGTTTTGTAACGGCAATTTTCTCGGAGAAGACGCAACTTACGCCGAGTACTTCACACCCGGAGATCAGCATTATTTCCCTTTTCCTAGGGTGAGGCGGATGCAGAGCTTTAAGGATTACCAAGGAAATCTTCCCGCAAACGTCCGCATGACGTTTGTCCGAAACGGAGACAGCGTTTACCCGAGTGCCTGCGAAGGGGCGGTATGGGTCTATTTTTATACCCCGGGGATTTGCAACGCTGGTCCTCCGCTCGATGCGGCGGTAACCGTGCAGGTCTCCGGTGTTCTTGGCCAGGACACACGATGTGGTTACAACTCGAAGGCCAGGGCGGAGATCGAAGTAAACTTCAAGAACAATACAGGCTTCGCATCGTGGAAATTGAATGGTTATGATGGCATGTCCCCAGTGAGTTACGAACACACAGTCACCGCAACAGGCCGCATCGGGACGGGACAGTCGTGGGCGCCCACAATTCAGTTATGGTGTGACTACTCCACGATGAACGCGACGATCACAATTCGGCCGTTGACGATTCCCTGAAGCGGACCTGCATTGCGTGGGCACCACGGCGAGCACAATTGCGTTTCGACGAACTAATGTCGGGAACCACCATTACGTTTCCAGTCGAATTCGTGAAGGAGAATGGACTATGGAAGATTCTCGAATAGTGATGAAAACAACTGCTCGGGCCCTTCGCAAAGGGGTCATAATCGGGGCGCTCTGCGGAGGCCTTCTGACGATTCTCATTCAACGCCTCGTTATGGCCATAGGGCGTGGCGGCGGCGAAGAACTGTTTTCTGTGTTTATTTGGGCACCAATACTTGCGCCGACATGGGCGCTTTACCAGCTCGCTGGGTGGAAATGGAATGTCGGAAGCGTCTATGAGGTTCCAACGTCCACATTCTATTTGATGATCCTGATTAATTCAATCATTTGCGCGATACTTGGATGTTTGCTGGGATATTTTTTACACCGTCGAGCACTGAAGAAAGCAAACCGCGAAAACTGATATGCAAGCAATCAAGAATTATCGTGCATGCCTGTGGCTTTCGGGCTGTCTCATTCTCCGCAGCTTTTGTTGCTTCGCTCATGACGAACCGGTTCATGAAAAGCTCTCCGAGAGCGCTGCAAAGCTTTCGTCCGGATTGACGGGTTTCCTAACGGACCAATTTGGGAACTCCGATGCTCCTTTTGTGGAGAATCCTCGGCTTTATTTTTGGCCCGCCGACATCGAGCCGGCGGTTGGCGTCGCTGGTCCAATCGGCTGGATAAAAGTTGGAAGCAGAACGGAAGATGCACCCTATCGTTACAAGAATCATTTTCACGATCCAACGAAAAATCCTCCTATAGGTCTGACTGACGGCTGGATTTTCGGAGCATTCCCATCGTTTGAATGGGCCAGTGTTCCGGGTATCGGGGATTTGTTGAATGTTAATAATGACACTTGGCCGAACGCGAGAAACCTCGAATGGGAGGCATTGACTACTTCAAATAAGGGCAGTCGGGAAGCTTCTCTTGGCCACATGTTTTATGCCTTGGGGCGGATAATCCATCTAAACCAAGACCTTTCACAACCTGACCACGTGCGGAATGATAACCACATGCAGATAGGCGGAGGAATAAGGCCGTTTGGCCCGCACTGGATTGAGAACCACGGGAAGTGGAACTATATGCGCCACCCTGAGTGGTTCGTTTTGGATCCCGCAAAGCACATTCAAGGTTGGTCTGCATGGCGGCAGGGCGGCTT
>CAYWCK010000487.1:0-3855 GCA_964456685.1 uncultured Bifidobacteriaceae bacterium | reverse complement strand
TGTTTTCAATTCCGAAGATTGTCGTCGCCCGTCATCAGATTGATGCCAAGCCATTGGACAGAACGAGCCGGTTCGCTGGAAGAGCAAGTTGATTTGGGCTTCGTCAGGCTTCGGGCGTGAATCCCAGGACGATGTCGAATTTCGCTGCCAGCTCGCCCGCGCGGGAATCCTTGATCGGTGCGAAAGGCACGATCACGGACTGGCGCGCTTTGTCATCCTTGATGCCGCGGAGCACCATATCCGTTGCATTCTGCTTTTCGCCGGCGATGTAGCATTGAGTGGTGAACTTGTCGCGGCCTTTGGTCTTGATTGCAAAGTGAATGTGCGGCGTGCGGCCGGGATACGCCACCGGTTTGATCGTGCGAAAGACGTATTCTCCACTCGCGCCCGTGACAAAACGGCCAAAGCCCTGGAAGTTGCCGTCGCGCTTCGCTTTGCCCTCGCTGCCGCTGTGCAGATACACGCCGTGATGATCCACCTGCCAGATTTCCACTGTGGCATTCCGAACCGGTGAACCATTCGCCGTCAGGACGCGTCCGCTGAGCCAGGTGATGTCGCCCACGGCCGGCGTGAGCGCGTCGTTTACGAGCACGAGATCATTATCGGTGTCGAGCGGCAGGTGGTCGGGATAAAACGGTCCCTCGGTTTGCTTCGGCGTGAGCTGCAGTTGCTCCGCGAACGCGCCGCGCACCGTAAAGAACGCGGAGGCCAGCGCCAGTTGGGTGAAAAAACGGCGGCGATTGGGCAGGGCAGGCAGGAGCTTAACCGAGTTGAAGGGCGGGTTCATGAACCGACGGTAACGCGGCTCGATCCCAAACTCAAGGCGATGACAAACATTTCCCGCGCAGCCCGCAGCTCCCGCAGCGGCCATCTGATTTCCCGCCCTTGTTTCCTTCATCTCTTCGCCGGAAGTCCCTGTCTGAGCCGTTACCAGCGATCTAACCGACTCAATCGCCGCTTGAAGTCTCCGCCGGGCTCAGGCATTACCTCTCTTATGAACTGGAGCACATCTCTCCCTCTCATCCTCGGGTTGCTCGTCCAGGCGGGCGTGGCAGCGGAAAAGCAGATTGATTACTTCAAAACCGAAACCCCGGAACAACGCGCCAAGCGCATGGAATGGTTTAACGAAGCGCGTTTTGGCTTGTTCATTCATTGGGGCGTTTATTCCGTCCCGGCGGGCGCTTGGAACGGCAAAACCAATTACGGCGAGTGGTTCATGGAGGAAACAAAAATGCCCGTATCGCAATACGAGCAATTTGCCGCCCAGTTCAACCCGGTGAAGTTCGACGCCAAGGAATGGGTCCGCATGGCCAAGGATGCCGGGATGAAATACATCGTCATCACCAGCAAGCACCACGATGGCTTCGGGATGTTTCGCTCTGACGCGACCGATTGGTGCATCAAGTCCACGCCGTTCCAGCGCGATCCCCTCAAGGAGCTGGCCGCCGCCTGCAAAGCGGCCGGTATCAAGTTTTGTTTCTACCATTCCATCATGGACTGGCATCACCCCGACTGGGGCACGCGCCGCGCGTGGAATGATAAAGCCACCGGCACGCCGGACATGGATCGCTACGTCGCCTACATGAAAGTGCAGTTGAAGGAACTGCTGACCGGCTATGGCCCGATCGGCATCGTCTGGTTTGACGGCGAATGGGAGAAACCCTGGACGCACGACCGCGGCGTGGACCTCTACAATTACGTCCGCAACCTCCAGCCCAAAACCATCGTCAACAATCGCGTGGGCAAGGGCCGCTCCGGCATGGGCGGCATGGACAAAGGGCAGGGCGTGGGCGATTACGGCACGCCGGAACAGGAGATTCCGGCGATGGGCTTTGGCCCGGGCGTCACGTGGGAATCCTGCATGACCATGAACAAGCACTGGGGCTACAACAAAAATGACCAGAATTGGAAATCGGCCGAAGTTCTCGTGCGCAACCTGATCGATTGCGCGAGCAAAGGCGGCAACTACCTGCTCAATGTCGGCCCGACCAGCGAAGGCCTGATCCCCGGCCCCAGCATCGAACGCTTGGCGGCCATGGGCAGATGGATGAAAGTAAACCGCGAGGCCATTTACGACACCGAAGCCAGCCCGTTCCCCAAACTTGATTGGGGCCGTTGCACCCGCAAAGTCAGTGGCAAGGAGACGACCCTTTACTTGCACGTTTTCAACTGGCCCGTGGATGGGAAGCTGATCGTGCCCGGTCTGAAAAACGCTCCGCGCCGCGCGTATCTGCTCGCCGATCAGCGGCACCAGTCGCTCACCACTGCGCCCGCCGCCACCGGCCTCTGCGTCGCGCTGCCGGCGACCGCACCGGACGCGCTGTCCTCGACCGTGGTCCTGAAAATTCGAGGCAACCTGCGGATCGAATAACCCACTCGTTAACCCACCGCCGGCAGACATTGGCGGGTGTGTCAGGCTGCTTCGCCATTTTGCGCGGCGAACACGCTGCCATTTTTGGTCGGCAAGGATATCAACACACCGAATGGTTTCCCGGCGCAGGTCCGGCTAAAACTGCGGATTAAATTTCCTGGCAAACCGCGCGCGAGGTTGACCACGATTCAGGACAGATTCCATTACCGCAATTGACCGGATGAGAATTTCACGATAGCTTTTCTTCATGGCAACGGCCAGTCAGGTGCAAAAAAATCTGCAAGCGGCGATGCGGGAAGCGTTGCGTATTCAGGACCGCTTCGTGGCCGAGCCGCTGTTTGCCAAGACCGGACGTGGCTATCTCAAGAGCGAAGGCGTCTCCACGCTCAGCAAAATCAAAGCGAATCTCCGTCGTAAAGCCGCCAAGGCCAAATGAAGCGGGGCTGGTTGAAGGACTGGCCGTGGGAAACGGTCGTGACCATCAACGCCGGTTTGTGTAAGGAGAAGAACGCGCTTCATAAACCCACTTCCGACGGTTACGCGGCCACGCAGAAACTTTGGGAAGCCTCCCGCGCCCGCGAACTCACCTTGCGCGAGACTTTGGACATCTGCCGCCAGTGCCACAAACTCGCGCCGTTCTGCTTCTACAACGGCAACACCTTCGCCGCCATCGGTCGCACGATGATTCAGGATGTGCTGAAGAAAATGCCGCCGGTGAAAGCGCACGGCTTCCGCAGCGTCGTGGGTCATTACATCGCGGGCACAGCGGGCGCGGCAGAACTGGCCAAAGTGCTCGACGAACTGTCCTAATTGAATCGCAGAGTCGCAGATTGCAGGGCTATTCTGCCTATCTCCCGGCAAACGCGTCACGTATTTTGGCGGGAAGGTGATCAACACACTGAATGGTTTCCCGGCTCAAAATCTTGAACCACAGAGACGCAGAGTTTTTAGCCACAGATGGGCACAGATGAAACACAGATAGGAACGCCGCGACTTACTTTGTGTAGGATGTCACTGAACTTCTTGAACCTTGATCCCACACCAAACGATCTGGCTTAGGGCGGGCTGAATTGATGAACTCAACCGCAGCTTGCACTTCATCGTGATAGCGACGAACAACTTCTGGCGTTAGTTTCTCTGCCGGTAGGAGATAGCACACAGCATCATGCGGCGGAGGGGCTGAACCCGTAACCTTGACCGTTGTGGTTTCAGTGCGGCCATGTGCTAACGCGTCACGGAATTTAAAAAGTTCGAGAATGATTTGTAATGGTGGTTTTGAGAGGTCTTTCGCAAAGCCTAGTTGTCTGCTCAGAACGGTAAGCTTTTTCTGATAAGAAATTCGCTCGATCTCATCCCAAAATTGAATTTCCTCCGCCCCGACATGGTTTAGGTATGCCTCAAATGTAAACGCAAAGAACACCAGGGCAGACGCATCTAAATGGTTTTTGAAACAGGGATTGCAAGTGGTTCCATGGAGCCAACTT
>CAYWCK010000486.1:563-3861 GCA_964456685.1 uncultured Bifidobacteriaceae bacterium | reverse complement strand
ATCGACGAAGCGTTCGCGGCGCTGGAACCCGCCCGCGCCTTCTACGACCCCGGCACTCAGCGCTGGCTAAATCGGGATCCATTGGAGGAGGTTAGCGTTGCGGCTAAGCGAGGTTATCCCGACGCAGGCGTTCTGTGGATCGGTAATTCGTATGCTTTTTGCGAGAATGCGCCGGTCAGCTTTTTGGATCCCAATGGCGACACCTCCACCACCTATCCAACCTCGGTTGGTTTGCCTAAACCAAGTATTGGCATACTCGGCCGAGCTGTGCCTGTGGCCACGATCGCAGTCTGCGTAAGGAACATGTGGAAGATCGCGGAGGAGATTAAGAAATGCTTGGATCAGTGCAACGCCGTTTGGTTTGCGGAGGAACACGTGTGCGGTCAGCTGCCGGTTCGATACCGCGCCAGATGTTACGCCACGGCGGACAGGAATCTTGACAGATGTCTCAGAGCCTGCAAGGAATGATGGCACCCGAGTTAAGAGCCCTTTACCGCGCGTACTCGAACCTTACCAACCTGGTCTGTGTTGGCACAGCGCGGACAACCGTTGTCAAGTCCGGCTGCCAAGCCACCGTCAAATACTCGATGCGACTCGCCTTTCTCCAAGGCAAGTTCTTGTCGCTTGCTTATGACAAAGGGATGGGCCGGAAGCGAATCTGCCAAGGCCTAATCCTTCGCCTCGGCGACGGAGCCGCCCGATGGACAACGTGCGACGAATGCATGGATCGGGTTCTCCCTATTAAAGAGGCGCTAGCTTCCGTTGCAGGAGTGACAGCTGGCATGTCAGCACTGGTGCCAGCGCTGTTAGTCGGCGCGAAAAAAATCACGTCCTTGAATTTATTGACTCGCGACCAAAAACTGGGAGGCCCAAGCCAGCGACGGTACTTCCTTTCGGGGGTCGTCGGGCCGGGTTGCCACCGGATTGTGGCGGTTAATCGCACGAGCCGCTTAATCGAATCGGTGGTGGACAATTACTCTTCTGCGGATGGGAATTACACGACTCGGACGTCCTACCGCTATTTGTGAGGCGCGATTTTCACGGCGGCATGAACCCCTGCATAGCCTGAACAACAGAATGAAAAAGAAAGGGCATCAAGAGCCTTGGCGACATGGGGTGAGTCTGCTTGCAGCAGTTGGCTTAGCAATGGTTGTTGGTGGCGTATGGTTGGTGCGGCGGAGTTCCTCCGATGTGGCGCAAATTACTTCAACGCTAACATGGGAAACACTTCACAAGCTAGCGCCAGCGCAACTTGCCAAGACGGACATTGCTGCGATCAATTTGGCGTGTGCCGTAGATTTGCCGGGCGCGGAGGGGTTGGACATCGCAAGCTGTCGCCGCAGGTTAGACGAATGGGCCGAGCACGTGCGGTCGGAAACGCAACGCAACTGGCCTCGCTACCAAGCCAACCCGGCAGAGTTTGAGCATTCCGAAGGATACTTCCGTATGTTGGTCATGGCGGTGGTCCTGTACGAGGATTTCCACATCCGCTATAACCCAGACCGCATGGTTGCACCGGCCGCAGCCAGTCCAGACGACAAGTTTTTCGCGGATTCGCGGGACGTGTTTTTGCACGGTTTGCTCAGCCCGCCCCATTTGGGCACGTGCAGTTCGCTACCGGTGTTGTACGCAGCGGTCGGTCGGCGGCTGGGTTATCCGCTGAAACTGGTCACCACCAAGGCGCATTTGTTCCTGCGGTGGGAAGACAACAACGAGCGCTTCAACATGGAGGCGACGGGCAAAGGCATGAACCGCTACGACGATGCGCATTTCAAACAATGGCCCTTTCCGGTGAGCGAAGACGAGATTGCGCGGGAGCATTACTTGAAGTCGTTGTCGCCCGCCGAGGAACTGGCCGTGTTTCTTTCCTTGCGCGGAAACTGTCTGCGGGAAGCAGGGAAACCAGGCGATGCTGCGCGCGCTTATGAAGCGGCGAGCCGGCTTGCGCCTGACTGGCCTGGGTATTGGGGCGGGGCGACTATTGGGCGGGACGGTTCACGCGCAGCAGAAGATTGTTCAGGGTGGCTGGTTGGCTGATGGTCTGGTGAATCCGTTGAGCTTGGCCCGCAAAATCAGCGTCCACCGTGCAGACGATGATGCCGGCATGGGGAATGCCTGACTGATGCAATTGGATAAAATGGCGGCGGTTCAAGGTGAGCAGCGCGCGGTTCTCCGCGGTGGCGAAACTTAAGACCTCAACGTCAGGCATGGCTTGGTCGGCTTTCCCGGTTTCCTGGATCGTCAACACGTCGTGGCCCAAGGCACGGAGTTCCTGTACGACGGGCAGGGGAAAGTTTTCGTTGGAGTAAAGCCGGGCCATTACTCGGTTTCGTTCGCCACAATCTGCTGGTTGATTTCGTCACGATGCGCGCGGGTATAGGCCCAGGCGTTGGCGAGATCTTCCGCGCGGAGTGTCGGGTAGGCGCGAAGCAGGTCGGCTTCGGAAACGCCGAGTTGCCGGGCTTGCGCCAGCACCCAAACGGGAATCCGGGTGCGCACGATGCAGGGTTCGCCGCCGCAAACTCCGGGGCGACTCTCAATGCCGGGGAATGCATCGCTCAAGTCGTTGGCGGTCCACCGCAAAAGCTGGGCTTTTTCCGCGCGCGTCAGTTTGGCGAGGATTTCTTCGGCGGCTTCCAGTGCGCTCATAGGACAGCGGCATCCTAGTTTTGAAAAGTTATGCGCGCAAGAGCCCGCTCGACTGAATTTCCTCCCGCGATACGGTCGGGAACGACAAATCACAAGCGCTCTCGTTCACGCATTGCGGAACGGCAGGGTTGTCTCGGTTGTGGTCCAGGAATATGCTTTTATGCATGGGCGCATTCCCCATCAATCCGGAGAAGGAAACGCAACTCGCGCAGCGCATGGCGGCGCTGGGGGTGAGCGAGACGGACATTGAGGAATCGTTCGTTCGCTCGGGCGGGCACGGCGGACAGAACGTGAACAAGGTTTCCACCTGCGTGGTGTTGCTGCATCGGGCCACGGGTACCCAGGTCAAGTGCCAGACTACGCGGCATCAGGGGATGAACCGCTACCTCGCGCGGCAGTTGTTGCTGGACAAATTGCAGTCGCAGCGGCGACAGGCGGCGGCGGCCGAACGGGCGCGGGTGGAAAAAGTGCGGCGGCAAAAGCGCAAGCGTCCGCACGGAGTGCAACAGCGGGTGCTGGCGGACAAGGCGCATCGCTCGGCGCGCAAGGCGCAACGGCGGACGCGCGATTTTGACTGAGCCGGCCCGGGCGCAGACGTAATCTCCACTTCTTCCTGACCCGGGCGACAGTCGGAATTCTTCAGGCCGCA
>CAYWCK010000486.1:0-553 GCA_964456685.1 uncultured Bifidobacteriaceae bacterium | reverse complement strand
CGTGCGCGGGGCTTCGGCCGCCTGGTCGCGGAAGCTTTTCCAAGCCGTCAAGGGCAGGAGGCCCAGGCCGATGGCGGCGAGCTGGCTGGCGTTGAAAAACATCAACCATTTGAACGCCGAGTCCATGAAGCCGTAACTGTGCAGGCCCACGCCCAGCATGTTCACACCGAACCAGGACCAAGCGGTGATGATGTTGCCAAAAATGGCCAGCAAGGCGATGCCGCGTTCACGCACCATTCCGCCCCAGCGGGCGTGCAGTATCAATGCGTTCCAGAGCACGATGAGCAACGCGCCGTTTTCCTTCGGATCCCAACCCCAGAAGCGGCCCCAGGATTGGTCGGCCCAGATGCCACCCAGCACCGTGCCGACGAAGCTGAAGAAGGTGGCAAAGCAGACGACCGCATAGACCATCCGGGAAAGCGCTTTCCCGATATCCGTGGCGCCGTTGGCGGTCTCGGTTTTGTCCGGCGACCGCAGCAGCGGCGTGAACAAGCCCAGTATCACATACGCCAAGGCCAGCAAGCCGGCGACAAAAGTGGCCGAGTAACCCAGC
>CAYWCK010000485.1:0-3864 GCA_964456685.1 uncultured Bifidobacteriaceae bacterium | reverse complement strand
CGTTACTCGCGTCCTGCATTCAAAAGAGCCGCGTGTTTTTCAGCAAACTGCTAGGCGACCTTGGTGGCAATGAAGGCAACGGTCTTGGCGATGGCCTCGGCCAGTTGCTGTTTGCGCGCGGCGGCATCGATCTGTTCCTTCAGGGTTTCCATGTCCTCCAAATCCTCCGCGGTGGTGATGATCCCCTCGGCGATGAGCCGCAATTGATAGTCAGTGTAATTCGTAATCAGTTTTTCCAGTTGCGGGCGCAACTCGACCCGGTCCGCGAGTTTACTGGCGCGGTACTTTAATTGCAGGGCCGTCAGGGCATTGCCCATCGCCTCCAGCATGATCGCATCGTTATCCATAGAATTCCTTAGCGGGTGGGGTTCAATTCCAATTTTTGATCGAGCAGCGGCTGCCAATAGGGATCATTCTTGATGCCCTCGTGAACGGCGTTAAAACGATCCAGCAGTGCAATGACGTCGGGATTTTGGCCGGAAATCGCAGCGACGAAGCCGAGCGATTGCTGGGTTTGGGTGAGGATGTCGCCAAGCGAGAGTTGCTGGTAATGCCGGATCAAATCAGTGAGCAGGCGGCCGGCTTCCGCGGCCTTGAGGCACTGCGCCATCACCCGCTTGCGCAACTGGGCCTCCTCGGCCGCGAGCGCCAGGATTTGTTGGGCGGCATTCTTCAAATGTTCACGACGAGTACTGGCATCCGTGATGGTGTTGTGGCGCTGGATTTGTTCAACGAGCAGGATGCGCTTGCCGTTGAGCCGGACGGCAATTTTACCGTCCTGGATCAACCGGGCGAGATTGATGAGTTGGACCGTAAGGTTCACCGCGTGTCGCTCCGCCCGGGCGACGGCATCCTTGGCGAAAAAGTGGCCGCGGGGCAGTGACCCAAACATTTCCGCAAACGAATGGTAATACCGCACCAGCTCGTCGATTTTCTGATCGATGTTGACCGCCGCCGCGTCGCCGACCTGATCCTCCGTCAACAAAGCCTGCAACATTTCCACCGTGAAATTGGTGGAGCTAAGGTCATCCACCAAATTGCCTTGCTCCAAGGGCGGCATGGCAATGGCGGCCTTCAACACGCCGCGCAAGCCCTCGAAAGCCGCGGACGCTTCCGAACGAAAACTTTCGGCGGCAACCTTGATCGCCTCGGCTTTGTCCTTCGTGCAGCCCTGAAAGAAAACGGCGAGCAGACACAAGGAAACGCCAAAGACCTTTTTGAAAGCACGGGAGGGCATCATTTTTTGGAAGGGTGTTGAGGGCAAGGCAACCATGCCTCGTCGTGGAACAAGCACGAGCCAATCGTGACCAGACGCGGCAACTGCATAAGCAACGGGGATTCGGGTGAACGACCACGCGAAGCTACTCCTCGGTCCGGCTGTGTCAAGCCGTCGTCCCGAAGAACGCGGATGAGCCGGCGCGAACCCCGATGGACTTGCCGATTCGGGCGCGGCAGCCAAACCTTGACAACTTGTTTGGTAAGCCGCTAAGTAGGGACATAAGCTGCGGCAACAAGTGCGAAGCCGTGCGAGATCGTGCGCGCAGTGGCCGTGGCGTCGATCAGATCGGGACAGCATCCCTGTCAGTAATCGTTTGATTTCTCACGTCCCCTGACTGTAAAAGTCAAAGTGAGGTAAAGGAATCCACTCGCACATCCTTCCCCGGGGAAACAGTGAACCTCGCCATTTGTCGAAATCCGCTAAAACAGATGGTGGCTGAATCCGAAAAGCCACGGGCCGACGGCGTCGTGGCGTTGCGGGAACTTCACCAGCAGTGCAGGGTGCTCGCTCGCGAGCAAGTAAAACTGGGATACAGACGCCCGCTCAAGAATCGTGGTGTCGCTTTCGATAAAGCAGCGGGGAAACGTGGAATGATTGCTTAAATACCCGGTGGAAATGAGAGAGGTCTTCGAACCCAGACTCGAAGGCGACGGCAACGACCGACTTATCCGTTCGCTCAAGCAGGTTGCGGGCGTGCGTGAGCCGGAGCTTTTGCAGATATTCCTTCCAGCTTTGGTTGGTGATCTTGCGGAATAATTCCGTGAAATGGCGGCGGCTCAAGCCGGTCGCTTGCGTGGCATCCTCCAAAGTTTTCTGGCTGTAAAAGGTGGATTCCAAGCGGCGCACGTAACTGGCGACGCGCTCAGCGCCGGTGGAGCGCTTCTCAAATTCCGGATGGAAGGCATCGCCCGGGCGTTGCGTCAATCGCATGGCGCGCACGGCCAGTTGGCCGAGGCAGCTTTGCATGATAATTTCCCACCCTTCGCGTTGCGTGCTTTGCTCGAAAAGCATTTCCCGGAAATCCGCGCGGAAATAGCGCGCGAGCGGAAAATCCGAGCCGCTCAAATTCCAATGCGCAAAGCCGCGACAAAACTTCCGGGCGATAGTGGATGGCGAACAAGGTGACGGGGTCGGATTCAACATCTTCCTGCCGGTGAATCAGGCCGCGCGGTACATGAACCAGGCTGTTCGGTCCAACGAGGTACATGCGGCCATCACCATCCCAACGGGCGTGGCCAGAAATCACGAGGAGAAACTTGGAAAACTCATCCACGAGTTTCGGTGCGATGAAGCCCGGACCGTGGCGGCTCTCAAAGACACACACACCGAAATCCGGCATCGGCACGACCTTGGGACTCGTCACCAATTCCTGGCCCTCCGGTCGGGGCGGTGGGTCGCTTGCTCGGTCCTCGCTTTTGAGTTGTGGTTTCAATTCTGGACGACGTGGAGGCTCGCAACGGCGGCTGGCAATTCCGCAAAGGCTCGTCGGGCTTCGCCGCACGGACACCGCTTGGGCGGGATTTCGTCGAGTTGGACGACAGCGTAGTTGGACATTGGCCAACAGGTTAATCTGCGAGCGTCGGTGAGGTCAATTGAGCGATGGTTTCATCCGGCCGCAGATTGTGAGCGGCCAAAGTTCGCGCGGGGAGCGGGCAAGGGGCGATGAATTTCCTGGAGCCGATAGCCAAAGCCCGGACCGATCACGCTTGAGAGGTTCACCTTGCCTTTTTGCCGGCGGTAAAGGCCGGGATGAACGCGCGATTCGATCGCCGAGGCTTCAGGATAAAACTGCATACCGTTGGTTTCGACACCGAAAAGCGTACCGACCCGGGCTGCGAGCAGCACGTGCGGGATTTGTGCGAGCATGGGATTCGTGAGGTCCTGCACCATGACGCTCATGCCGTGAATTTTGGCCCAACACGCGCTGAGAATCGCGCCGCTCTGCGTCTTACAGGTCTTCAAGGCCACGCCCGTCCAGCCGAGTCGCCGGCCCAATTTCAACATCCGCCAGTCATGGGCGCTCTCGTCGAGGAACAGAGGTTTTCGGGCGGAGACGCTGTGCACATCAATCTGGTTGGCTTCGAGGTCGTACGGGAACGGTTGCTCGACGTAGAGAATCATGCCGTAAGTGCGCGGTTGTTCCTTGCGCAACCGATCCAGAATGGCGTTGACGTATTCGGGATCGGTCACCGTGCAGTTGAAATCGGCGGAAAGCCAGTCCACTCCAGCGGCGCCGGCGATTTGGCCAACCTGCTTCATGCGCTGGAAATCCCATTGCGCGTCGTTGCCGCGCAGCTTGACCTTGAGACATTTCAATTCGTCCTGCCGGATCCAATCGGTCAACACAACAGGATAACCGTCATTCGGCTCCGCCCCGGTGAGTTCCGAGGCTTCCAGCAGATCAAGGCCGCCCACGAGATGCCACGCGGGCAGTTCCTGCTTCGATTCGCGCGGCAGGATGTCGCACGGGTACAGCCCGTGCAGGGATTGGGGCGAATCCTCGGCGGGCGACATGAAATCGCCGAGGCTGCGGTTCATGAACTCAGGGCCGTAGGTTTCGTAAACGGGACGTTGAAGCAGCACAC
>CAYWCK010000484.1:0-3870 GCA_964456685.1 uncultured Bifidobacteriaceae bacterium | reverse complement strand
GTATCCCAACTACCAACTAACCGCCTTCGGCGATCATCAGTCCGGCGGCACGATCTTCGACACCGGCGGTGTGGATGCGTGGGGTTTCGGCATCCGGGTGGTGTTCTGAAATCGAGAAGTTCCCGGCCGAGCTTTCCGGCATTGACGTCCCGCCGCTGCGCGCGGACAATCGCCCCATGAACCCGCCGCGCGATGGACTTCGGCCGCGCCTCCGAGCGTTTACACTGATCGAACTCCTAGTGGTGATCGCCATCATCGCAATTCTCGCCGCGATGTTGCTGCCGGTTTTGTCGTCCGCCAAAGAGAAAGCCCGCCGGGCCGGGTGTCAGAATGCGCTGCGGCAGTTGGGCATCGCACTGAACCTCTACGGCGGCGACCATGGCGATAAACTTCCGCAAGGCCGGCGCGACGACGGCGCCTCGCACACGATCTGGATCAGCACGAACACCTTCAACGCCATCCGACAATACAGTTCCACCAACATGAGCACCTGTCCCAGCTTGGAAGGGACATTTCAATACTACCAATATCCTTACGGTCACGTGATTGGCTACAGTTACAACGGCGCTCACAAGAAGCCATGGTCCGGAGAACCGTCTCCCCGTTGGGAATCGCCGCAAAAGTTCACCGACAACCCCAGCCTGACGCTCGCCGCGGACTTGAATGCGTACGCTGAACCATCGGGCGGCTCGGGTTGGGTGATTGCGCCCCATTGCCGCGGCGGAGCGGCGCGCCAGGCGGGTGTCCCTTTTCTGTGGGTTACCCAACTCACCAAGCCGCAAAATGTCGGCGCCGCGGGCGGCAACGTGCTTCTCCTCGATAGTTCGGTTCACTGGAAAAATATCAAGCAGATGACCAACTACTGGGCGTTTCAGGCCGGTTTTTATTGGAATGCCTGGTAACGATGCGTCCGCACCGCGACGCAACCACCCCTCCTCGGTCCAACAGCCTTCTTGTCTAACCGCCGTCACCACGGCAAGCTCTCGCGCGCAATGAAGGTTACGCTCAACTGGCTCAAGCAATACGTGGATTTCAACTGGTCGCCCGAGGAGGTGACCGAGCGATTGACCATGCTCGGTCTCGAAGTCGAAGGCGTGCAGCGAATCAACGGTGAGTTTGATGGCATCGTTGTCGCGCAGGTCATCACCCGCGACAAGCATCCGAATGCCGACAAACTTTCGCTTTGCCGCGTCAACGACGGCACCGGCGAGCGCCAGATTGTCTGCGGCGCGCAAAATTTCCAGGCGGGCGACAAGGTGCCGCTGATTCTGCCCGGGGCATCGTTGCCCTTGAAGCCCGGTGAAAAGGAACCGTTCACGATCAAGGTCGGAAAAATTCGCGGCGTTGAATCCCACGGCATGCTGTGTTCCCCACAGGAACTGGGTTTGCCTGACGCAGTGGATGGCCTGCTGATTCTCCGCGCCGATGCGAAGGTCGGCCAGCCGTTCGCGGAATACCTCGGCCGCAGCGGCGGGGATGTGGTTTACGATCTTGAAGTCACCCCCAACCGGCCTGACTTGAACAGCGTCATCGGTATCGCGCGCGAGATCGCCGCGGTCACCGGCAATGCGCTGAAAATTCCCGAGGTCCGCAGCGCCCAAGCAGCCCCGGGCGCCGCCAGCCTGGTGTCCGTCCGCATTGATGATCCGGATCTGTGCCCTCGTTACACCGCCCGTGTGGTCAAGGGCGTGAAGATCGGCCCGAGCCCGGACTGGTTGAAGCGTACGCTCGAAAAAGTCGGCATTCGCAGCATCAGCAATGTTGTGGATGTCACCAACTACGTGATGCTGGAGATCGGCCAGCCCTTGCATGCGTTCGATTATCACTTGATCGCCAAAGGCAGCAGCGGCACACCCACGATTGTGGTGCGCCGGGCCGCTGCGGGTGAAAAATTCAAGACGCTCGACGGCCAGGAACGCACGCTCACCGACGAGATGCTGCTGATCGCCGACGAGCAAAAGGGCATCGCCCTGGCCGGCGTCATGGGCGGCGCGAACACGGAGATCAACGACCAGACGGTGGATGTGCTGATTGAGAGCGCCTATTTTTCGCCGACCAACATCCGGCGCACGAGCAAGCAACTCGGCTTGCGCAGCGAATCCAGTTACCGCTTCGAACGGGGAGCAGACATTGGCATCGCTGAATGGGCCAGCCAGCGCGCCGCGCAATTGATTCTCGAAACCGCCGGCGGTCAACTCGCCGAAGGCGTGGTGGATGCCTGGCCAAAAACTTTCGTCCCCGGACAACTAACCCTGCGACATCACAAGGTCAACGAACTCCTCGGCATCACCCTGCGCCCGGAAGAAATGGAGTCTTACCTCAGCCAACTGGGCTTGAAAGCCGTGAATCGCAAAGCCCGCCCGGTCGGCGAAGACGGACCAGTTGAACCTGTCACGTTCCAGATTCCCTCCTGGCGCGTGGACTTGAAACGCGAAAACGATTTGATCGAGGAAATCGAACGGCTGCATGGCCTGGCCAAAGTCCCCGCGACGCCACCACGCGGCGCGATCGGCACAAATGCCTTCGACGTCATCCACGACCAAATCGCCGAGGTTCGGAGAATCCTGACGGGACTGGGGTTGAACGAGGCTCAGGGCCACACGCTGATCTCCGATTCCGCGGCCAAACTGGCGGCGCCCGCCGAAGCGATTGTGGCACTCGCCAACCCGCTCAGCAGCGACATGAATGTGCTGCGCCCCAGCCTGCTGCCCGGATTGATTGATTCACTCCGCCACAACGTCACTCACAAAAACTATGATGTCGCACTGTTCGAAGTCGGTCGCGTTTTCCTGACGGGCAAGGGCTCGCCCAAGGAAGAACGACGCGTGGCCATCGCCCTGACGGGCCAACGCGCGCAGGCCTTCTGGCAAGGCGAGGAGCGCGACGCCAAATTCGACAGCGCCGACGTGAAGGGTCTCGTGGAAGAATTGCTGGAACAGTTCGCAGTGCGCGGCGTGGTCTTTGCCCGACAAGCCAGCCCTTCGGCGCTTTTCCTCGAAGCCGCCAGCGTCACACTCGGCGGCAAATTACCGTTGGGCGAGCTCGGCCAACTCTCCCCTGCCCTGGCGAAGAAGCATGATCTGCGCGACACGGTGTTGGTGGCGGAATTAAATCTGGACCAACTCATTGCCCGCCGAAACGCCGGCCGGTCGTTCAAGCCGCTGCCGCAATTTCCGTCCAGCCGCCGTGACGTCGCCATGCTCGTAACGGAAGCCACGACTCACGAGGCCGTGCTGCAAACGGTCAAGCAGGCCAAAGCCGCCAACCTGGAGAGCGTGGAATTGTTCGATGTGTTCCGGGGAAAGAATGTGCCGGACGGGCACAAGAGTCTGGCTTACGCGTTCACGTATCGCTCCCCCGAGCGGACGCTGACCGACAACGAAGTCAACGCCGCCCACGAAAAAGTTGTGGCCGCGCTGCAGACACAACTCAAAGCCGAATTACGCTGAGCCCGGGTTTATTGCAGACCGGACAGGTATTCCACCAAGTCGCGAATCTCGCGGCGGGTGAGAATGTCACGGGTGTTGTCCGGCATGCCGGATAATGTTTTCACGCGCAGCTTGATGTCGCTTTTCTTCACCGTCACCAAACCGTCTTCCAAGGAGTAAAGGTCCAATTCCTCCTCCGTCTCCCGCTTCACGATACCCGTGGCCGAGGTGCCGTCATTGCGCACGACCTGGACGTTCTCAAAACCGCTGGCGATTTTGGCATTGGGAAAGGTGATGGACTCGAGAATGTAATCGCGATTGCCGCGGAAACCGACCTTCGTCAGGTCCGGGGCCGCCTCCCCGCCCTCGCCATTAATTTTGTGGCAACGAATGCAGACCGCCCGCGGATGCTCGCGGAACACCTTCTTGCCGCGGTCGGCAT
>CAYWCK010000483.1:0-3880 GCA_964456685.1 uncultured Bifidobacteriaceae bacterium | reverse complement strand
GCCCACTTCTCGTTCAGTGGACCGTTGAAGACGCGCTGCAAAATCGTGAGGATGAAAATCGCCGTGACCAGCAGGCCGATCACCGAGAGCGAGGCCGAGCACGTCGCCAGCGGGAACACGCCCTTGAAGATCAGGAATTCGCCAACGAAACCGTTCAGTCCGGGCAATCCAAGCGAAGAGAACAGCGCAATGCCCATCAGCCCGCAGAAGATCGGCGCGACTTTGCGCAAGCCGCCGAAGTCGTTCAAACCGCGCAAACCGCCGCTGCGTTGTTCGATCAACGCCACGAACCAGAACAGCGTCGCCGCCGTGAGACCGTGATTGAACATTTGCAGGAACACGCCGTTGAGCGCAGCGGCTTTTTCCGTGGCCATTTCGGCGTCGTTGCCCGTGTAACGCGCCACCGCGAACACCGCGAGCAGGCAGTAGCCAAGATGGTTGATGGACGAGTAAGCGAGGATGCGTTTGAGGTCGCGCTGCGCGAACGCGGCGCACGCGGAGAACACGATGGTGATGATCGCCAGCGTAAGTAGCACGGTCTGCACACGTGGGAGGTTGAGTTGCGGCGCGAAGATTGGCAGCACGATACGCACGAAGCCATACACGCCCATCTTCGACATCACGCCCGTGAGCAGCATCGTCACGCCGCTGGGCGCTTCGCTGTAGGTCGCGGGCAGCCACGTGTGGAACGGCATCAACGGCACTTTCACCGCGAAGCCCAGCAGCACGCCGCCGAAAATCACGAGCGCGAGCTGATTCGTGGTGAGATCAAACCAGCCGAGCTTCGCCGACAACGCGGACGCGAGCGTGCCGTTGCGGCCGAGTTCCGCGAGCGCGGTGAAATCGAATTTGCCGGTCGAAAGGAAAATCGCGAGGAACGCCAGCAACATCGCGACGCTGCCGACCATTGTGTAAACGAAGAACTGCGTCGCCGCCGGTGCGCGCTCCGGTCCGCCCCAGAGTCGCACGAGGAAAAATGCGGGAATCAGGCTCAGCTCCCAGAAGATGAACCAGTGGAAAAAATTCAGCGCGGTGAAAGTGCCGAACAAACCGGCTTGGAGGAAAAGGATGAGGGCGAAGAAAAGGTGCGAGCTGTGCCCGGTAGGGACGCGCTGCTGCGCGTCCTGGCCGACCGGCAGGTCGGCCCTACCACCAACGCGCCACGAAGCGAGCATCGCCATCGGCGTGATGATGGCGGTGAGCAAGAGCATCAGCAGGCCGAGGCCATCCACACCGACGAAGTAATTTGCGCCAAGCGCCGCAATCCATTCGTGCTTTTCCACGAACTGGAGTTCGCCGGAAGCGGCGTTGAAGTTTTTCCAGAGCACCAGCACCAAGCCGAGCGACAGGAAGCTGGAAATCAGAGCGATCTTGCGCGCGAGTTGTTTCTGTTCGCCCAAACCGGCGACGATGATTCCCGCGACAAGCGGCAGCAGAGTGATGATGGTGAGGATGGGAAGGCTCACACCGTCACCGTCCTTCCCTCAGCCCCGAAGGGGCGACAGATGATAGCCCAGGGCAACGCCCTGGGTTTCATGCCGCAAAACAAATCGAGCCCTGAAAGGGCGACACGAATTCGACAAACGACACGGTTGGATAATATGCTGTTTCGCCCTTTCAGGGCTCGTAATTTTTCGTCCCGGTTACCCGGGGCGTTGCCCCGGGCTGTCATATGACGGGCTTTCAGCCCTTTGACCAGGCGGCGGAAAGAATTTGCAAAAAACAAATTCACTTCGCACCTCCCCAGATCAGGAACAGCACCAGCGCCACGAGCCCGATGCCGATGATGCGCAGATAATTTTGCACGCGGCCGTCTTGCAGGCGCGAGAGGAGGCTGCCGCTGCGCGCCACGCCGCCGCAGCCGGAATCGAAACCGAGATTGATCACGAACTTGTCGAACGTGTCGCTCACCCAACCGAGGCCGATCATCAGATACGCCACGAGCGCCACGACCACGCCCCACACCCATTGATCAAGGAACGCGCACGCCTTGGCCGACCAAGCGTTGAAGCGGATGACCGTCATCTCGTAAAGCTCATCAATGCCATACTTCTTCGCGAACCAGGTGTGCATGCCGAGCGGAAGTTTTT
Organism: uncultured Bifidobacteriaceae bacterium; assembly: GCA_964456685.1. Classification (GTDB taxonomy): domain Bacteria; phylum Verrucomicrobiota; class Verrucomicrobiia; order Limisphaerales; family JADLHS01; genus CAYWCK01. The sequence goes on along the minus strand of CAYWCK010000483.1, from coordinate 1,790 downwards.
CCAAAACATCCGGCTCGTCAGCTTTCTGAATCGGTTTGCGACCGTAGAGCCACCAGCCGAGGCCGAGACCGGCGAACACGATCACGGAGGAAAGCACCATCAAGGTGATAACTTCGCTGGTGAAGCCACTTTCGCCGTGATGTTGACCGAGAAATGTTTGAAACCACGGCCACGCGGGCGTGCCGATGATGCTCAGGCCAATCGCGCACGCGGCGAGAATCATCAGCGGCACGGTCATCGAAAGCGGTGATTCGTGCGGGTCGCCATGTTCATTGTGGCAGCCGACGTGAGTCGGCTCTGACTTCTTCGCGTGATGATCCTCGGAAAGAGAATGAGCGGACTCACGTCCGCTGCTACGGTTTTTACCAAAGAACACCAGCGCCACCTGCCGCGTCATGTAAAACGCGGTGAGGAACGCGCCCGCCACACCGAGATAAAACGGCACGTGCGACACTGACCAACCGTGCGCCGAGTGCAGGATGGCGTCCTTGCTCCAGAAGCCGGAGAACACCAGCGGAAAGCCGGCCAGCGCGAGCATGCCGACGGCGTAGGTCGCGAATGTGATGGGCATGTATTTCTTGATACCGCCCATCTTGCGGATGTCTTGCTCCTCGTGGCAGCCGTGGATCACCGAGCCCGCACCCATGAACAACAGCGCCTTGAAGAACGCGTGCGTGATGAGGTGAAACATGCCCACCGCCACGCCGCCCGTGCCAAGGCCCACCATCATGTAGCCGAGCTGCGAAACCGTGGAGTAGGCGAGGATGCGTTTGATGTCGTTTTGCGCGACGGCGATTGAGGCGGCGAAAACGGCGGTGATGGCACCGATCCAGGTGACGACTTGAAGGGCAACAGTCTTATTGCTGATTAACAAGAGCAAGTCGTCTGAATGTCCGGTGGGATCGATACCGCCAAGCTGAGCACTTTGCATTACTCCGGCAACAGCCATCAACGGATAAACCCGCGCGACCAGGAACACACCCGCCGCCACCATCGTCGCGGCGTGAATGAGCGCGCTGACCGGCGTCGGGCCTTCCATCGCATCGGGCAACCAAACGTGCAGCGGGACCTGGCCGGATTTGCCGACGGCGCCGATGAAGATCAGGATTCCAATCGCCGCTGAGACTGCGAGGCCGATGCTGGTGGTCTTGGCGACCATCGCCGCGAGCGCCGACTGCTCCATGCAACCCGCACCGTTGTCGTAGAAGAGGAGCGTGCCGGCTTCGTGATACAGCCACATGATGCCGAGGAAAAAGAACACGTCGCCGACACGGGTGGTGATGAAGGCCTTCTTCGCCGCCGCGGCCGCGCTGGGCTTGTGATACCAGAAACCGATCAGCAGATACGACGTGAGCCCGACCAGTTCCCAGGAGATGAAGAGCAGCAACAGGCTGTTCGCAATGACCACCCCGAGCATCGCGCCGGCGAACAACGAAAGGAACGTGAAGAAGCGCGTGAAGTTCGCGTCATGCGCCATGTAGCCCACGCTGTAGATGAAGATCAAAGTGCCGACGAACGTGACCATCACGAGCATCACCGCGGTGAGGGGATCAAGCACCCAGCCGAGTTTGAGGATGCCGGCATCGCCCGCGGCAAATTGCAGCCAGTTGAAATTGAAAACCTCCTTCGCGCCCTCGTGACCGCCGTGCAGCGCGTGGGTGAACGCGCAGAGCGAAAGCAGGAACGCGCCGATCATCGAGCCAATGGCGAGCGTCGAGGAAAACTTGCGGCAGCGTTGCGGCGCGAGCGCGGTCAATCCCGCCGCCAGGATTGGCAGCGCCGGAATCAGC
>CAYWCK010000482.1:0-3882 GCA_964456685.1 uncultured Bifidobacteriaceae bacterium | reverse complement strand
AGGTTTAATCAAGACCCGGGTGCCATCCAACTTGGCAACGAACTGAAAATTTGTAGCCTCGACTTCGCGGAGGAAGAACTTCCCAATCCCGGCGTCGAAAGTGAAATTCGCAAATGGCAATTTTATCGGGTCTGCTTCCCTCTCCGTCGTAGCCGAGGGCGGCGGCGTTGCCTGAGCTGCTGGCTTCGTGCCCCCGGCAAACAAATTATAATACCGCGTCACGTCGAGCGAGTCCGCGGCGAGTTTGAGATTCCCCGCGATGGCATTCGTCTTGGAGAAGTCCACCGTGCCGGTCAACTTCACCTCGTTCTTTGCGCGGTCGGTCGGCGTAAGAGTGAGCTGACACTGCGCGATCTTGGCGACCTGCTTCGCAACCGCAGCGTCGAACTGGGCTTTCAATTCCAGCGGAGTCTTGGGCAACGCGCCTTTCGGATCGCTGACGACCAGGTTGGCCAGCTGCAGGTCGGCTTTGGCGGAGGCATCGCCGTTGGCCTCCAGCGCGACAGTGGCGGAAGAATTCAGCGTCACGGAAACCAGTGTCTTATCGCCCAGCGCGGATTCGAGGAAGGGCCGCAACCCGGCTTGATTGAAGTTTGCCAGCTTGAGCGCAAACTTGCCGGCCTTCCTGGCCGTGTCAAAATTACCGCTCACGTCAAATTGTCCGCCCGCATTGGTGCCTTCGCGGAGTTCGCCGGCGGCTTTGCGGATGTCGAGCTGGCTGCCTTTCATCCCTAGATCGAGATCGGAGGTCGTGCCGAAGCTCGCGAATTTGAAGTTGCTGAATTTTCCGCTCAGGCCGGTCAGGGCGAGCCTGCCGGTGACAGTTTGATTCTGGGCTTTGCTGGCGACCCGTCCGGTCAACTCCACCGACCCGCCGGTCAGCGCGGCGTCCGGTTGCGGGAACAGAGTGAGCAACCGGGTTATCGTGGCGCGCAAGGCGAGCTGCAAATCGGCGTCCTGCGTGGCGCTGTCAAACGTGCCCTGGCCGGAAAGCGTGAGCGCAGGCTCGCCACCTTGGGCGAGTTCAACGCGGTAATCCTCCAGAGTGAATTGCTTCAAGTCCACCCCCACGCCTCGTGCCGCAAGTTTCACGTCCGCTTGACTGATGGCATTGCTGCCAAATTTAGCTCCCAATCCGGTCACGCCACCGTCGAGGTCGAACTGCAGCCGTTTGCCGCCCGCTTGCGAAAGAAGTTTGATCCGGGCATTCACCATTCCGGCGGGGGCAAGGTCGGCGGCGAAGGCGCGCCAGTCCGCGAGATTCAAGCCGGACAAATTGATGTTCAAGGCGGCATCGCCGGCGCTCGCGCTCGCGCCGCCGAACGAAATGGTCATTGGGCTGGTGAGTTCGGTTTGCAGCAACGGGCGGTTGTTCTGCGTGCCCGTGAGGTTGAGTTTCTGCAGCAAGGCGGATTTCCCCGTGTTGTCCACGGTCACCGCGTAGTCGCAGCGGAAGTCGAGGGTGGGGGTCGTTTGCTTCTGGCGCGTGATGGCGACGCGGGCGGCGTCCAACTGACCCACGGCGGTGATCACCGCGCCGGCCTTGCTCAGCTCAATGACGTTGGTGGAGTTCACGATGGTCGTGCCGAAATCAATTCCGCTGGCCGCGCCGGCGAGATTCAACACCCGGCGGTCCAGCGATAGGACGGCGACGTTCAGTTTGCCTTCCGACTTGGTGGCATCGAACGGGCCGTTCACGCGCACTTCGCCAAGGCGTGCACCGCCCTGGGTGAAGCTCAGCGTGAGCTGTTTGATTTCAGTCGGCGAAGCTTCGGTGTCTAGGGTGGCCCCCAGCGCCGCAACTTCGCTGAACGCACCGGTCGCCTTCTCGATGGTCAGGTTGGCTTTGCCGTTGAACCGGGCGGGCTGCAAATCCGCCGTGAGATCAAATCCGAAACTGCCGGTGAGCTTGGCCGCGAGGCCGGCGGCATTGGTGGAGGAGTTCTCGAACGCGAGCGCGGAAGTTAGTTCCAATTTGCCGCTGCCCGGGTTTTTCAAATCGGCGAGGGTGATATTCAAACCGGAAAGTTCAACCACTTCGCGTCCGCCGCCGGGAAGGGTTTTGATCCGCTTCACGCTGGCGTTTTTCAAAGCCACCGACTTGATGTCGAGTTTGGGCGGCGCGCTGGCGGCGGCGGCTGTTTTTGGCTTGGCCGCCGGCTGCCCTTGCATCAACGGATCGAGATTGCTCGTGCCGTCGGCGTTCTCGATGAGCGTCACGGCGGGCGATTCCACTGTGACTTCAGCAACGGCGATGTTGCCGCTGAGGATGGACATCAGGCTGTAACGCGTCCGGACGAGTTGGGCGGTGAGCAGTGTGTCCTTGCCTTTTGGCGTCACTTTCAAATCGCGAAGCACCAGTTGGGAAAACGGGCTGAGTTCGATATCGGCAGCCGTGACTTCGGCGTTCAAGGCCGCGCCCACCTTGGGCAGGACCACGCTCTTTACAAAGCCGCCGCTAGTCACGACGAAATAAGTGATCACCAGCAACAGCACAAAACTTCCGGCGATCCACGCCACTTTGCGCAGCCAGCCGCGACTTGGCTTGACCGGGCCCGTATTTGGTTTTGATTCGCTCATATAACGCTACCTTCGATTGACGCCGGCGGACGCATCGGCATTCGTTCCTCCGGTCCTTCAATTTAGCGGCGATAAGTCCGAGTTCAACCGTTTAGTCGGGGCGAGATTGCCGTTGCTGCCGGCGGCGACTGGCGCAAGACTCGGCGCGTTGAAGCTTTCCATCATCATCCCGGCGTTCAATGAGGAACGCTTGCTGCCGGCCACGCTGGCCAGTGTCAACGCGGCCCGCGCGGTGTTCACCGGCCGCGGCTGGGCGACGGAGCTGATTGTGTGCGACAACAATTCCACGGATCGCACGGCCGAACTGGCGCGCGGCCAGGGGGCCACGGTGGTGTTTGAACCAATCAATCAAATTGGTCGGGCGCGGAATACAGGTGCCGAGGCCGCCACTGGAGACTGGTTGCTATTCATTGATGCGGATTCCCAACCGAGCCCGGAGTTGTTCGCCACGACCGAGGCGGTGATGACGGCAGGGCGCGCTGTAGCGGGCGGGAGCACGATCCGCCTCGAGTCGGGCCATCCCACGGCCGATTTTGTCTGCGGGCTGTGGAATTGCCTCAGCCGTTGGCGCCGGCTGCTGGCGGGTTCGTTCATCTTTGTGGAAGCCGTTGCGTTTCGGCAGGTCGGCGGGTTCAGCGAAGAATTTTTTGCCGGCGAGGAGCTGGATTTGAGCAAGCGTCTGCACGAACTCGCCCGGCAGCGCCAGCGGGAGATCGTCATTCTGCAGCAACATCCGCTGCTGACCTCGGCGCGAAAAGTCCGGCTCTACTCCACCTGGGAACATCTTCGCTTCGTGTTGCGCGCCGGAATGCGACCTGGTGCCGCGTTGCGCAATCGCGATTCCTGCCACACTTGGTATGACGGCCGGCGATGATGAATGGGATTGAACGCGGCACCGTCGGTTGATTGTCAAACGGCGAAACAAATGAAACCAACCCGCCAGTATAGTCTGGTGCTCGCCTTGTGCCTTGCACTGGCACCGGTTGCCCGGGCGCAGGATGCCGAAGTGGACGTGAAGGGCTTGCTGGATTCTGCGGAGGAATGGGCCAAGGACAATCTCGAGGAGGATGTCTTGGTGGCGCTGTCTGATGTTGATCGCAAGGAGGTGGAGAAATTTCTGCGGGAGTTCCAGACCCAGCTTAAAGGCGAATACGTGCTGGATCTGCCGGCGTTGTCCGGTGCCGCGAAAGCGGTGCTACCGATTCTCGAGGCGCACGAGGAAACGAAACCTTACGCCGTCTGGTTGCAGTCGCGGCTGGATTACTTCGAGGTCGCTGAAGAATTCCGTAAAGCCTCGCCGCC
>CAYWCK010000481.1:0-3883 GCA_964456685.1 uncultured Bifidobacteriaceae bacterium | reverse complement strand
CCTCCTGCCACTCGACGGTGAACAGCTCGAACCGGCTGCGCAGCAGGGCGAGCGACGACTCGCCAATGCGTCGCAGCGATCCAAACCATCCACCGGTGTGGGTTGTGGTTGGGTTCATGATTACTTGCGGGCGATGACGATGCCGAGCAGAACTCCGACACCCAATGCCACGCCGATGGATTCATAGGGGTGTTCGCGGATCACGGTGTCCGCCTTCTTTGCCGCCGCCCTTGCCGTGGCGACGGTTTGTTCCTGCAAATGAACGCATGTGGTCTTGGCGCGCTCCAATGCCGCAGCGACCCGGGTGCGCGCTTCTTTGGCTTTCTCGCTCACGTCGCCGGCAGTGGCTTTCAACAAGTCCTCCGCATCACGGGTGAGGTTTTCCAGGTCCGCCCTGACGCGTTCGCGGGCAACTGCGCCGTGCGATTTTTCGATGGCTTCATAGTTGGTTTCCATTGTGTGTCCTTTCTCTCTTGGTTCTCAGTGTTTCAAAGCAGTTCAATTGGGGATGTTACGATTGTCGCGGCTTGCGCACCACGAACACCGGGCACTTGGCCGTGCGCACGACTTGTTCGGCAGTGCTGCCCATCAACAACCGGTTCAATCCGGTGTGCCCGTGCGTGGAAAGCACAATCAAATCAACGCCCTTCTTCTCCGCCGTTTCCACGATCACGTCAGCGGCCCGACCGCGTGCAACCAACGAGGTGACGCGGATTGATTTCGGAACGAACCGGCGCGCCACTTGCGGGAGTTCCTTCTTGGCGTTTTGCTCAAGGTTGGCGTCCGGTGTAACCAATATTGCGCCCTCCATTCCGGTCGGATAGGGATTTGGCTCGACGACGTTCAGCAGCACAAGGCGAGCGCTACTCTCCTTCGCGAGCGGCACGGCAATCTTCAGTGCCCGCAACGAAGTCAGCGAAAAATCGAGCGGCGCAAGAATCCGCCTCCACGGCAGGCGTTGCGGGTAAAGGGGCTTTTCCAGAGACAACAAACGCATCGCTGGCCCGGAGCTTTGACGTCGGACCGTCAGCACGGGGCAATGCGCGTGACGCAAGATGCGCTCGGCAGTGCTGCCCAAAACCACCCGCTTCAACCCTGAGCGGCCTGTGTTCGAGAGGACGATCAGATCAGCTCTGATTGCTTTGGCTGCCGCAACCACTTGATCGGCGGGATACCCCTCGCGGACCAACATCCGACCGCGCAATTCGTCGGGCAACAGTCTGGCAGCGAGATCGCCAAGATGCGTTCTTGCCACGCTCACCAACCTGTAGGCATCCATCGGGATGGCGATGCCACCATCGGGAAAGGCGCGCAAGGCAGCGGTTGGCCGCACCACATGAATGAGACTGATCTTTGCGCGATGTTTTCGGGCCAGCGGGACGGCGCACGTCAATGCCTGCCGCGCAAAGCCGGAAAAATCCATCGGCACAAGAATGTTGCGGATGGTTAGCATGTCCGATGACTGCCGGCGCTTCCGGGTCGCGTTTGATTTCTTGTTCAAAGTCTTTCGCATTGCGTTCCTTTCGTGATCACAATTTGACTTTGCCCGCGGTCTTCCGCCATTGGCCGACTTCCGATGCGCGACTCGGTGAAACGACTACGCGCAAGCTGCAATGAGTGCGGTAAAGATTTCATAAGCCGTCCCTTTCGAGTTTGCGCGCCAAGTCCTCCTCCACCAACCGCCATTCCCGCTCGGTTAACGGTTGTTCAGGGAACACGTCGCGAAACAGTCTTACCGCGTGCGCTTTCACCATCCGGCGCGTCAGACCGGGAAGGTGCGGCCGGGGTTGGTTCACGGGTTGTCGGCAACGGCTTCTCATGGGACCGAAACTCAAAGTTGTGGCCGGTCTAAACATACGCCAGCCCGGCGAAACCCAGGGGGGCTTCTGCGTTTGCCTTGGAGCATCTTCAGCCGGAACAGAAATCCGGAATATGCCGAATGGACACCGCGAATTGCACCGGCGCAAATCCAGCCACCGCCAGGGCGACGATCCGACGTTGCCCCGCCGCTCTGGCGCGCTGCCCTCGACTCCGTTCTTGAACGGGTGGTTTCATGCATGGAGCAGAGTAACTGCGGCTTGGCTTTAACTCTATTGGCTGAATCCCGTGGAGCAACTCAGTGAAAGGATTAGGCAGGAGAACGCGCGAACCGAGGAGGCGCACTCCCGGTTCGCGGAGAGGCGTGGGACTTCCGAAGCGGCTTACCGCACCGCCTCGACCCACAGCACGGCATGGCGGGTGAGTTCCGGGCCGGTCTTGAGCTTGAGTTTGCGCTTGATGCTCGCGCGGTGGGCTTCGACGGTCTTGGCGCTCATGCCGAGGCGGCGGGAGATGTCCTTGGTTTCCTTCGCCTGCCCGATGAGGTTGAACACTTCCAATTCGCGGTCGGTGAGCAGTTCCACCGGAGAAAGTGTTTTGGGCCGCTCCGCCTTGCCGGTGAAACTGCCGAGCAAGCGCGTGGACACTTCCTCGCTCAGATAAATCTGCCCGCTCAGGACGTGGCGGATGGCTTTGACGAGCTGGCTGCCGCTCTGCTGCTTGGAAACGTAACCGCGTCCGCCCGCGCGCAGCACGCGCTCAGCAAACAGCGACGCGTCGTGCATGGAAAGCACCAGCACCGGCAGGCTCGAACGCATCACGCGCAGGTCACGGATCAGTTCCAGTCCGTTACGGCCCGGCAACGTGATGTCCGCCAGCAAGAGATCGGGGTTGAGCTTTTCGACGGCCTCGATGGCCGCACGGGCGGTTTCCGCCTCGCCGCACACGGTCAGGTCCGGTTCGCGGTTGATCTGCGCGACCAAGCCCTCGCGCAACACCGCATGGTCATCCACGACGAGGATCTTCTTCCGGGTCGTCTCCGTTTTGGTTGATTTGGTTTTGGCCATGGAATGCCTTTCGCTCGGATTATTTCTTGCGCCGCTTCACAGTTGGTTCGCCGACTGGCGCGGTGCAAATCACTTCCGTCCCCCCGCCTTGACGCGGTTGGACGTTGACCGAGCCGCGAATCAACCCGGCGCGGTATTGCATGATGTGCAGGCCGAGTCCCTGTCGCGTGGGCGAAAGCACGCCGATGCCCTTGCCGTTATCGACTACTGCGAGTGTGACATTACGCCGCGCGCGGCTCAAACGGATACCGATGCTTCGCGGCTTGCCGTGCTTGAGCGCGTTGTTGACGGCTTCCTGCGCCACGCGGAACAAGTGCCCAGCCAGCGTGGAATCATCCATCAGCACCGGCTTGCGGCAGTGAAACCGGCAGCGCACGCGGAACAACTCGGCGGTTTGGTGGGCAAGTTCACGCAGGGCGATCATCAATCCCTCCGGCTCGGGCCGGATGGGGGAAAGGCCGCGTGAGATGCGGCGCGTGTGTTCGATGGCCTCGCGCACGAGGCTGAAGATGCGGGTGGCGTCGGCGGCATCCGGCGCGTTGCATTCAGTCAGCTTTTCGCGCAGGACATTGGCGAGATATGCTACGCCGCCAAGCTGCTGGCCAAGGCCGTCATGGAGTTCCTGCGCGAAGCCGCGCCGTTCGCGCTCGCTGAGTTCGAGTAATTCGCGCTCAAGCTGCTTGCGCCGGGAAATGTCGCGCACGAACCACCGCGAGTGGACAAAGCGCCCGCGCTCCCAAAGCGCGTTCGCATCCGCCAGGACATGGCGCGATGCCCCGCCGGGCGTGAGGAGTTCAGTCGAAACGTTGTGCAGCGTGTGGCGCTCGGTCAATTGCCGGAGCATCATCGAAATCATTTCGGGGTCGGGGTGAAAATCCGCGAGTGCTCGACCGATCACCTGCTGTGGCGAGCGATCCAGCAACTCACAGAAGGCGCGGTTGGCGCGAATGATTTTCCCGTCGCGCGCGGTCAGTACAATGCCCACCGAGGCTTCATCA
>CAYWCK010000480.1:0-3914 GCA_964456685.1 uncultured Bifidobacteriaceae bacterium | reverse complement strand
AGGGCTACGAAGTTTGGATGGAAGCCGTGAGCAACGTGCTGTTCGATTATCGCAATTCCGGTTCGCGTTACCGGACGGGCGTGGAGGAAGGCGCGGGCAACGTCCCGTTCCGTTTTCATTTCCTCAACAATTTCTACCTGCGCAATCCCACGCGAACGAGCGCCCAGGAAATCGAGGCGCTGACCAACTTTGGAGTGACCAACACAGTGAAGGTCCATGTGAAGGGCAACCTTGGTCCAAATCGTTTGAATGATTCGGTGGATCAGTGGGCTCTCGTGAAACTCGACAGTGGCGATCTCCCCATCCGTCAGGCATCCGCCGACATCACGAACCAAATGTCTGATCTGCCGCTTTTCACCGCGCCCGTACCCGTGACCCAACACAGCGCCTCCAACAGCTATAAGCTTGTGGTCAGCCTGGCGGGCTGTGCCAATGCCCGTGACGCGGTGGACGCACGCGTCGTGACCGACGTGCTGTTGCGGCGCTACACCAACTTTCTCACCTCGCAATCCGAAGTCGGCGGCTGGCCGGCCTTGAACACCTACGGGGCACCCTCCGATGCGGATGGCGATGGCCTGCCGGATTATTGGGAATCGGCCAACGCCATGAATCCCCACGCGCCTAATAACAATCACACCAACGCGAACGGTTACACGGATTTGGAACAATACCTCCAATGGTTGATTGATCCGCACGCTGTCGGGGCGATGAACATGTTCGTGGATGTGAACTTGAGAGACTTCTCGCTGGGAATGGTGAGCAATGCCACCTACACGGTTTCCAATCCTACCAACGGCGCGGTGCTGCTGCTGGGCGATGGGCGCACCGCCCGGTTCACACCGACATCGAATTACTTTGGCCGCGCGAGTTTTCGCTTCACCGCCAATGACACGCTGGCCGGGGGCGGCATTACAAACACGATCACGCTGTTGATCGCCGCGCCGGCGCCGCGAATTGTCGAACTGGCAAGTGACACGAGCGGGCTCACGCTCCGCGGCCTCGGCCCACCGTTGCGAAATTTCGTGCTCCTGGCCACGAGTGACATGACGCAGCCGGGCAACGTGTGGACGCGGGTGTTGACCAACCAATTTGATGCCGCCGGAAATATTTTACTGAGCAATCTGGCCGCAGGTGATGGCTCCCGGCTTTTTTACCGGCTGCTGTTGCCCTGAACCGGACGTTCAGACATTATTCGCCGAACTTGTCCCCCGTAGATTGCTGAAACAGCCTGGCCCATTATGAAATTGAGCAGTTGCCTTTTGATTCTGACCGCCCTCGCCACGCCACTGCGCGGCTTGGCGGCGGCTTCGACAGAGTTGACCGAAGCCTTGCGCATCATCCGAGCGGTCGGGCCGGAGGGACAAGGCAACGCCGCGGCATCGCGCGCTTGGAGGGACGTGTTGGCCCGTAACGACGCGGCGAATTTGTTGCCCGTGCTGACCGCGATGGATGGCGCGAACGACTACGCGCTGAACTGGCTGTGCGTTGCCGTGGACGGATTGGTGGCGCAAGCTGCGAAGGCCGGTCGCCCGCTGCCCCTGCCGGAACTCGGCAAATTCCTGCTCGAAACCAGTCATCACGCGACGGCACGACGGCGCGCCTTTGAATTGATCCGCCGAGGCGACCCGGCCACCGCGGAGAAGCTGCTGCCGGGCATGTTGAATGACCCCAGTCTCGAGATTCGCTACGACGCGGTGAGCCAATTGCTGGGTCAGGCGCAGGCGGCCCTGGCGCGCACCAATCAGCCCGGCGCGATTTTGCTCTGGCAACAAGCGATGAATTTTGCGCGCGACGCGGATCAGATTGATGAAATTGCGAAGCAGCTTAAAACACTTGGGCGTCCGGTGAAATTGCAGAAGCACTTTGCGTTTCTCGCCGATTGGAAAATCATCGGTCCCTTCGACAACACCGGCAATGTGGGTTTTGAAACCAGCTATCCTCCCGAGCTGAAGCTGGATTTTTCCGCCGAGTACGACGGCAAGAAAGGCAAAGTGCGCTGGCAGGATTATTCCACGTCGCACGAATACGGCATGGTGGACATGAACACGCCGCTGGGAAAACTCAAAGGCGTTTTGGCTTATGCGACGACGGATTTTTACTCCGATCGCGCACAGTCGGTCGAACTTCGGCTGGGCGGCAAGAATTCCTGGAAGGTCTGGCTCAACGGCAAATTCTTGTTTGGCCGGGATGAATATCACACCAACACCGAGATTGATCAGTACGTGATGCCCGCCCAATTGCAGCCCGGACGGAACACGATTCTCGTTAAGGTCTGCCAGAATGAAGAGGTCCAAGACTGGACGAATGAGTGGGAATTCCAATTGCGCGTGACCGATTCGCTCGGCACCCCCATCAGCCAGGTCGCTGCCAACACCAACTCCAACCGCAACTGATGAAAGCCAAACTCCTCCTGGGCCTGCTCCTTGCCGCTTCGTCCCTCCGCGCCAGCGACTGGCGACAATTCCGCGGTCCACAGGGCAACGGCGCCTCCGCGGAAGCCACGCTGCCGGCGGTTCTCAGTTCGAGCAACAGCATCGCGTGGCGGATCACTCTGCCGGGTCAGGGGCTTTCGAGCCCGATCATTGTGGGCGATCGCGTCTTTGTGACCTGCTCCAGCGGACTCAAGGAACGCCGTTTGCACGTGCTCTGTCTCGATGCCCGCAGCGGCGAGACCATCTGGGAGCGCCAGCTCATCGCCACCGGGCGAACGATGTGCCACGAAAAGACCGCCGTCGCCGCACCATCACCCGCGAGTGATGGGAAACATATCGTCGCCATCTTTTCGTCGAATGACATCGCCTGCTTCGACCTCGATGGCAACCTGATCTGGTTTCGCGGTTTGGGCCGCGATTATCCGAATGCAAGCAACAGTCTCGGCATGTCTTCCTCGCTGTTGATTGCCGGCGGCGTGGTGATCGCCCAGATCGAAAGCGAGAGCCTCGCGTTCACCGCCGGACTCGAACTGGAGACGGGCCTGACGCGGTGGAAACTGGATCGCGCGCGGGGTGCGAACTGGACTTCGCCGGTGCCGCTGGGGAGCGACCAACAGCCGCTCATTGCCTTGCAGTCGTCCAAAGGCGTGATGGCCATCGAACCGGCCAGCGGGAAGTTGGTCTGGCAGTACACGAATAGCGCGTCGTCCGTACCATCCAGCACGCGCAACGGCGACAAACTCTACGTGCCCTCACAGGGATTGACTGCCCTGGACCTAGGTGGCAGCGAGGGCTCGCCCAAACCGCTCTGGCGCTCGAATCAACTCAAACCCGGCACGCCGAGTCCGACGGTTTGGTCGGACAAGATTCTTTCGCTCAATGACAGCGGCGTGCTGAGTTGCGGCAACGCGGCGACCGGCGACCGATTGTGGCAACTCCGCTTGAAGGGACCGTTCAGCGCGTCGCCGGTTGCGAGCGCCAATTTCGTGTATTGCGCCAGCGAGAAAGGAGTGGTCCAAGTGGTTGATCCCGCCAAGCCCGAGGGTCAGGTCGTCAGTGAACTGGAACTTGGGGAAAGCATTCTGAGCACACCCGCAATTTCGGGTGGCGCGCTTTACCTGCGCAGCGACACCAAACTGTGGAAGCTCGCGAGCCGAGACAACAGTGCGAGTCCCTGACTCGTGCGTTCGCCTACAGCCGCGACGTCACGTAGGGTTCCAAGCGCGCCCGCAGGTTTTTGATCGAGCGCGCAACCCACTCGGCATCCAAGGCCACGTCCTGTTCCCGGTCGTTGTGTGAAGGCGTCCAGGTTTCGACAAACAAATCGGGCACGGGCGGACGTTCAAAAATCATCCGCAAACAGGCATCGAGATCAAGTTGGCCTTCGCCCAGCGGCGCGCCCACGACGGAAAAGCTTATCATCGAGCCGACCACGCGGTAATCCTTGAGGTGATAGCAATACGCCCGCTCGCGCAGCAGCCG
>CAYWCK010000479.1:0-3920 GCA_964456685.1 uncultured Bifidobacteriaceae bacterium | reverse complement strand
TCGGTTTGTAGAACTGGATGCGAACGGGCGAATTCTGGTGGTTCAACAGGAAGAAAATCTTCGTGCCTTCCTTCTGGCGCAAACTGACCTCGATGGTGTCCGGCACCTTGAGCAACGGATGCAGGCTGCAAATCTGCCGCAGCCACGCCACCAGATCGTAATAGAAATGCTGGTGACTCATCGTGCCGATGTAGATTGCTTTGCCCAATCCGAACGTGTGCATCGTCATGGCCGGCCGGCCGGCGTAAAAGTCCTTCGCATACGTCGCGAGAATCTGGCAGTCCTTGGGCTCGATGATGTCGCACCAGAGCTTCGCCGGATGCAGGTGGCTGGTGGGAAAGGCGCCCTTGAAAGTCAGATGGTTTTCCTCGCCCGGCGGCAGGGGATCAAATTCCAGCACTTCCAAGCCAAACAAATCGGTGAGGTCGTGCGGATAGCCGGAGTCCGGTGCCGTGTGGTGCTCGTCCACCAAACCGGTGTTGAAGGTGCTGACCAGCGTGCCGCCATTCTGAACGTAAAGTTTCAGGCGATCCGCCTCGCCGCCTGTGAGCAGGTGCAGCGACGGGGCAAACACCAGGCGGTATTTCGACAGATCCTCGGAGGGCCGCGCGAAATCCACCGGAATATTCCGGTCGTGCAGTGCCGTGTAAATGAGTTGGATGTGCTCCCGCAAACTGAAGTGACGGTTGGGCTGCATCGGCTGCTGCAAGGCCCAATCGTTGTCGTGGCTGTAAAGGATGCAGACTTCGGCATCGACCTTCGTCCCTTGCAACGCAGGCGCGAGCAGCTTCAGTTCTTCTCCCACCTGGGCGACCTCTTTGAACGTGCGGTCATCGCCGCGGATGTGGTGCGGCAGCACGGCGCCGTAGAATTTCTCGTTGCCGATGCGGGGTTGCCGCCAATGGTAAAACAAAACGCCGGACGCGCCGCGGGAAATCAGCTGGTAGGTGAACAGCCGGATGATACCGGGCCGCACGAGCGAGTTGACGTCCTGCCAGTTCACCTGGCCGGCTTTTTGTTCGATGACCCAGAAGCCGACATCGCCATCCGGCGTGCGGATGTTTTCCTTCTTGAGGGAACGGAGGATGTCAATGTCGCACGCCAGCTCCGCGGACTTGGCCTTGATGGCGGCATTGCTTTCGACGGAGACGAAATCCACGACTTCCGCCATGTCGAAGTGATCGAACTTGCGTTGGAGCGCGCGCAAGTTAGTGGTCACCGGTGCATCCGGGCAAAGTTCATGCAAAATGTCCGCCTGCATCCGGGCGAATTGGACGATTACGTCGCTGGAGAACCGGTTCCAATCGAGCAGCAATGCCGGATTGTGCATCGTCGGCGCTTGCTGTGGCATGGGGACGTCTTCCCAGCTGGAAACGATCTGACCCCAATAGCGCAAGCCGAGCTGTTCGTTGAGCCGTTCGATGGTGGTGTATTTCTGCTTCAGCCAGAGCTGCCACTCCTCGCGCGTGGCGGAATTGAAGGAAACCTCCGTTTGGTGACCGCCGATCCCGCTGTCGATCTGCCAGGCAATCACGGCCGGATGTTTGCCGAGCGCTGTCGCCATGGCGGTGACAATCTTGCGCGAATAATCCCAATAAACGTCACTCGCCAGACAGACCGCGCGGCGCGTGCCTTCATGGCGGACTTGGCCTTGCTCGTCCACCGGCAGGATTTCCGGATGTTTCCGGGCCAGCCAGATGGGAGGCGCAGCGGTGGGTGTGCCGAGCACAATCTTGATATTGTGCCGGGCCATGATGTCCATGACGCGTTTGAGCCAGTCGAATTGATACTTCCCTTCCTCGCGTTCGCACAGCCCCCAGGAGTATTCGCCGAGGCGCACCACGTTGATGCCCGCCTTGACCATCAATTGCGCATCAGCCTCCCATTGGCCCTCCGGATTTTCATCGGTACCGGCGTAAGGGAAGACCCACTGTTCGGGATAGTAATCAACGCCGAAAAACATAGTCGTTGTTTGGTTGGATGGCGTCCGTTGACTGACTCTAGTCCCGAAACCGGCAAACCTGCAACGGAAAAGTCGAAAATGTTGCCGCCGAAAAAATTTGGCGCACGCACTGCGGACACCAAACCGGCCAACCCGGACCCGTCAATAGCGCCGCGCGGCTTCTGGGCTTTACGTTCGGTTTGGTTCTCCTACAGTTCGTTCATGGTCGCCCTCGAATCTGCGGAGCTCTTTCGGTTTCTCAAGCCGGACGAATTGCGAGCGCTGCGGACCATCACGCTCGAACGGGAATACGCCGCCGGACAGGAAATTTTCCGCGAAGGTGATCCCGGGGACGGCATGTATGTGGTCAAGGCCGGCCTGGTGGAAATCTCGGGCGTGCTGACGCAGGACACGCGCCGGGTTTTTGCGCAGATTGAACCCGGGGGCATGTTTGGAGAAATGGCCGTCATCGAGCATCGTCCGCGCTCCGCCTCCGCCACGGCCACCAAACCAAGCGTCGTCTATTTCATTCCGCGCGGAGAGATGCTGGGCTTCATCGAGCGTTCGCCGGGACTGGCGCTCACCCTGTTGCAACTCATCAGTCACCGGCTGCGGGAGTTCAACCGGCTGTTTATGAGCGAAATCGTGCAGGCGGAGCAACTAGCCGTCGTGGGCCGCTTTGCCCGCGGCATCGTCCACGATCTGAAAAACCCGCTCAACATCATCGGCCTGACTGCGGAGCTGGCGGCCGCGCCCACGGCCTCTGCGGAACTGCGCAGCCAATCCGCCGTGCGCATCCGGAAACAAGTCGAGCGCATCAGCGAACTCGTCAGCGAAATCCTCTACTTCACCCAGGGCAAGAGTGACACTTCCGTGCTGGCGCCGACCAATTACGCCGACTTCATCCTTCCGGTGGTGGCGGAACTCCAGACTGAAGCCGAACTCAAGGGCGCACGCATCGAGTTTGCGAACCAGCCGCCGCCCCTCAAAATCTTGATCGAGCCCAAACGCCTTCGGCGCGTGCTCGTCAACCTCACCCATAACGCCACCGACATCATGCCGGAGGGCGGCCGGATCATCCTCCGTTTCGAGTGGGACGACACCGGCGTCATTACGGAGGTGGAGGACACCGGGCCGGGGATTGCCTCGGAAATCCTCGACCGGCTCTTCCAAGCCTTCGCCACGCACGGGAAGACGCATGGGACGGGCCTCGGTCTTTCCATCTGCAAAAAAATCATCGAAGACCACGGCGGCCGCATCTGGGCGCGGAACCGGCCGGGGGGCGGCGCCATCTTTGCCTTCGCGCTACCCTTGGCCGGCTGAGCGCCACGGGGTGCGGGGCGCGAAGTGATCGCACTGGTTCACACCGGCAACCAACCGATTGCTTGACGCCACCCGCAACGCACAACACGTTCTCCCTTCGATGAACCGCATCCGCCTGCTCCCGGACCACGTCGCGAATCAAATCGCGGCGGGCGAGGTCGTCGAGCGCCCGGCCAGCGTGGTGAAGGAACTGGTCGAAAACGCGCTCGATGCGCAGGCCACGCGCATCTCCGTCGAAATCCAGGCGGGCGGACGCAGCCTGATCCGCGTGACGGACGATGGCTTGGGCATGAGCCGCGACGACGCGTTGCTTTGCCTGGAGCGGCACGCGACGAGCAAGATTCAGCGAGCCGAGGACCTGGCGGCCATTGCCACGATGGGTTTTCGCGGTGAGGCGTTGCCCAGCATCGCCAGCGTGAGCCGGTTCAACCTGACCACCCGCGAGCGCGATACCACGTCGCCTGAAGGCACGCAGATCGTCGTCAACGGTGGTAAGATCATCGAGGTGAAAGCCGCCGGCGCCGCCCCCGGCAGCAGCGTGGAAGTGCGCCAGCTTTTTTACAATCTCCCGGCGCGGCGGAAATTCATGCGCACCGAGGAAACCGAGGCGGCGCATATTCAGCATTACGTCACCCTGGCCGCGCTCGCGGGCGCG
>CAYWCK010000478.1:0-3968 GCA_964456685.1 uncultured Bifidobacteriaceae bacterium | reverse complement strand
CTCAAAGTCCTGGACTGGCAGAGGCACACTGCCTCCGCTTCAATCTGCCTACGGATAGCGCAAACGATAGTAGCGCTGCGGAAGCGCTGGCGCGTTGGTGTCGGTGAATTCATGCCGCGGCGTGGCCGGGCCGAGCGGCAACCAATCGTTGAGGTTGGTCGAGTATTCCACGGTGTAAACTCCAGCGAGGGAATTCGTGAGCGTGAAAGTCACGTTCGTGCCGCCGAGGCCGGCGACGTTCGTCATGTAAAGCCACGGGCTGTTCGTCACGTAGTTGCCATAAACGGCGTTGAGTTCGGCCTGACTCACGATGCCGTCGCCATTCAAGTCCCCGGGCACGGAGACAGTCACGGTTTGGTCGGCGCCGAAAATTGTACCCGCGGCATTCGCGGCACCGACGCGGTAATGCCACGTCTGCCCGGGCGCAAGTCCGTCCAGCGGCAGGTTGACGACCACGTTGCCCGAGCTGGCGCCGAGGGATTGGGGCGTCGTCGCGCTGCCGTAACTGGTCGTGAGACCGAACTTCAACCACGCGGTGGAAGCGAGGCCGTTCGGATTGATCGTGGCGGTCACCGTCGCGCTGCCGAAATGCGTCGTCGGATTAATCGTCACGCCACCGATCGAATGCATGACAATGGTCGGCGTGGAAAGCAACGCGAGGTTCAACTCATACGCGCCGATGTCCATGTGCGTGCCGCTGGAACGCGCCGCGCCGCGTTGGTCAGTCACGAGCGAGGCGGCGAGGGCGTCGTTGCCCGCGTCGAGGGCGGGACTGGTTGGCCCGAGCGCCATTGTCAACGTGCTGCCGCCGTTGTTTGCCAGTGGGGAGAGTTGGGCATTCACCGGAAAGCCGGAGGAGCCGATGATGTCACCCGGCGCGCCAAAGCCACCGCTGTAATCACTTTTCCCAACGAGATTGTGTCCGGCCGAACTGAACGGCCCATAAACATCCGGGGCCGTTGCGGCAGTATTGTTCGCGAAGATGGAACTATCGGATGTTACCCCGCCCACGCTATAAACGCCGCCACCAATACCGCTAGCGCCGCCGCCCGCGCCACCGAAGGCGCCGAAGCCGCCGCTGCCACCCGATCCCGCAACGCTGCCACTGATGGTACTGGCCACGATGGTGAACGAACCGAGGGAATAAATCGCACCGCCATTGCCGCCGCTGCCGCCACTGCCGGCGCCGGCGCCGGGATTTCCACCACCACCCGGACCCGCATTGCCGCCTGCGCCGCCCGGGCCACCGCTGTTGTTGGCGATGGTGGAGGATTGAATCAACACCGAACCGCCCGCGCTGTAAATGCCACCCCCATCACCGCCATGGCCACCGGTGCCGCCCGCATTGGTGCCCCAGTTGCCGAAACCACCGTAGCCACCGAGGCCGCCGCTGTTGCCATGAATAGTGGAGTTGTAAATGCGGAGAATGTTCTGATTGTAAATTCCGCCGCCGTTACCGCCAAGACCACCGGGCGTCGTCGGGGTCGGGGCCGGATTCACCGGCGGATAACCATCGCCGCCTGTCCCACCGCTGCTGGAAGTGATGATGCAGTTCGTGAGGTTCAACGTGCCGGCGTTGAAGATGCCGCCGCCGTTGCCGCCGGGGTTGCCGGGGACACCGGGTGTGCCGCTGCTGGCGCCATTGCCGGCGCGGCCGTTGCGAATGGTGAGGCCGGAGAGGTTCAGCGTGCAGCCACCGCCAATATTAAAAATGCGGCTGCTGAAATTGCCGCTCACCGCGAGGTTGTTGGCTCCGGGGCCGAGGATGATCAGGCTTTTGCTAATCGCCAACTCGCCGCTGGTGAGCGTGATCGTCTGGCCATTGAGATTGGGGGCAAAGGTAATCGTGCTGCCGGGGTTCACGCCGGCAATGGCGCCACGGAGGGAGTAGGGGCCGGAATTGGCGTTGGTGTAAACGGTGGTGTAGAAGGTTTCAGCGGTCTGCAATTCCACAGCACCGATGTCCGGAGTGCCAAGCGCGCGCGCGAAGCCGCGTTGGTCCACGGTCGAGGTCACCGGCCCGCCGGAGTCGATCGCTGGGGAGCCGCCACCGGGCGGCATCGCTTGCGTGACGCCGCCGTAATTCCCGAGCGGCAGCAGCACCGGATCGCCATTGGTGATGCAGGTGAGGTTCGTGATGTTGCCAATAAGGTTGGCGTTCTGATTGAGCGCCACGATGGAGTTGACGATGCGAATGGCCGCCGTTCCGTATTCCTGAATGCCACCGGCGCCACCGCCAGAAGCGAGATTGCCAACCACGGTGCAATTGCTCAGCGTCACCGAGCCGCCGGCCCAGATCGCGCCACCGGTGTTTCCGGAAATATTGTTCGAAGCAAAGGTGGATTGATTCGCATTCACGACACCGTTGTTGTCGATCGCGCCGCCGCCACCGCCCAAGTTGGCGGTGAAGGTGCTTTGATTCACTGTCACCGTCCCATAATTTTCGATGCCGCCGCCGTAACTGGCAGAGGTGTTTCCGGCAATGGTGCTTTCAGTGAGGATCAGCGTGCCGGCATTGAAAATGGCCCCACCGGTCGCGCTGGCGGTGCTTCCCAAAATGCTGCAACGCTGGAGCGACAGCGTTCCGGCATTATTGATCGCGCCGCCATCCGCCGCGTTGGCGAAGCAGTTGGTGAGCGTGAGCGATTTCAACGTGACAAAGACTCCGACTGGCACGACGAAGGCTCGCGAGGCGCCGTTCCCGTTGATCGTGATGCCCGCAGCCAACGCGGAAGCGTCGATCGTGAGATTCTTGTTCAGGAGAATTTCACCGGATGTCAGCGTGATAGTCTGGCCGGAAAGCCCGAAGGAAAAAGTAATGGTTGCTCCTGATGACGCCGCCGCGACGGTGGCACGCAACGATCCCGCGCCGCTATCGGCGGTGGTGGTTACGACCTGCGCACGCGCTGCCAGCGGCAGGACGAGCAGCGTGAAGACACGGAGGAGCCGCCCCGAAAAGCGGAGTCCCGTTTGAAAAAGCTGAAACCGAGTTTGCATAATTAATTTCTGAGTCTCCGGCCGAGGAGAGCTTTGATTGGAACGCCGGAGAGTAGTTATCGAGTTGAACAATTCCAAGGAATTCCGTGTTCGCGCCCTGCGGTTGGGGGAGTCAATTGAGCCGCATATCTCCGCCCTCGAAAAACGGCAGCGCTTCTTGTAGCCTTCGACTTAACTACCGCGCATGGCTTTACCGCAGGGCAATCAGAGCGATCTCCCGGCTTCCGGCGGCGGCATTTTTGCCACCACGCATTGGAGCGTCGTCCTCGGTGCGGTGGAAGATTCCGCCGCCGGGCGCGCGGCGCTCGAGACGTTGTGCCGCGATTATTGGTTTCCTGTATATGCGCTGGTACGGCGAAGCGGACTCGATCCAGCGTCGTCGTGCGATTTCACGCAGGAGTTTTTCGCGCGGCTGCTGGCGCGCGACGGGTTGGCCCGGGTTCGACGCGAGCGCGGGCGGTTTCGTTCCTTCATGGCGCAGTCGGTGCGCAATTTTCTCGCCGACGAATGGGACAAGCGCGGCGCACAAAAACGTGGCGCGCACGCGAGCGTCTTGTCCATCGAAGCGGAAGCGGCGGAGGGCCGTTACCTCGAAGGCACGGATCACGATTCGCCGGATGTGTTGTTTGATCGCGCCTGGGTGGAGCAGTTGCTCGCTCGCGCGCGGCAACGGCTCGAACAGGAGTTCGCGGTGGCAGGCCGGCAGAAAATCCTCGACGTGCTCAATCGCCTCGGCGATCCGGATGCGCCTTCGCTCGGCGAGGCCGCGGTCCGGCTCGGCATGCCGGTCAACACGTTGAAATCGCACCTGCATCGCGCCCGACAACGGCTCGCGCTGATTCTGCGGGAGTTGATCGCAGAAACGGTGGCTTCGCCCGTGGAGGTCGAGGCGGAGTTGCGTCAGTTGCTGGAGGCGCTGACATGAGCGATCGGGCTGCAACCACGCGGGAGTTTTTCCGTAACGCAAGGGA
>CAYWCK010000477.1:0-3979 GCA_964456685.1 uncultured Bifidobacteriaceae bacterium | reverse complement strand
GAAACCGTTGCAGACCGTTGGTCACGACCTCTTTGGCCGACGGTATGTTGTTCGAAAGATAAAACATCGCTCCGCCGTGGAAGAAATCCTCCGCGGTTTGTTGCGCGCGCGCCGACAGCCCCAGCAGCAGACTAAGGCTGACGAGGAGCAGGATTTTGAGGTGGATTCGCAATGCCATCGATGTTCTTGAGTTTTTCAGTGAATTCCTTGAAGGGCTTGGCGGCTATATTCTGCTGCAACAGCGCCTCCATGATTTCCAGCGCGCGATGATATTGCCGCTGCCGCAAGGATTGGTCGGCCTCGGCGCGCATCCGCTTGGCCAGTTCGCGCAATTGTTTGACCTGCTCCACGGCCGACTTCACAAAGGCCAGATTGTATTCCGCATCCTTGTCCTCCTTGTTCAACGTCGCAGCACTTTGGTAACTCTTGATTGCAGCGGCCCATTGGGCTTCCAGCGCGTCCAAATCCTCGGACGCTTCGCCAAGCCGGAACTGGGTGTTGCCGAGATTGAAGTAAGCCGACTGTTGCAGCTTGAGGTCCGGAGCATTTGCCGCGGCGGTGAAGTATTTTGCCGCCTCGGTGTAATTGGTCAGCCGATATGCCGCCGCGCCCGCGTTGAAATGCAACCGCAGATCCTCTTTACCCTTTTCTAGGGCTTCCTGGTAGTCCTTCAAAGCGGCCCCAAAGTTTCCAGCCTGGTAATGACGCATGGCACTACCCGGTGAGGCGGTGATCGAGCACGGGAGCAGCAGCATGCCGATTGTGATCAAGGCCACCACGGTTGCCCGCGCGGGCGAGGCGGACTGCAATTTCCCCTGTGATTTAACCTGGTTCTCGGAAGCGACGCGCTTCTCCCGTTTGCTTTCCGGCAGCAGTATTTCCGCAAGCAAAAGCAGCACTGCCGCCGCCAGCGGCCAATGATACCGCTCGAAATATTGCTTCACCAATTTCTCCTGCCCTTCCGATTTTGGCAACGGAGCGAGTCCGGTGGCGTAGAGCGTCTCCATCGTCCTCGTCCCTCCCAATTGGAGATACCCACCCTCCGTCGCGGCCGCCACCTCGCGCAGGAGGTTTTCGTTCAGCTTCGACTTGACCGCATTACCTTCCGGATCGCGGATATATTCCGTGCGACCCTTCGCATCCTTCGTGCGCAGGATTTCGCCCTGCGGCGTGCCGACGCCAACAGTGAAAATCTTCATACCCTGCTTGGCGGCTGCCTGGGCCGCCTCCAGCGCGCCTTCGTCGGTATCCTCACCGTCCGTGAACAACACCAGGATTTTGAAGTTGTCGCCCTCCTTGTAAGCCTCCAGAGCCGTTTTGATGGCCTCCGACAACGCCGTGCCTCCTTGCGGAATGATGTTCACATCGAGCGTATCAACGCTCTGCCGAAACGCATTCTCGTCAACCGTCAAAGGACACTGGAGAAAAGCACTCCCCGCGAATGCCACCAGACCCAATCGGTCCGACTTTGCCTGCCGCATCAGATCCAAGGCGGCGAGTTTTGCGCGTTGAAGGCGATTGGGCGCGATGTCCTCTGCGAGCATGGATTTCGAAGTGTCGATCGCCACTACGATATCGAGCCCCCTCTGCTTCGATTCCTGCCAGGTAAAGCCCCATTGCGGACGTGCCAGCGCCAGCAGGATTAACGCGACCGCAGCAACCACACTCGCGCAGCGAAATTTCATCCGCGCTGGAGACAACCCGGATATGAGCCCCGGCAGCAAGCGCGACTCAATGAACAGCGTCATCAACCGCCGGCGCTCGCGCAGCGCCCACCAAAAGAACACCCCCAACGCCGGTGGAAAAACCAGCAGCAACCAGAGCACATTGTGGTTCGCAAAATTCACGGCAACCTCCGGAACACAGTTTGGCCCAAGGCCACCTCCGTCAGCAGCAGTCCCAAACCGGTGGCAATAAACCAGCCAAAAAGTTCACGATGAAATGCGACCTTCTTCACCTCCGCCTCGGTCTTCTCCAACTTGTCAATCTCGGCATAAATTTCCTGAAAGCGCTGCGAATTGTCGGCCCGATAATATTTCCCACCGGTTTCCGCGGCGATTCGCTTGAGCGTTTCCTCATCAATCTCCTCCGGGCGGCGGCCATCGGTGCGCCGGCCCACCCCAATCGTATAAACCTTCACGTTCAGCGCCTTTGCCGCCTCCGCCGCCGTCAACGGCGCAACCTTGCCGGCGTTGTTCTGCCCGTCTGTCATCAGGATCACGATCTTGCTTTTCGATTTTAATTCGCGCAACCGATTCACCGCCGTGGTCAGTCCCGAACCGATCGCGGTTTGATTGCCATCGATCGCCCGCAAATAAAGCCGGTAAAGATTCTTCAACAGGAAATCGTGATCGAGCGTCAGCGGCGAAGCAACATACGCATCCACTCCAAACACCACGAGGCCGATGCGATCATTGGGCCGCTTCTCGATAAACTGCTTGAGAACCTCCCGTGCCATCGTGAACCGATCCACCGGCCGGCCGCGCACTTCAAAATCTGCTGCCGCCATGCTGAAGGACATATCGAAAGCCACCGCAATGTCCACGCCGCTGGCCGTGGCCTTCGTACTGTCGAAACGCGTGAGGCGCGGCTGCGCCAGCGCCACGATAAACAAAGCCAGGGTCAGCCAGCGCAACGCCGACAGGAAGCCTCCGCTCCGCGCCCGCGTAATGTTGGTGACGCCCCGCACCAGTTGCACCGAGGAATAAACAAAGGCGGGCGGTTGCCCCTTTCGCCCTTTCAACCACGCGGCCAGCGGCAGCAGCAGTAACAGCCACAAAAGATAAGGATGTGCGAAAGTCATGCCGGTTGCGCCTCCTTCGCCTGGGCAACGGTAGCGCCTACCTCGTGCGGTTCGGTTTCCGCCACAAGCCGCAAGGCGGCACCGTGCAAATCAAGCAGCTCCGCCTCGCCCGGTTCATACTTGGCAAATTTCACGAGATCACACTGCTGCAGGAATTCCCCCAGGCTGTCCTTCTGATCACGCGTCAGCAAATCGGTGCGTTGCAACTCGTGTAGGAATTCCTCAGTCGTCCGCTCCGGCGCATGAAATTCAAAACGTTCTTCGAGATAAATGCGGGCGGTGTCCGAAACCAGGATAACAAACGGCTTGGGCTGCCCGATCAAGGTAAGCGCTTCCTGCAACTTCAGCTTCGCCCGAACGTGCGCCGGCAACGGTGGCGTGACCGGCATCGCTGCCTGCTGCGCTTTCTGCCACCATTTCCAGAGCGCAAACAGTGCTCCGATTAACACGGCAGCCAGCACAACCCACCAAACCCACTCCCATCCAGTCGGAATCTCAACGGGCGGTTTGATATCCCGAATATCCTGCAGCGATGCCGAAAGAGGCGCACCAGCCGCAGATGTTGCGTTCGTCACAATCTTCATGGCTAGCCTCGCAACCTCCGCTTCTCGCGCGTTTCAAAAAACTTGGCCAGTGCCGCGCCATAGGGCTGATCTGTGCGCAGTTGGATGGCGTCAATTCCCGCTGACCGAAACAGCCGGGCCGTATCAGCAAGCGCTTTGGTTTGTCGCTCCGCAAACGCAGTGCGCTTGCGGGCATCGCCGGTGTGGACCTCGACCACCTCACCCGTCTCTGCATCGCGCAACACCAGCCGCCCCAGCGGAGGCAGCTCCATTTCATACCGGTCCGCGATTTGCACCGCCACCACGTCGTGCCGGCGATTCGTCTGCTTGAGCATGGTGAAGGACGCTTGGGCCAATGATTCCAACAACATCATTTGCGGTCGCAAGGCTGGGCGGGAATTACCTTTCGCCCTTTCCGCCGGCGATCCGATGAAATCGGACACCACGACCGCAACGGACTTGTGCGATTGCACGCGGAGCAAGAACTCCAACGCCTTGTTCAAGTCCGTTCCGCGCCGCTTCGGCTCGAAGAACAACACTTCACGGATGACGCGGAGCACGTGGCTGCGGCCTTTGCGCGGCGGGATGAATTTCTCCACCTCGTCGCTGAAGA
>CAYWCK010000476.1:0-3988 GCA_964456685.1 uncultured Bifidobacteriaceae bacterium | reverse complement strand
AAAATCCGCCTTGCTGCCCCCTGAATCCTTCTTCGGATTGAGCGGTACGCCGATCCCGTCAACCCAGATTCCAGCCACCGGGCCGTAGTTGGTCAGCAGCTCTTTCACCTGAGCGGTCATGAAGTCCAGATACCGGTTCAGGTCATGCGCTGCGCCCGTGGCGTAGGACGGCTCCGGCGGCTCATAACTGGGCCGGGCGCTGCCGCCCCAGCGGTCATTGTTGGGCGCGTGCGGATGTCGCCAATCACGACCGTGCGAGTAGTAGAAAAACAAGCCCAACCCTTTGGCGTGGCATTGGGTGGCCAGTTCGCCAACCAGATCGCGCTTCGCCGGACTGTTGGTGGATTTGAAATCCGATTCCTTTGTGTCCCACAGGCAAAAGCTGTCGTGGTGACGCGTCGTGATGTTCACGTATTTCATGCCTGCCGCCGCCGCCAGGTCGGTAATGAAATCGGCATCGAACTTCTCGGCGGTGAACTGCTCCTTGAGCCGGGCGTATTCGGACACGCGAATGCGCTCGCGGTATTGCACCCACTCGTGGCGGCCAAGAATTGAGTAAAGGCCGTAGTGGATGAACAACCCAAAGCGCGCCTGCCGGAACCACGCCACGGCATCGGCGCGGGCATCATCGGGATGTTGGCCCGCGAAGCCGCGCAAGTACGCCGGGGAACGGGCAGAGTTCGCACGCGGATGATGCACACATCCCGGCAAAGCCAGCGCCGCACAACCGGCGGCAAGAGTTTGGGTGAATTGTCGGCGGTTCACGCCAAGAGTGGACAACAGCGATGTTGATTTGGCAATGCACAACGTTGGAGGCGCTGGGCTTTGCCCGCAGATCAACAGCCGGTTGCGCGCAATCGGTTCGTGAGTCTTCCCGGTTGACGCCAGTCAGCCCGGATAGCAAGCTCACCGCACATGCAAAAACTTTTCACCTCGCTTCTCCTTCTGATTGCGACGCTGCCCCTCCGTGCGGCGGAACCAACGGCCAAGGACTCCGATGTCGTCGTCCCGCGTGAAATCATTTCGCTGTTCAACGGCAAGGATCTCTCCTCGTTTTATACTTGGCTGGTGGATCATCATCGCGAAGATCCGCTGAAGGTTTTCACCGTTGTCGACCGCGTGGACGGCGCGCCTGCCATCCGCATCAGCGGTCAGGTTTTCGGCGGGTTGTACACCAAACAGAAATGTGCCGACTACACGCTGGTGGCGGAATTTCGCTGGGGCCTGGCGACGTGGGGCAACCGCACCAACGCGGCCAAAGATAGCGGCGTGCTGTTGCACGCCACCGGTCGCGACGGAAACTACATCTCGAAAACTTTCAACGGCCCGTGGATGCGCTCGTATGAATTTCAAATCATCCAGGGCGGCGTTGGCGACATTCTCGTTTTGCCGGGTTACGAGCCAGACGGTTCGATGGTGAAGTACTCAGCCACCGCGACGACGATCAAGGACCGCGATGCCGAGACGGTCTGGGATGCGAAAGGCGAGGCCAAGGAATATCAAGGCGGCCGAATCAACTGGTGGGGCCGCGACGTGGAGTGGGCGGACAAGCTTGATTTTCGCGGCCGGCAAGATGTTGAAAGCCCGGGCGGTGAATGGACTCGTATCGAGGCCATCTGTGCAGGGGATACGCTCGACTATTTCGTGAATGGTAAGCGAGTGAATCAGGCCTCCCATTTAAGCCACAAAGCTGGGCAGCTGATTTTTCAGTCGGAAGGCGCCGAGATTTACTTCCGGAAAATTGAACTGCATCCCCTGCCCGCCGCGAAGTAACACGCGGTTGCATCGCCATCCCGCTGGCGTTAGTGTCGCGGCATGAGAATGCTTCGCCGCGAATTCCTCACCCGTTCTGCTCTCGGCGTTGGCGGCGCGCTGTTGAGTGCTCCCTTCCTCGCCGAGGCCAAACCCCGCGCCAAGAACTTTGATCCGTTTGAGCGAGTCCGACTGGGAAAGACGAAGTTGAAATTCTCCCGGGTGATTCTGGGTACGGGGATGAGTGGCGGCAATCGCCAGTCGAATCACACCCGCTTGGGCAAGGAGAAGTTCGAGCGTCTCATCCGCGAAACGCATGATCGCGGCGTGAATACTTTTGACCTCGCGGATATGTACGGCACGCACCCCTACGTGATTCCGGCGCTGAAAGGCATCAAACGCGACAAGTTCAACGTCATTACCAAAATCTGGTTTCGCCCCGGTGGAATTCCCGAAGCCGAGCGCCCGAATGCCGATGTCTGTGTCGAACGCTTTCTGCGCGAATTGCAAACGGATCACATCGACCTCGTCCTGCTGCATTGCGTGGAATCGGCGAAGTGGCCGGAGGAATGCCGTCGTTACATGGACGCCCTGTCCAAACTCAAAGCGCAGGGAAAGGTCCGGGCCGTGGGAGTCTCCTGCCATTCATTGCCCGCGCTTGCAGCCTGCGCCACCGAACCGTGGGTGGATTCAGTTCACGCCCGGATCAACCCCTTTGGGATTCGCATGGACGGCAAGCTGGAGGAAGTTGTGCCGGTGCTGCAAAAAATTCACGCCGCGGGCAAGGGTGTGATCGGAATGAAGATCATTGGCGAAGGCAAATTGCGCAACGATCCGGACAAGCGCCAGGAGTCGGTCAAATACGCCCTCTCGCTGGGTTGCGTGGACGTGCTGAATGTCGGCTGTGAATCCACAGCGGAAGTGGATGACTTGACGTCGAAGGTCGAGGCGGTGGCGCGGGCCTGATTCGCTGCGGATCTGCTGGCCCGACTGACTGCGCGGATTAGCATGGCTGGTCGCGACGCAACAAAATCCAGCAAGCCTTGGACAAAAACCAAGCAGCCGTCCGACCATCGCTTTTCTATTTTATTCGCAGTAAAGGGGAGGTGGTTCGCCTCACACGACCGGCCCGTTTCACCGCCAGGCAGGCTGAACGACTTCCGCGAGCACAACACAATCTATGAGCGCCAAAATCACCAAACTACTCGGCGATTCCGCCGCAAGCTTACTTGAACACAAAGCCATCGTTCCGAAGGAACGACTTCACCTGCCCGGACCGGATTTCGTGGACCGCATCTTCACGAATTCGGACCGGAATCCCCAGGTCCTGCGCAGCCTGCAACAAATGTTCGGCAGCGGACGACTGGCGGGAACGGGCTATCTTTCCATCCTGCCGGTCGATCAGGGCATCGAACACTCGGCGGGCGCAAGCTTCGCGCCGAATCCGGATTACTTCGATCCCGAAAACATCGTGAAATTGGCCATCGAAGGCGGTTGCAATGCGGTCGCCTCGACACTGGGCGTGTTGGGAATCCTATCCCGCAAATATGCGCACAGGATTCCGTTCATGGTAAAGTTAAACCATAACGAACTGATGACCTGCCCCAACAAGTTTGATCAGGTTTATTTCGCGCAAGTGGAACAAGCCTGGAACATGGGCGCCACCTCCGTCGGCGCGACGATTTACTTCGGCTCACCGGAAGCTACGCGGCAAATCGTGGAAACGAGCCAGGCCTTCAAACGCGCCCATGAACTCGGGCTCGCGACCGTGCTGTGGTGCTACCTCCGCAACAACGCCTTCAAGACGAAAGAAAAGGATTTCCACGTGAGCGCCGACCTGACTTCGCAAGCGAACCATCTGGGCGTCACGATTGAAGCGGATATCATCAAGCAGAAACTGCCCGAGAACAATGGCGGCTACAAAGCCATCGAAAAATACGGCAAGACGCACGAAAAGGTTTACACCGATCTGACCACGGATCACCCGATTGATCTGTGTCGTTATCAAGTGTTGAACTGCTACGCGGGCCGCGCTGGCTTGATCAACTCCGGTGGCGAATCCAAAGGCAAAGGCGATCTGGAAGCCGCCGTGAAAACCGCGGTGGTAAACAAGCGCGCCGGCGGCATGGGGCTGATCTCTGGCCGCAAAGCTTTCCAACGCCCGCTTAAAGAAGGCGTCGAGTTGCTCAACGCGATTCAGGACGTTTATCTGGACAAAGCAATCACAGTTGCCTGA
>CAYWCK010000475.1:0-3997 GCA_964456685.1 uncultured Bifidobacteriaceae bacterium | reverse complement strand
CAGCTCAAATCCAACCCGCCGCCGTCGATGAAGTCAAAGATCGCCGTTTGCGACATGAACGCGCTGGGATTTTTCGCGGGACCGAAGTTCTTGCCACCCTCGGGCAGCCCGCCGAGCACGCCGACCTCCGTGTTGAGCGCCAGCCGATCGCGAAAGCCTTCCTCCTGTGCGACCGCGGCGACGCTCATCGGGATGCCCACCCCCAAATTGACCCGGCGAGCCGAGCCCAGTTCCATCGCTACCCGGCGGCAGATCACTTTTTCGGCGTTCAGCGGCAGCGGCCGGAACTCGCGGTCCAAGTCCGTGCGCGCTCCGCCGGTAAAGGCCGGATCGTGGGACGTGAAAAGTGTGTGGGGATGCGTTTCGCGGCTGGTTGCCACGACGAGGTAGTGAACGAAAATGCCCGGAATGTGCACGGCGTGCGGATGGGCGGGCTGAGCGGAAACTCGCTCCACCTGAGCGATGACGATCCCGCCGCTGTTGGCGACGGCCAGGGCGGCTTCAAAGTTTTCCATGCACATCGCCTCGTCTTCGACGGTGATGTTGCCTTCAGGATCGGCAGTCGTGCCACGGATCAAACCGATGTGAGGCTTGAACGGTTTGTAGCGCAGCAACTCCGTGCCGTTCACCTGCACCACCTCAACCAGATCTTCGCAGGCGCGCGTGCGCTGGTTCAATTTTCCGCCCTCGACGCGTGGGTCCACAAACGTGCCGAGACCGACGCGGGTGATCAGCCCATCCCGGCCGGCGGCGATTTCGCGGTACAACTGGCACAGCGCGCCTTGCGGAATGTTATAGGCCTCGACTTCCTCCTGCGCGATCATCCGCACCGCCTCGTAATTCAACCCGTAGTGACCCGCGATGTAGCGTTTCACCATGCCCGGGTAGGCAAAGTGATTCATGCCCCGTCGTTCCGTGCTGAACGGCCCGAGGCCAGCCGACCAGATGACCGTGAGGTCTTTGGGCGAACCGGTCTGGGAAAATCGCTGGTGAAACGCGGGGTAAACTTCTTCGGATGGCATCGGCACGACCAGCACCGTGGCTCCATCGGGCACCAATCTTACCGCCTCCTCTGCGCTGACGATTTTTGCCATAACAAATCCCTATAAACCCTTTCCCCTGCCCAACGCACCAAGCTCTGCCGCCAAGACTACCTGCGGTCGGGAAGGTCGGTCTTCCCCCGGGGCAGACTCGCGGAAGTTTATCCCCAGAACAAACCAAATCCGCAAGTCCCATCTTTCGCGTTACGCTTCACCTCTCCCGGCCATCGGCCGCCAATCCCTGGAATCCGCGTTCGCAAAGAGACTCCACGTTCGTGCCGTTAGCCGAGTTGAAGCTCTGGCCCGGGCAGAGAATCCTCCACAGGCACTCGCAGCCCACAGGCCTGAAGAGTTGCGATTCACAGCCGTTCCGCCCCGGGAACAAATTCGTTCCGCCCGCGTAACATTTCATTTGCGTCGGGCGAGCCAGCAGCGATGAGACGATTTTTTTTACGCGGGACGACGAGGACCTCGGCATTTTTTTCAGTCTGCTTTTCCAGTAAAATCAAGGCTTTCACCGCCGTGCTCGCACTGCATCCAGTGGGCAAAGTGCAGCCCAAAAGAGTCAGGCATCGGGTTTGCTAAGGGAGCGTCACGCGCGTTGTTGGAGAGCAACGCCACCAAACAAAACAAAAATGAAACAAAACATCTCACCCTCCACTACCGCCACCTTATTGCTGACCGCTGGCCTGATCTCGCTCCTGGCCTACCAGACGAGCGCGCAAAGCTACACACTCGTTGACCTCACGCCAAATGCCGCCAGCGGCGTCGCCACCGATATCTCGTCAGGCACCGTCGCAGGCTCCAGCGCAGCGGGCATCTTCAGCCCCGCTTCGCACGCGCAACTCTGGGATGGCCTCGTTGCCGCTGATCTGCATCCCGCTTTCTTAGATGACGCGGCCAACAAAATCGTCGGTCGTTCGGCGATCCTCGGCGGAAGTGCGAATCTGCAAGTCGGCTGGGGCGCAGGAGCGACCACTGGCAGCCGCCTGGCGCCGATGCTGTGGCATGGTTCCGCAGCGAGCGCCACAACTCTGGCAATTCCCTTCGTGAATGCTGGTGGTCAGGCCACCGCCACAGACGGCAGCCAAATCGTCGGTTACGGCACGGCCTTGAACAGGGACGGCACCGCCTTTGGTCCGAGCCGCGGTATTGTTTGGGACGCGGCCACCGGTGCCGCGACGGACCTCGGCGACGGCGGGAACGGCGCGCAGGTTTACGGTGTCGGTGGCGGCCAGCAGGTCGGTTATGTGATCAAATCACTCGCCACCGCCGCGCTCTGGAAGAGCAGCAGCAAATCGCTGGTGACCATGCAGCCGAACGGCGCGGTGATGTCTGTCGCAAACGCCACCGACGGTCAGCGTCAGGTTGGTTACGCTGGTTATGACATCCGCGTGCGGGTTGAAGCCGCCAAGGGCAACAAAGACGCGCGCTTCTACTACGCAACCGTCTGGACTGGCACCGCCGCTAGCGCGATCAACATCCATCCGTATCCTGTCAATAGCCTGCCGGGCGTGACATTGTCGCACAGCTATGCCCTAAATCTAAACGGTCAATGGATCGTGGGCTACGGCGGCGATCAGTCCAAGTTCGGCACGCCTGCTTACAGCCACGCGCTCGTCTGGGATGCGAACTACCAAGCCGTGGATCTTAACGCCTTCCTGCCGGAGGGCTTCGTCGGCGCGCAAGCGTTGTCCGTGGACGCTAATGGCGACGTTTCGGGTTTCATGTCCAAGGCTGATGGCACCCGCCACGCCGTGGTGTGGATTCTGAATCCCGCTCAGTAAACCATCCTTACCATGGCAGCGAGGTTCAGTAACCCGCTGCCACCGAATAGTCCCCAGCGCCCAAACTCGCGAAAGGTTACGAGCGGGACGCCGAGCGCGAAGCTCAGCGAAACCCATACGGGGAATAACAATTCGACTCCTCACCCCGACCCTCTCCTCGTTCGGCGAGGAGAGGGAGAATTATTTTGGGAGACGCTTACCCAGGGTAGTTCGTTCCTCACAACCCTGGGCTGATTTCCGTAGCGCCTTCAGCGCAATTTCAATCAGTCCAAGCGACAATACGCCGCCAATCCCTGCAAGCCGCCTTCGCGACCGAAGCCGCTTTCTTTATAGCCGCCGAATGGACTCGTCGGATCAAACTTGTTGTAGGTGTTCGCCCAGACGACGCCGGCGCGCAGCTTGTTGACCATCTTGAAAATCTTGCTGCCCTTGTCCGTCCACACACCCGCGCTCAAGCCGTAGGGGATGTTGTTCGCGCGCTCGAAGGCTTCCTCCGGCGTGCGGAACGTCATCACGCTCAACACCGGTCCGAAAATTTCCTCATTCGCCACGCGATGCGCATGCGTCACGCCCGTCAGGAACGACGGCGCGAACCAATAACCCTTTGCCGGAAGCGGGCAACTCGACTGCGTCAACTCCGCGCCTTCGGCCACGCCGCTTTGCACCAGCTCGCGGATTTTCGTCAACTGCGCGCTGGAATTGATCGCGCCGATGTCCGTGTTTTTGTCGAGCGGATTGCCGACGCGCAAGGTCTGGATGCGGTCGCGCAGTTTTTTGATGACGGTGGAATAAATCCCTTCCTGCACGAACAACCGCGAGCCGGCGCAGCAGACGTGACCTTGATTGAAATAAATTCCCGCGATGACGCCTTCGATGGCCTGATCAATCGGCGCGTCCTCGAACAAAATGTTCGCCGCCTTGCCGCCGAGTTCGAGCGTGAGCTTCGGAGCGCGGAGCATTGCTCCGCGTTTGTCTCCGGAACTGGCGGAGCAATGCTCCGCGCTCCGTTGCGCGATTGCTTTCGCAATGGCTTTTCCGACCTCCGTGCTGCCGGTGAAAGCAATCTTATCAATATCCGGATGATTCACGAGCGCCGCGCCGGTTTCGCCTGCGCCAGTGACGATGTTCACCACGCCTTCGGGCAATTCCGCTTCCTGAAAAATCTGCGCC
>CAYWCK010000474.1:0-4001 GCA_964456685.1 uncultured Bifidobacteriaceae bacterium | reverse complement strand
GGGGCGGGCACGCTGGGATTGGCGCTGACCGCATTTTCGCAAGGGAATTGGTTTCCCTGGTTGATCATTTGCGGTGCCCAAATCCCAACCGCCCTCGCCGGATCCGTCTTGTACTACTCGGTGGAATGGTACCGCGCTCGCCGACGTTTCGAAGCCGCCCAACGGCTGGCGGACGCAAAGATCCGCGAACAAGCCGCCCTCATTGACAAGGCCCATGATGCAATTCTGGTGCAGGATCTGGCGGGCAATTTCCTCTACGCCAACCCGAGCGCCGAGAAGCTTTACGGCTGGCGAGTGGAGGAACTCCTGGCGCCGGCGCGGTCGGCGGCAATATTCCAGCCGGATGCAGCGGCCGCCGCCAATGCCCGCCACCAAACGTTCAGCAGCGGCGAATGGAACGGCGAGCTGCGGCAGCAAACCCGGGCCGGCGCCATCGTGACGGTGGCCAGTCGCTGGACGTTGATTCGAGATGAAGCCGGTCAACCCAAGTCGTTGCTTCTGATCAACAGCGACATCACGGAGCGGAAGCTGCTGGAACAACAGTTTCTGCGCACCCAGCGCATGAACACCATCGGCACGCTGGCCGGGGGCATGGCCCATGATTTGAACAATGCCCTGGCCCCGGTTCTCCTCGGGACGCAATTGTTGCGACGTAAAACGGAGGACGTGGAAAGCCGCAATCTCCTCGCGCTGATCGAGACCAGCGCCCACCGCGGCGCGGAGATGGTGCGACAGGTGTTGCTCTTTGCCCGCGGACATGGCGGTGAATTCGAGCAGCTGGAGCTTTCACCCATCATCAAAGAAATCGAACAGATGGTGCGGGAGACCTTTCCGAGTAACGTCGTCGTGGAAAAATATCTTCCGGCCGATCTCTGGCCCGCCCGCGGCAACGTGACCCAGTTGCATCAAGTGTTGCTTAACCTGTGCGTCAATGCGCGCGACGCCATGCCGGAAGGCGGCAAACTCACGCTGGCTGCCGACAATGTTGAACTCAGCGCCAGCGAGGCGGCGGGAATTCCGGAGGGCCAGCCCGGCAGTTATGTGTCCGTAATGGTCTCCGACACCGGCACCGGCATGCCTCCCGAGGTCCAAGCCAAAATTTTTGAACCGTTCTTCACAACCAAAGCGGAAGGCCGCGGCACCGGCATGGGGCTTCCCACGGTATTGCGCCTCGTAAAAGCGCACGGAGGTTTTATGCGCCTGGAAAGCACGCCGGGCGAAGGCACGACCTTCGAGGTATTTCTGCCGCGCGCCACCGGCGCCGCCGCGGCGTCAGCACCGATCGCCACCGAGATTTCACGGGGCCGGGGCGAGTTGATTCTGGTGGTGGACGATGAGCGCGCCATTCGCGAACTGGTGGGAGATGGATTATCCGCGCACGGATTTCGCACTTTGATCGCGGCCAACGGCGACGAAGCCATTGAGCTGTTTAACCGCCATCGCGAGGAAATTCGGGTGCTCCTGACGGACAAGGCCATGCCGCTGCGTGATGGCGCCCAGACCATTGCGGCGTTGCGCGCGGCAAAACCAACTTTGCCGGTGGTTCTGATCAGCGCCGAACCGGAGACCGAAACCGACGCCGGGGAATCCCGGATTACATTTCTCCGAAAACCCTTTTCTCTGCACGAGCTGCTCGCCGCAGTGGACCGCGCGCTGGCCTCCTGATGGTTTCAGTGCGGGCTTGGATTTTGAGGTAAAACGGCTAGTTTGACCAAACATGACTGCTAAAAAGGACGCGGACAAATTCAGCTGTCTGATCGTCGAGGATGACGCGGGGTTCGCCACGATGGCGGGGCAAGTGGTGCGCGAAGAAGGCGCCACCGTGGTGCACGCGGCTTCCCTCGCCGCCGCCCGGGCGGCGGTGGCCGGACAGACCTTTGATCTGGTCCTGCTGGATAACCACCTGCCGGATGGCAAGGGCTACGATTTCTTCGCCCAACTCGCGCGCCGCAACCCGGACGCACCGATCGTGATGGTCACCGGCCTGCCGGATCTGAGTGAAGCGGTGGCGCTGACGCGCAACGGGCTGTTTGATTACCTCACCAAGCCGATCACCGTGGACGCGCTGACCGCCTGCTTGCGGCGGGCGAAGTTGCGACTGCACGCCCGCGTGCAGTCACCGGACGCCATGGCTTTCTTCGGAGAGTCACCCGCCATGAAGGAAGTAATGCAGCAGCTTCGCCAGGCGGCCAAACATCCGACCAGCACGGTGCTGCTGACGGGGGAAACGGGCTCGGGCAAGGATGTGGCCGCGCGGGCTTTGCACCAACTCAGCTTTCCGTCCGTAAGCGCGCCGTTCATCGCCGTGAACTGCGCCGCCTTGCCGGGTGAGATGTTTGAATCCGAGTTGTTCGGTGCCGAACGCGGCGCCTACACGGGCTCCGATCGCAAGCGCGCCGGACTCGCGGCGGCGGCGGCGGGGGGAACGTTGTTTTTGGATGAGATTGCCGAAGTGCCCTTGCCGCTCCAGGCCAAGTTGCTGCGGCTGCTGGAGGCGCGCGAGTTTCGACCGCTGGGCAGCACCGAGTCGCAGCCGTTTAGCGGAAGATTTGTTGGCGCGACCAACAAAAATCTCAGCGCGGAAGTCCAGGCCGGGCGATTTCGTGAAGACTTGCTGTATCGGTTCGATGTGTTCGCGGTGGAATTACCGCCGTTGCGCAATCGTCGCGCCGACATTCCCGGGCTGGCGGAAACGCTCCTCAGCCAGCTCGCGGGGAAATATGAGCGGACGAAACCGCTCATCAAACCTGATGATCTGGCGAAGCTGGCGGCGCACAGTTTCCCGGGCAACGTGCGCGAGTTGCGCAACGTGCTGGAGCGTTCACTGCTGCGAACCGGCGAGGATGCCCGATGGCTCGCGCTGGATTTGAATTGGCTGCAACGCGGCCCGCCCGCGCCGGCAGCGGCGCCAACGCAAACACCGCCCCCCGCAGCCAGTGACACCGGCGACGCGTTGCCGGCCGGCCGGCAGCTCACGCCTATCGAAGCGCAAGAGTATCGGTTGATTCGGGACACCTTGCGCGAAACCAACGGCGGCATTCGCCGGGCGGCGGCCAAGCTGGGCATGTCCCCGCAGGCGCTGCTGCGACGATTGGAGAAGTGGCCGGAGTTGCGCGTGGAGTAATCGCCGCTACTCGGCTTTTTCCCCTTTTGGAATCGAGGCGGCGTTTTCGCTGCGGAACAACTGGAAGCGTTTGTTGAACCACTCTTCCGTGGTCTTCGGCGTGATCGGCCCGGGCGCGGGAAAGGTGAACCGCGAGACCACCGCCGCCTGCACCAGCTTCCCTTCAAAAAGTTTGAAAAGATTTTCGGGTGACCGCGCCTGCACCACGAACTTCGGCATCTTCGTCAGTTGCGCGCGTTCTTCGTCATCCAACTTTGGCGCTCCGATGAAGGAAATGATGACGTCGGCCGTTTCGTTCTTCTTGACCGTGCGTACAAAGTGGCGTCCCGAAAGACCCATGCCGAAGCCGTATTTGGGTTTGCCTTCCGTGTCCACGATGTCTTCGCGAATCTTGAACTCGCCCAACTGTTTGAGCCGAAGGTTGAACGCCGCATATTCCTCGGCGAGTTCCTCGGACTCGCGCAACGGAATCGTAATGACCACCAGCTTGCCCTGCTTTTTGCCGGCCAACTCAACCACAGTCTCCGCGAGCTGACTCCCCACGAAGCGGTACAAGGCCGCATTGAACTTGGGTGCCCGGTACTGGGTGTAATAGATCCACGCCGCGGCTCCGGCGATGGCCAGCAGCGAGGCAATGATCTTGATCAGGTTTTTCGTTTGCGGGGCCATGGCTTGAAATCACTGCGGCTCTTCCACGGGTTCGGTGGGAAAGCGCCATTGAATATCGCGCGCCTCCTTGTCCCGCACACTGGGAATGCGAAAGGTGTCGAACGACGCCGCGCTGCTGTCCAGGAAGAGAATGTTGGTGCGGGACTTTTTGCCGTGTCGGGCGTTGATGCGTTCGTCCTTCCCGTTGTGCATCCAAAATCCGTCGAAC
>CAYWCK010000473.1:0-4016 GCA_964456685.1 uncultured Bifidobacteriaceae bacterium | reverse complement strand
CATTGCGCGCAGCCCATCGTGAGGCCCATCCACGCCTGCACGGTCACGTTCACGCGATCCTTCACGGCGGCCACACGCCATTCCTCGTCGTCCGTGCCGCCTTCGAGATTCGTCATCGTGTTGCGATGAAACGCCGTCGCGATCAACTGCTCCTCCGTCGGGTGGTCGAGCAGATCGCCGGCGAGTTGCTCCAGCGTGAACTGATCCAGCGGCAGGTTACGATTGAACGCGTTGATGACCCAATCGCGATACGGCCACGGCGCGACCTGCCGCATCGAGTCCTGCCCGTATCCGGTCGAATCCGCGTAGCGCGCGATGTCCATCCACATGCGCGCCCACTTTTCGCCGTACGCCGGCGACGCGAGCAAACGATCCACCAGTTTCTCGTAGGCGTTCGGCGATTTGTCCTTCACGAACGCCTCCACCTCGGCTGGCGTGGGCGGCAGGCCGATCAAATCCAGCGACAGCCGGCGAATGAGAATGTGTTTATCAGCAACCGGCGACGGCTTGAGTTTCTCCTTTGCCAGCCGTGCGAGAATAAAGTTGTCGATTGAATTTCTGACGGCTGATCGCTGACCTTTGATTTCAGGGACCGACGGTCGCACCGGCTTGGTGAACGACCAATGCGTGGCATACGGCGCGCCCTGCTGAATCCAGCGCTTGAGCAACTCGATCTCCGCCGGCTTGAGCGGGTGACCGGACTTCGTTGGCGGCATGAGATCGTCCGAGTCTTCCGGCAAAGTGATGCGGCGGATCACTTCGCTGCTCTTCAAGTCGCCGGGCTTGATGGCGATGACGCCGTCGTGATCGCGGAGCGCGTCATCCCGGACATCGAGCCGGAGCTTGGCCTTGCGGGATTTTTCGTCCGGACCGTGACACGCAAAACATTTGGCAGAAAGGAGCGGCTGGATTTGGGAACGGAAATCAATCTGGTCTTTGCCGGACGGCGCCGACCACGCCGGCATTGCGACAACAATCAACCCAGCCAGCGAACCGGCGAACAACCCAGAATTTAATCGCAAATGGATCATGCGGGACTTTCGGGAAATTTACGAGGACCGGAGCAAAAGGGAAATCATTTCAATGGGTGTCAATTCATTGAGCGACCAGCGCAGGAACGAAAAGCGGCGGAGGGCCGCCGCACTCCAAGACGCGAAGCGGTCACCGGTGGCCACCGAACCGCGCGAAGCGTCCGGGAGTGCGCCGGCCCTCCGGCGCTCGCAACCGGACTTGGCTAGGCGAGTTGGCTGCTGCGGCCAGTCCAACTTCAATTTAACCGGGCACTCGACACACGATGAGGTTAGGAATAGCGTCTTATCATTGTTACGGAAAGGCGGGAGTCACCGCCTCCAAGATGGAGTTCAACATGAGCGCCCCCGTTCCAGCAAAGCAGCGAGTGCATCGGATACTGAAAGGGTTGCGGTGCTATTTGTCGCCAGCGCTTCGTTTCGGCCGAACCTTTCCGAAAGGCGTTGCCCTCGCCCCGGGAGATGAGTTTCTAGGCGTGATTTGGCCCGGCAAGCTTGAGTGTATACTCACAAATCGCGGCGCGTTCCTTCGCTCCAAGTCAGGTTGGCGGTTCGTAGCCTATTGCGAGGTCGAGGAGGTTTGCTTTCCGGAAAAATCTGACCCTGATGGTTCACTCACCCTTCAGACAACAGTTGGCGCCTTCCAACTTTTGCGACGCAGTCCTGAGCTTTGGGAAACCGGTCGCTTCTTCATGCGCTGCGCGGACGATGCAAAGCAAAACTGAAACCAATCTTCCACTCATGTAGTCACCTTAACAAGGCCTCCGCATGCTTCCTTGCCGCATCGCTCTGCCCGCCCAACATGCGGGCGAGTTCGGTGACGCGGGATTTCCGGTCGAGCGCGGTGATTTCCGAAATGGTGCGTCCGTCTTTGACCTGCTTGGTCACGACGTAATGCGCGTCCGCCGGTGCGGCGACTTGTGGCAGATGCGTGATGCACAATACCTGTCGCTTGGCGGCGATTTGTTTCATCTTCTCGCCCACCGCATTCGCCGTTTCGCCGCCGACGTTGGCGTCCACTTCGTCGAAGACGAGCACCGGGATTTCGTCCTCGGCCGCCAGCACGGTCTTCAGCGCCAACATCACCCGCGCCATTTCGCCGGAGGACGCGATGGCCCGCAGCGGCTTCAACGGCTCACCGACGTTGGGAGAGAATTGGAATTCGACTTCGTCGAAGCCACTCCGTCTTAATGTAGCAGCCGACGTGAGTCGGCTCTGATCTTCATTTGAAGTGAGCCGACTCACGTCGGCTGCTACAGAATTGATGGCCACATCAAACTTGCTTTGCTTGAAGCCGAGGTCGGCAAGCTGTTTCATCGCGGCCTTGGCGAGTTGCGGAATGACTTTGCGGCGCTCGGCAGAAAGCTTTTTGCCGGCCTTCAGCAACTCCGCATCCAGTTTCGCGATAGCAGCGTTCAGGCGGGCCAGTTCGGCATCACGCGCTTCGAGGCTCTGGAGTTTCTGCTTCGACTCGTTGCCGAACGTGATGACTTCCGCGAGCGATGCGCCGTATTTGCGCTTCAAGGTTTGGATGAGATTCAAACGCTCCTCCAGTTCGGCGAGCCGCGCGGGGTCAACGTCCACCTTGTCGGCGTAACGAGAGAGTTCGGTTTGCAACTCGCGCAAGCTCGCGATGGCTTGCTCGTGTAAATTCGCGAGCCCAGCCGATCCGGCA
The DNA here is from genome assembly GCA_964456685.1 of uncultured Bifidobacteriaceae bacterium. Taxonomy (GTDB): domain Bacteria; phylum Verrucomicrobiota; class Verrucomicrobiia; order Limisphaerales; family JADLHS01; genus CAYWCK01. The sequence goes on along the minus strand of CAYWCK010000473.1, from coordinate 1,313 downwards.
TCAACGCGCTGCAACTCCTGTAACGTGCGGCCGATGATGCCCGCTTGCGTGAGCAGCGAGCCGTCGCTCTCGCTCAAGGCATCGAGGGCGGCCTGACTAAGTTGGAGCAGCCTAGCCTCGTTGCTCGCGCGATGATGTTCCTGCGTGACCTGTTCCTCCTCGTCCGGCTGCAATCTGGCGGCTTCGATCTCCTTCACCTGAAAGCGCAGGAGGTCGAGTTGTTGCGCGTAGGTTTTCTCGTCCACAATCAGCGCGGATTTCTCGGTCTCCAGCACCGCGCGACGCTCGACCAGTTCAGCGAAAGCGAGCCGGTCCTTCTCCAAGCCGCCGAACGCGTCGAGGATGGCGAGTTGTTTGGCCGGATGCAGCAGCGATTGGTGATCGTGCGGCCCGTGCATGTCCACCAGCCATTCGCCGATGCTGGCGAGCACGTTCAGCGTGGTGGGCGAGCCGTTGACGAATTGGCGGTTCGTTCCCGCACTGGTAAACGTGCGCTTGAGGACGAGCTGGTGTTCGTCGCACGGTTCAAGGCCGTTTTCGTCGAGAAAAGATTTCAATGGCGCGCGAAGCTTTGCCACATCGAACACGGCTTCAACCGAACACGCATCCGCGCCGCTGCGGATCAGCGTGCGATCGGCGCGTTCGCCAAGCACGAGATTCAGCGCGCCGATGATGATGGATTTGCCCGCGCCGGTTTCGCCGGTGACGACGTTGCAGCCGGGCTGGAGTTCCAGCGTCAGGTCGGCCACGAGGGCGAGGTTTTTGATGCGCAGCGTCGTCAACATGGATACAGTGCGCGCGCAATTTGAGCCCAATGAATCCGCGGAGCAAAACTAAAAATTTGGGTGGCGCTCACCCTCACCCCAGCCCTCTCCCTGAGGGAGAGGGAGAATCCTGTGCCGCGCCAGGCGGATTGGAAACGCCTTGTTCGTTGGTTCACCGACTGACTCATCGTTGATTCATGGCTTTTGAATTCACTTTTCTCGGCAGCGGCACGTCGCAGGGCGTGCCCATCATCGGCAAGGAGTATCCACCCGAGTTTCTGGCCAACCCGAAGAACTGGCGCACGCGACCTTCGATCTACGTCACAACCGACGCGGTGAAGTTCGTCGTGGATACGACGCCGGAGTTTCGCATCCAGTGCCTGCGGGAGAACATCCGTTGGCTGGACGCAGTATTGTTCACGCACGCGCATGCCGATCACATCATGGGCTTGGACGATTGCCGGCGGTTTTGCGATGCGCGCGGCGGCCAGACGCTGCCGATTTACGCGAGCGAAGAAACGATGGCGGATTTGCGGCGCGTGTTCCAAT
>CAYWCK010000472.1:0-4027 GCA_964456685.1 uncultured Bifidobacteriaceae bacterium | reverse complement strand
AGCGATCGAACGACGGCTTCGGGCCTTTGCCGAAGAACCACTGGTTGTGCGCCACGAAATCTTTCCAGTCCTGAATCGTCGGCACCATGGAGTCGGGGCCAAAGAGCACGAGCCAGAGCCGTTTGATCTGGATTTTGCCGGTGCTCGGATCGCGCAGATTGCCGCGGCCCTTCCAACACTTGCCGATCAGCGACGCGACGTGCAGGCCGAAGTAGAGGAAGGTAATCACCGCCCCGAAGTGATGCAGCGTGCGCGCCGTTTCCACGCCGCCGATGAATGAGAAGAGCACCTTCGCCCAGTTCGTGTAGTAGAACTTGAGCGGCATGCCGGTGATGACGAGCAGCAGGAAGCTTGTGACGACGAGGAAATGCAGGAAGCGCTCGAAGGGCACGAAGCGCGTGAACCATTCGGTGTCCGTCTCGGTCTTGGCGCGGGCTTCGCGATACGATTTGGTGTCGTGGAGCGAGATGTAGATCACGCGTGCCAGCCAGACGATGGTGTGCAGACCGAAGAACGAGAACACGCCGATGAGCAAGCCAGTCATGCCCAGGAAAACGACGTTGAGCAGCGGGTAATTCTTCCGGTCGAGCGGATTTGCGTGGGGCCGATACTCGGTGAACCCGGCCGTTGCCGTGGGATGACATTGCTGGCACGTGCTCAGGATCTTCCCACTGGAGAGCCGCGATGCCGGATCGGAAGGCGGCAGCACGTCGTGATGTCCATGGCAGTCGTAACAGGCGGCGACTTGAGCGGCGACCATGGGTTTGCCGAGGGCCATCGCCTTGCCGTGATAAGTATCACGATAATGTTCGAGCCGGTCTTCGTGGCATTTGCCGCAACGTTGATCGCTGGCCATCTTGAAGTGACCGTTCTGCGGCGTCTCAATGCCGTGCGCCGTGTGGCAATCGGTGCAGACCGGCCCGCGCTTGTCGCCCTTGGCGAGGAGCTGGCCGTGGACGCTCTTTTCGTAAATCTGTTCGATGCCCACGTGGCATTTGCCGCAGGTCTTGGCGACGTTGGCATGGTTGATCGGCGCTTCGCGATCAACGCCGCGTTTGATGTCGTGGACGCCGTGACAATCGTTGCAGGAGGGCGCGATGATCAATCCCATCTTCAGGAGGGCGCGGCCGTGGATGCTGTCTTTGTACTGGTTCGCCGCCTCGGGATACTTCATCTGGTATTCCTTGGTGAGGTTGGCGTTGGTGTGACAGGTGGCGCAAGTGTTGGGGAGATTGAGTTTGAAGACCGGTGAGTCCGCCTGCTTGACAGGCACGATTTCGTGCGACCCATGGCAGCTCCAGCAATCCGCAGCCCCGGACGCACCCAGCTTGTGGCTCACACCGTGGATGCTCGTGGCGTAATCTTTGCCTTCCTTCTCGTGACAACCGGCGCAGCTTGGCGGGGGCAGCTTGCTCTCGTGGACCAAATCCTTGATGCCTTCGTGGCAATCAATGCAGTCCAGTTTGGCGTGAACCGATTTCTCGAATCGGTTTGTCGGGAAGAGCAGGGCGACGACATTCGTGCCGACCTTGCGCGTGGTGGTTGGATCGAGATGGCAATCCAGGCACTCGCCGTTTTTGAATTTCTCCGCGGCATTGGCCGGCTGGCCCAGCCAGCAAGCCAAGGCGAAGGAAAAAAGCAGTTTTCCCCAAATCCCTTGCGGCACTCGCGCCGCGCCCTGAATTGAAATCAAGTCGCTGCGTTCAGAGTCCGCCCGTGTGGCAATCGTTACAGGCTCCATCGACTTCGTCCCCTGGATGTTTGAATTTCTGCCCTGCCGGTGAAATCAGGTTGAGTTCCTCCGCGTTGCCCTGAGCGATGATGGTGTGACAAGACTCGCAATCGCTCGCCGGAATCTGCTTCTTGTTCGGCGTGGCCGCGGCGACGTGTTTGCCGTCGTGACACCGGAAGCAACCGGGCCATTCCTTGTGGCCGATGTTCTCGGGATACGCGCGCCAGTCCACCTTCATCTCGGGGAAGAAATTGTTGCGATAAATTTGTTGGACCGCGGCCACCAATTGTTCCGTGGCCGGCCCGGGCGGATAACTGCCCTGCAGGCGCGCCGCGATCTTGGGCAGCGCTTCGGCTTCGCTCTCGTACTTGGCGATCAGCGCGGAAACTGCATTCGATTTCACATAGGGCAACTTTGTGTCGATCTTTCCAGTGCTCATGGCGAAATCCACCATGTCAGCCGGCGTGCGGTAGCGATGCGACGGGCGGTTGTGGCAATCCATGCAATCCATCATCCGGATTTCATACTGGGTAATATCGTTGGTAAATTTGGGATTCTTGTATTCGGTGACGACGCCCTTGGGATCCGTGACCCGCACCCACGGAATCACCTGACGACGATCATCCGTGGCGATGTACTCGATTTTGTTGTCCTGGCTGACGTGCCAATGAATGCCGCCCGTGGGGCCGGTCTTGGGATCGGCGCCGCCCACTTTCAAGGAAATGCGCACCGCAAACGGTGTATTCGTTTCATCGGTGAGGAAGTGTTGGTACGTCCGGTCCAGGTTGCCGCTGAATTTGCTGGGCCAATGACAATGCTCGCAGGTCTCGCGCGCCGGACGCAGGTTGTGAATTGGCGTCTTGATCGGGCGATCATAGTTGCCGGTCATCACCCCGAGGAGCTGCCGCACGCCGTTCATCTTGGCTTTGACGAAAGCTTCCGCACCTTCGCCGATGTGGCATTCCACACAGGCGACGCGGGCATGCGGTGAAGTTTGATAGGCGGTGAATTCCGGTTTCATCGGTCCGTGGCAAGCCTGGCCGCAGAACTGAACCGACTCGGCCACGTGGTAACTTTGATAACTGCCGATGGCCGTGAAGAGGAGGAACACCAGACTTCCCAGCACAAACCACCGCAAGCGCTTGAAGTCTTCGGGGCGGGATAAATCCACTGACAGCACAGTGCGGGTGGCTGCCACGCCTGCCTTACGATCCGACCGGCGTTGCCACCACACTCCCAAGGCAAACATTCCGAGCCCGAGAAACAAGAATCCCGGCGCAATCACATAGGCCAAAATGCCCATGTAGGGATTGCTGCCGCGCGCGAAAAGATCGAGGGCAAAAAGGAGCAGGAACGCAAAGAAGCTGCCCAGCGCCACCACGAGTCCTGCGAAGCTTAACCAGTTTCGCCAGAGTCGAGGTTTCTGATTAGAATCTTTTGCTGCGTTCATATTCATACTTGAGTGACAATGGATCTTCTATCGAGGTTGTAGCCTCGTTTGCGTTCCTGCTTGGATCAACCGATTTGTCGGCCTGCGCTTACTTCTTGAACTTGCGCATATAGGCGACCAGCGCCTTGATGTCTGCGTCCGAGAGATCCTCGGATGGTTTCATCAGCACTTTGCCGTCCTTGTCTTTGAAACCTTCCTTGATGGCCTTGAAGGCCGCTTCATCGGTCAGCTTCTCCTGAACCTTGGCGTCCGTATAGTCCTTGGCGCCCATCTTCTGACCCATCTTGGTCTGGCCTTTGCCGTCAGCGCCGTGGCATTTCGCACAGCCCTTTTCGTAGTTATCCTTTGCTTCCGCTGCCGCGGCGGTCAGAGCTGTGGAAGTGAGAATTGCGGCGCCCAAGAGGAGTAGTTTTTTCATATTCCGTTTTGTCATGGCTGAACCTGCGAGCAACCTGTCCGCCCCTGCTGAGAGTGCAGCGACGCCGGCTGCTCTGATCACCGTTAACTTCGGCTACCACCGTCGAAGCCGCATTCCCATTCTTGGCAAAGGCCGTTCATAAATTGACGTTCAGAGGGCATCGCAATTTTTGCATGGTCTGTGGCCCGACCGCCCACCACACCAGAAAAACGATAAACCCGGCTGGCCCCTGTTTCCCTGCCAGCCGGGCCTGAGCTCATTCCCCATCCCGGTACGAACATCCAGGCGCCCTACCGCCCGGATGAGAGACTTACTTCTTCAGCGTCCGCAAATGTGCGACCAGCGCTTTGATATCGGCGTCGGAGAGGTCTTCCGCAGGCTTCATCAGGACCTTACCTTCCTTGTCTTTGACGCCGTCCTTGATGGC
>CAYWCK010000471.1:0-4032 GCA_964456685.1 uncultured Bifidobacteriaceae bacterium | reverse complement strand
AGCGGACGATTCCAGCCGATACCAATGGTCTGACGCCAGCATTGGCGGCCTCGAATCAGTGGGCGCAGCCGATTGGAACAACCGCGGATGCTATTTGAATTTAAACCGACCCCCCATCGAATTCATTACCTACCATGCCGGACCACACCATCGAACTTCAGGACAAACATTTGAACGTTGTACTCAACGGCGATCTGCTGGCCGCGGATGTGCCGGATCTGCAGAAAGCCCTGCGCGAGGCGCTCAAGCCCGCTGTGATGGAGATGACCGTTGATTTGCATCGCAGCACCATGCTCGATTCGACGGCAATCGGCCTGCTGATTGCCGCCAGCAAATCCATGGCCCGCCAACGCGGGCGGCTGAAGGTCGTTAACGCGTCGCAAGAAATTTATCACCTGCTCCAAAGCATGCATTTGGTGAAATTCCTCAACGTAACCGGGAGCGGGACAACGGAGGCTGCTTGTGGCTGACGACCTGCTCAACGAGTTCATTAATGAGTCGCGCGAACACCTCGCGACGATTGAAGCCGATTTGCTGACCATCGAGGAAGGCGGTGCGGACCTGGATGAGCAACTCGTCAACAAGGTCTTTCGCGCCGCGCATTCCATCAAAGGGGGCAGCAGCTTCTTCGGGTTGGTGAAGGTCAAGGAATTGGCCCATTGCGCCGAGACGATTCTGGAAATGGTGCGTTCCGGCAAGCTGACCCCCAATGCCGAGGTCACCAATGTTCTGCTCGCGGCCTTCGACAAGCTGCGCGAAATGATCAACAGCCCGGCGGAAAGCGACCGCGCTGACATTTCCGATCTCGTGGTCGGACTTACCGGGCTGGCCTCCTCGAATTTACCTCCGGACCAAAAAGATTCTCTCACGCATCAGGTCACCTTGCCGGTCGGCGGCGATGCGCCGCCGGTTACCCTGCCGCAGGTGGACGTGGATCGCGCCCGGCGCGCCGGTCAATGCGTGTATTGCGTGGATTACGATCTCATCCACGACATCGAACGCAAAGGGCTGAACATTCTGCATGTGTTTCGCGAAATGACGGAGTGGGGCGAAATCATCGAGTGCATGATGGACTTCGATAGCATGGGCACGCTCGACGATCCGTTGAGCAACAAATTGCCGCTGCGCCTGGTGTTTGCGGCCACGGTGGCCCCCGAAATCATGACGGAACTACTCACTGTTCCTGCGGAGCGAATCAAGCTGCTGTACGATCCACATCAGGCACAACCAGATTCCAGTCCCGCACCCGTCGAAGCCAAATCACAGGCGACCCCCGCAACTCAAACCGCGAACGAACCCGCCGTCCCGATTCCCGCTCCGGAGGCCGCCGCCCCGATGGTCGCGCCGCGGAATAAACCTCCGACAACCGAAGCTTCCGTCCCAACCACGGGAACCGTGGCGCGGGAAGATACGTTGCGCGTCAACGTCGGGCTGCTGGAGTCGTTGATGAATCTCGCCGGCGAGCTGGTGCTCAGTCGGAACCAACTGCGGGCCGCCGTGGCGCAGAATCAAGTTGAGGCCTTGCAGGTCGCTGATCAGCGGCTCAACCAGGTGACGTCCGAGCTTCAGGACGCGATCATGCGCACGCGCCTGCAACCGATCGGAAATCTGTTCGGCAAATTTCCGCGCGTTGTGCGCGACATGTCCAACACCCTGCAAAAGGAAATCACGCTCGATATCCACGGCAAGGACGTGGCGTTGGATCGCAGCTTGATCGAGGGGTTGTCCGACCCGTTGACGCACATGATTCGCAACGCCGTGGATCACGGCATTGAAACGCCGGACGAACGCCGCCGCGTGGGCAAGAAGAGCTGTGGGACGATCCGCCTCGAGGCGCGGCACGAAGCCGGTCAGGTGGTGGTGGAAATCTCGGACGATGGCAAGGGCATCAATCCCGCCCGAGTGGCCGAGTCAGCCATTGCCAAGGGGTTGGTTTCCGCCGAGCGGGTGCGCGGCATGTCGGAACACGAGAAGCAAATGCTCATCTTCCTGCCCGGGCTTTCCACCGCGAAAGCGGTCACGGATCTGTCCGGCCGCGGCGTGGGCATGGACGTGGTGAAGACCAATCTCGACCGGCTCGGGGGCCAGGTGGAGATCAAATCCGCCGTGGGCAAGGGCTCCGCCTTCAGCATCAAACTGCCGCTCACGCTGGCCATCATTCCGTCGTTGATCGTGTCCGTGAAAGGCGAACGCTTCGCCATCCCGCAGGTCAACGTGGAGGAGTTGCTCCGCGTCCGCGCCGAGGAACTCGACAAACGGATCGAGGTCATCGGCGATGTGGAAGTTTTATTGTTACGCGACCAGATCATTCCGCTGGTTCGGCTCGATGCCTTGCTCAGTGGTGTCGCCGCCGCCGGAGCGGGCAAAGCCGCAGGGACGCGCGGTGGATTGGAAATTGCCGTCGTTACCACCGGTTCTTTGCAATACGGGCTGGTGGTGGGCGGGTTCCACGATACCGAGGAAATTGTCGTCAAGCCCCTGGGCCGACATCTCAAGGGACTGCGCGAGTACGCCGGCGCCACGATTTTGGGCGACGGCACCGTGGTGTTGATTTTGGATATCGCGGGTCTGGCGGTGAAAGCGGATTTGAATTCGAAGACCGAAGCCGCGCACAAGGCTGCGCTTTCCGATGAAGCCGAGCGCACCCGCCTGGAGGATGCGCACGCCATGTTGCTGTTCCACAACGCCAGCGACGAGGTTTGCGCCGTGCCGCTGGACACGGTCCTGCGGATCGAACGCATCAAGCCCGAGCAGGTGGAAACCATGGGCGGCCGCCGCACGCTGCAATATCGGGGCGGTTCTCTCCCACTGGTCACGCTTTCGGATGGCGCTCAAGTCAAACCCCTCGGCGAGACGCGCGATCTGGCCGTCATCGTGTCGAGCGTGCGCGGGCGCGAAGTCGGATTGCTCGGCGCCATGCCCGTGGATGTGGTGGAAACGAAGACGAACATTGATCACACCACGCACCGGCAGAAGGGCATCGCCGGCTCGGCCATCATCCGCGAGCGCACCACGCTCGTGGCGGATGTCTTTGAGCTGGTGACCGCGCTCTATCCGGAATGGGCGCAAGGGGACGAACCGGCACAAGCGGGAAAGACCGCTGCGGCCGCTCCCCCCAGGGTATTGCTGGCGGAGGACTCGGATTTCTTCCGCGCGCAGGTGAAAAAATATCTCGAACAGGATGGCTTTGAGGTGATCGACGCGCGTGATGGGCAGGCCGCCTGGGAACTGTTGGAAGAAAATGCGGATCGCGTGACCATTGTGGTCACGGATGTGGAAATGCCGCGACTCACCGGTTTGGAACTGGCGCAACGCATTCGCGCCGACGGCCGCTTTGCGCGGCTGCCGATCATCGCGCTGAGTTCACTGGCGGGTGAGGAAGACATCGCCAAAGGCAAGGCCGCGGGGGTGGACGAATACCAGGTCAAACTGGATCGCGAACGATTGGTGGCGTGCGTGCGGAATTTGCAATCCGCACCGGCGGCGAATCCGGTGGCGGGAAATTAATTTTGGGATTGGGAGAAAAATCTATGAGAAAGAATTTGAAAGTAACCATCGGCAAACGCATGGCCTTGGGGTTCGGTATGCTCATCCTGTTCATGATCGGAGGCACCGGGCTGGCGCTTTTTACCATGCATCATGTCCGCCAGGCCAAGGAGACGAGTCTGACCGAGCAGCGGAGGATCGAAGCCCTCCGGGAAATGCGAGAGGACGTGGACGATGTCTTCATCAACCTCTGGAATGCGCTGATCCATTCGCCTGGAACCGAAAAGCAGGGGCATCTGGCCGAGGAGGCGAAAGCGCGCACCGCGGCGCAGGAGCATTGTCGGAAGATCTCGGCCACCCTCGAGTCACTGGGCGAGCAACGCATGGCCGGGCAATTGACGGCCGCCATCACGCAAGCATTCGCTACAGCGGGTGTGGTGCGGGACCTTGATGCCAAGGGACAGGCAGCAGATGCGAAGCACCAAATGCTGGAGCAGGGAGATGAGGATCGGGGAAAGTTGGACGAGGCGATTGATACCATTTGTT
>CAYWCK010000470.1:0-4033 GCA_964456685.1 uncultured Bifidobacteriaceae bacterium | reverse complement strand
GCGTCGAGCGGATTGATGGTGGTAGGCGGCAACTCGGCGACCACCAGCCGGAGTTTTGGCGCGTGCTTTGCCAACGCCAGCAAGGCGGAGTTGCCCGGATTTTCCCAAATCAATACGTAGCCTTTGTCGAGCAAGTCCGCCGGCCGCAACCGTTCCTGCCGATATTCCAACAGCACATAGTCCACATTGAAATCGCGGATCAGGCGGTCCCAATTCGCGCCGCGTTTTTCGTAAAAATCGTTGCTCAGTTCAAAGGTCGATTCCGGAAACGCCACCTCGTATCGTCCGTCCATCGAAATCTTCACGCGCGGATACAGACGCCACGCGCAGTAACTGCCCCAACCGAACGGCGTGGCGAGATTCCCTTCCGCCTGCGCGAGCGAGAGGATGTCCATCTCGCGCACCGGATCGTGGGGAATCGGCGCAAGGACCACGAAGGTCGCGCGCGGCAGAAACTGCACGGCGACATAAATGGCGACCAAGCCGTGCAACGCCAGAAGCGCCACCGCCGGCTTGATCCGGGCACGAAATCGTTCGACCAGCGCGGCGCCGGCCGTTTCGAGAAAGGGCGCGACGAATGCCACCGTAGCGACGGCGAAAAAGGGCGCATGCCGGCGGCTTCGCCAGCCGAGATAGGCCGTCAGCGCCAGCATGACGAGGCCTGGCCAGGATTTTTTTTCGGTGCGCCGCCAGCCCAGCGCCAGCAGCAGGAGCACAATCAAAAACAGGATTCGGAATGCCAGGAAAGGATCGTTTGCGAACAAAGGCAACGGTTGCCATTCGCTGATACGCGTCCGCGGATGCAAAACACCGGGCAGCAAGACAGCCCAGAATTTTATGCCGTGCGGATTGATCAACGTCGCCAGGAATCCGGTTGCGGAAGCCAGTAGCATGGGTTTGAGTTGCTGCCGTTGCAGCAACGCGAAAGCCGTGTAAACACCGATCGTTCCCAGGCCGGCCACGCATCCGCCGTGGACGTTGGTCCAGATGCCCATCACCAGCGTCAGCGGAATAACCGCGAGTTGCCGGCCCGCACGGATGAATTCGAGGCAGAGCAGTGTGACGCCGAAGAAACAATAGGTGAAAGCGTGACTGCGAATTACCGGGCCATAACCCGGCACAAGGCAAGCGGCCGCCGGAATCGCGAGAATCAGGAGCGCGTTCCAATTGGCATTCAACCGGCGGGCGGCTGCCAGCGCGGCGAACAATGCGCCGAACGCCAGAAGGATTTTCAAGCCCATCAAGCCCGCGGGGCCAAACAGCCGCAGGACGCCATAAAAAACCACTCCCGCACCCCATTCGTGATCCACGTAATAAGGATGAGTCGGGGTGAAGGCATAGTGGTCTCGTTCCGGCAGCGCCCCGCGCAGCCAGACTTCCGCGCCAACCGCCAGCCGCGCCCACATGTCGCCATCGGCAATGTTATGCGCCGCCAGCAATACCGCAAAACTGATGCTGCCCAAAAGGACAACGCACCAGCGAAGGGAGGAGCTGGGGGCGGAGTTGGAATCTGACATGGCGCGATGCGGCAAAGCTCAGTCCGAAGGCGGAGATTCGAGGGTCAACTGCGCCTGCGCTGTGCTCGATTCGCTCGAAGGTGGTGGCTCGGCCACCGGATTTTCCGTGGTCACGCGGACCAAGACTGGCCGGATCAGGCGACCTTGAAGGGTATAACCAGCCGCCATGATCTCTTTAACCTTCGCTCCCGCGAGCGTGGTTTCACCTTCCGCATTCTGGTGTTTTTGGGCATCAAAATTTTCGCCGATCTCAGCAACGAATGGCACCAGGCCAACGCGCCGGGCCGCATCATGACACGCCGCCCGAAACTGGGTGAGCTGCTCCGCGACGCGTGTTTGTCCCGCCCGCACGGCAGCGCCATGCAAGGCATGCACGTGGTCGAGTACGTGGATCAGCACCTGCAACCAATCCTTCTCAGCGCGCCGCAGCTTTTCGATTTCCAGGCGTAGCGTGGCTTTTTCCGTATCGCTCGCCTTCTGCATGAACACAGCAAAATCCCGCGCCTCCGCGGCCATGCGCTCGGTGATATCGCGGGCCGCATTCGAGGTCTTCTCGGCCTGCACCTGCACATGCTGCCAGTCATTGGTGGCGCCGGAAATCTGGGCAGCGATCTGCTCGAGCGTTTGCAACTTCTCGCTGATGCTGCCCAAGGCAGTGCGATCGATTTGTTTCAGCCGGGCGCGGTGATCGAGCAGGAATGGCCAGACGCCCAACGCGGCCCCCAAAGCCACGCAGATGGCGCAGGCGGCGAATTCCCAGCGCCCCAACGGCCCCCGTGTCTCATAGTGGATGAAATACGCCATGCCCAACATGGCGACATCGCCCACAAAGAATGGCCACTTCGGCACCGGGGTAGGTGTTTCGTCTATCATTCCAGCCAGATTCAAGGAAAGGGCAAAGGAGCGCAAGCAGATGAGCAAGTTCGCAGCCGAACAGCTTCAGCAATTAAATGCTCGGCAATCGATCTCCCGATTCACGCGACGGAAATGAAAATGCGGTCTGGCTTATCGCTACACAGCCGACCGCCCCCTGCCGCTGGCAGCGGGCAGCGGAATAATCACTGCGACGTCTGGATTTACGTGGAATCGAAGGGGCAGGCTATCGCTTTGACTTTTAGTCTCAACGTGTTACTAAAGTGCCTTACTGGCACCACTCTTGCATTGTTGCATCCAAAGCCGGATGCCTTGGCAAATGAGAAACGAAAAACAATTCAAGCAATCTTTGCACCGTCAAGACGCTTACACCCTGGCTGAAGTGCTGGTCACGGTGTTGGTGGTGGGGGTGATTGTTTTGGCGTTGTACGCGGGATTTTCCTCCGGTTTCCGGGTGGTGCAAGTCACCCGGGAGAACCTCCGCGCCACGCAAATCATGATGGAGTGGATGGAGACCGTCCGGCTTTACACATATACCCAGGTAAAATCCAATGGCTATGTGCCGGTTGCTTTTAAGGATGTCTATGACCCGCTCGGTTTGAGCACCAATGCCGGCGGCACGAAATACGTGGCTTACATCGATCGCCGGGATGCCACCAATGTGCCCGCGGGGTACAAGACCAACCTGCTCCAATTCACGGTGACAGTTTACTGGACCAATTATAATGGCAACCGGGTGATTCCTCAGTCTCGCCAAATGCAGACGTTTGTCGCCAAGCCGGGACTGCAAAACTACGTCTTCAGCAAGCCTTGATGAAAATGATGCTTCGCTCTCAGCTTCGAAGACCGCATTCGCCGCATGGTTTCACGGTGGCGGAACTGATGGTCGCCGTCGCGATCTCCACCATTGCCTTCGCCATTGTCGGGGCGCTGAGCTTGTATGCGTTGCGCAGCTTCACGGCGATGAGCAATTACGCCGACTTGGATTCCAAGAGCAACCTGGCGCTGGACCGGTTCTCCTATGATCTGCGGAAATGCACGGGCCTGTTAGCCTACGACAAAAATGCCGCGAACCGATTTTTCCACTTCACCAACCGGAACGAGAGGAGTTCCGTGCGCGTGGCGTGGGATCAAGCGGCGCGAGTGCTGGTCACCACCAAGGTTGATATTTTTGAGGGCGCACCGCGCACCCAGGTGGTTACCAATCTGACGGAGTGCGAGTTTTGGGACTACCAGCTTTTTCAACAAACTCCGATTTACAATAAAACCAATGAGTTTGTGGCCTTCGGCCCCGGGGCTCGCTGCAAATTGATCAACATGACCTGGAAGTGTTCCCGCACGATGCTGAAAAGCCAAAAGTGGAACACGGAAAGTGTCCAGACCGCCAAGATTGTTCTTCGCAACGCAAGGTGAGGCCGCCATGAAAACAAACTTTGGAAACCGAAACCAGGAACATGCCAGCGTGTTGGCGGTGGGGCTCGTTATCGGCATCATCTTGTGCATCGCGCTGATTAGTTACCTTTCGCTCGTACACCAGCAGAACCTTACCGTGGCGCGTGCGCAGGCGTGGAATGAAGCACTGGCGCTGGCTGAGGCCGGGGTGGAGGAATCGCTCGCACAACTCAATCCGGGTGCGCTGGTCA
>CAYWCK010000469.1:0-4039 GCA_964456685.1 uncultured Bifidobacteriaceae bacterium | reverse complement strand
CTTCAGAAGATGGTAGACAGGAGAAGGTTATGTCAATCTCACGGTCGCCAATCACCACCTTTTCAATGATGCTTTCGGCGATCTTGCGCTTGTCCTCGGTAGGCAACTTCGGCCAGCGGTCGTATAAGCCCTGCGCCTCGGACAGCACTTCGTCGGCGGACAGGTTGTTCACCCGGAGCAAGTCCACCTCGGCTTGGAGCTTGGGTAGTTCAGCCTTGAGTTGGTTTAACCGCTGCTCGGCGGGCATATAGAACTCGCGGAAGCCTTCCACGGTAATGCCGCCGTCCAGATAGAGTCGGTGCGTGCGGGTCATTTCATCACGGACTTTCTGAATCTCGCGCTCGTGGGCGGTGAGCGCGATTTCCTTTTCGGCGAGGTTCTTGGTAGCGAATTGCAGATGCTCGGCGATGCGCTCGGGGCGGGCGAAGAAGGCTTTCATTTCCTCCTGAAAAATCGCTTCCAAGTCCGCAATTGGAATCTTGTTCTGGCATTTACGGCAGACATATTTTGGCGAATTCGAGCGGACATACATTTTGCCGCCGCAGCTGCAATGCGCGAGGTTGCCAAAGACCTGCACCGGCAGACGGCCGGGACGCTTCCAGCTTTTGAGTTGGGCTTCGATGATTTGGTTGACCTGATTCCAGAGCGCTTCCGGCACAATCGGCTCGCACTCGACCCGACCCCATTCGCTCTCGGGCTTGGCGGCTTGCCGCCAGTTGCCATGCTTCTTGCCGCGATTGAAGAAGTAAACCCCCTTGGCGCTCGTCTCGGTGAGGATGCGTGTGACCTGCATGTCCCGCCATAACACGCCGTCACGCGTGCGATGGCCGGCGGCGTTCAGAAGTTTGGCCACCGTGCCCTTGCGTCGCTGGGCCAGAAATAACTCATAAGCCTGGCGCCGGACGGGAGCTTCCTCCGGATGGGGGACGAGCTTGCGGTCTTTCCAGTGGTAGCCGTAGGGGGCGCGTCCATTGATGGACTTGCCGAGTTTGGCGCGGATGGCGACGGATGCCTGCACGCGGTCGGCGATTTCCTCCCGCTCCCAATGCGCCATCGAAGCAACCATCGAAAAGAACAGGCGACCGGATGGCGTGCTGGTGTCAATGCTCTCCTGCAAGGAAATCATGTCCGCGTCGCATTGTCGGAAATGCTCGGCGAAATCCTCCAACTCCCGCTTGTTGCGCGAGAGCCGTGCCAGTTTGGAAAAGATGAGGCCGGTAATGTGGCCGCGCTTCACGTCCGCGAGCATTCGCCTGGCTTCGGCATGTTCTTTGACGGCCTTGCCGCTGATGCCGGCGAGGTCATACACTTCCCTGACCGTCCAACCTTTGTCGCGGGCGTAGGCTCTCGCACGCTCCAGATGATGTTCGGGGCTTTCGCCGTTGGCTTGGTCTTCGGTGCTGACCCGAATCCAGACGCCGACCGATTTGGCTTCTTTGAGAGGAACGGATGGTTTCATGACACTTTGCCGCTTTCTACCACGAGTTCCTCGCAAAAAGCAGCGACGAAAGCAAGCGGAAAATGTAGTCAATTTGCATATATCGAGTAACTTGCTGGGACGATGTGGCGAGAAATTACGGAACGCGACTTGTTGGGGTTGGCCAAACGGTTTCGCCGGCAGGCGGGAAAAACCCGCGCGGAAGCGGCGCGGGAGCTGGGGGTATCGCAAACCTCGATATTCAACGCGGAGGAAAATCCGAGTCAAAGTCTGGCCCGCTTGCGCGAGCGGATGATTGCGCGTTACTCACCCCACAAAGTCGTGCGAAGAATTATCCTGGTGAGAGCTAAGCGCCGATGACCAGCGCGCCGAGGCGCATGGCCCGCCCGATGTTGCTGTGCGTGTAGAGTTGCCGCGCGGTCAGGCGTTGCTCGGTATCGTCAATGTGGTTGCGCACGTGAAAGCGACCACGGGCCAGCAAAGTGATGCTCTTCCGTGAATAAAGTCCATCGCGCAAGCAGAGCTTGAATTCGGTTTTGCCTTGAGCGATGGCGCGACGCAAGGCGGTCGCGTTCGGGATGGTGACCATGTTAGTGGTGATTGGGATAGGCCAGAGCCAGCCACTTTTCCAGCGCGAGCACATCTATGTAAATATGGCTTGCGGGTCGGCCCGAGGCTTCCCAGTGTTCGCGTTCCTCGTGGTCTTCACTCAAGTATTCCAGAACGGTGCGAAGGCACAAACGCGTGTGCAAGTTCATATATTGAGGTGATTTCATTTTGATTTGGTTAGCTCTTTGATAATCGGTTCTTCCCACAAGCCAATCTCGGCATGGTCATATTCATACCAGAATTGCTCCAGAGCTTCTTTTCGATTTGCCGCGACGATTTCCGCGCGGAACGTAGGCAGGCTGATGGCGTAGGTTTTCATGGGTGTTTCAAGTTATCGGGCGGCAGGCGAACACTTCGACTCGGTGACTTGGTCAGCGAGTTCCGCCAATCGGGAGTGCAGACGGCTTTCCATCGCGTCAATGCGCTCTTCCATTCGTTCCAAACTGCGCGCGATGCTAATGGCCATATCGTCGGCGTTCTTGTAAAGCAGCCGTTCGGTGGCTTCCAAGGTCTGTTTGAGCAGTGCCTCGGTGGTCATGGTTTCTCTCTTGGTCATGGGAATGATGGTTAAAGGGGGATAATGCCGCGGCCTCGACAGACAGCGGGAAGGTGTCCAGCAAGCGCGGGCAAATTACACCACACTTTTGCGGACAGTACAAGATTACCGTACGGAAAATTGCGCTGTCAAGGGATGCACGGCAAAAGCCAATGAAAGGGAGACGCTGTCAAGCCCGCTTCAAACCCTTCACCGCGACAGCCACTCGCCTCGGCGAAGCAATTCGGTGTTGATTTGCGACAATTCCTCCAGCACTTTCTGAAACTTCACATACGCGGCGACCGCCACCCGCGCCTGTTGCTGCTGACCGCTGGTCTTGAGCAGGAATTTGCGCGTCTTGCCGGTGCCGAGGCATTGTACGAGATACTGAAAGGGCCCGTGCTTGTGTCCGCGCGCACAACGACAGTTGGGTTTGCCGCAGGTAAGATATTGTTCCACACAGGAGGCCCGCACGATCCAGGCCGGAATTTTCAGAGAAACCAGCAGCGCCGATTTGCGGCGGATCAAGGCCGGGGTCTTGGTCTGCCGCACCGGGAATATCTTAGCCATAAACAAAGATATGACACGCGCGGGTCACCCGGTCATCACGTTTTTGACCGGCGCATGGTCTCGGCAATCATCCGATAGGCCTGTTCCTCGCGTTCCCACGCTTCCGCTCCGCTCACGGCCACCGGTTTCGATTTGACTTTGTATTTGCCATAGGTCTTTTCGCCTGGCCGCGCTGCGGGCGGTGGAGCGGCAGCCTCCGGCTTCAAGGCCGGCAAGCGGGCGAAGAACTGGTCGGGCGTGTAATACCCCACGCGGCTCGTCTGTTCAACCGGCAGGCACGCTTCAATGGCCTGTTTGAGTTTGCCCAACCGGTCTTCACTCACCGCAATCATGGCGACATGCTTGAAATTACCGGCCAGGCATTTCCGCGCATTGCCCACTTCGTGATCGATACTCGTGGTGATTCCGATTTCACAAGCAATGGCGAAACTGGCCGTTTCCAAGACCACATCCACTTTGTCCTTGCCCACCCGGTGTTCCCGCGAGGTCGTGTAGCCCAGCTTCCGGCCGGCCGTCTCGATCCGTTCGCGGATGAGGTTATGCTGATTGCCGCCGCTGCCTTGCTCGGGCCGGCGGTTGGGAGGCGTTTCTGGAGGCGGTGGCGCGGCTGGCGGCTCGGCCACCGATTCGACGGGTGGCTTCGGTGCCGTTGTTTTCGGTACTTCCGCAAGCTTCGGAGGTTCGGACCTCGGTGGCAACGGCGCGGGCGGTGCAGTTACGACTGGCGACCGCGCAGCGACCGGTGGTGGGGGAGTCGGGGCTTTCGGTTGAGACGGTGGAGAGGGTGGCGGCGGTTCCGCGGGTGGTTTGGGTTTCGCGGGCTTTTCGACTTCCACTTCCCAGGCCTGCCGTAGCATGGCCTCGACTTCGCTGCGCGGGGTGCCATA
>CAYWCK010000468.1:333-4052 GCA_964456685.1 uncultured Bifidobacteriaceae bacterium | reverse complement strand
TGGCGGCGTATTTGAAGGCCATCGCCGAGAGATAATGCGTCGTGTGGCCGCCGTCGTTGTCGCTGATCTCGCGCAGCCAGCCGTCCTTGTCACCGGACCAGTAAAGCTTGTGCACGAAACCCAAGCGCTTGAAATTACCTTCCTCCAACTCGCGCTCGAAGTAAGCCGCCTTTTTCGCGAGCGTGTAAGGTTCGTAACGAATCACGCCGAGGCCACCGTCCGTCGCGATGTAAACTGTGTGCCCGCTCACCGCGATGTCATGCACGGAATCGTTTGGCAGCCATTGCTGCGCGCCAAAGTAATGAAACTCGCGACCGGTTTGGCGGATCGCTCCGCGCGTCGTACCGATCCACAGATCGCCGTCAAAGCCTTCGGCGAGGCAGGTCGTGTCCTCGTACGGCAGACCGTCCGCACCGCGCAATGCCGTGAGCGCCATGCCGCGCAACACGGCGACGCCCCGATCGGTCGCCACACACAGGCGACTGCCAATTGCGAGCACGTCGCGTGTGACCCGCGAGGGCAACGCGCCCCAATCCACCGGATCCTCGATGAGCTTTTTGCCTTCAAGCAACGCCAGACTGCCCGGCCGCAGCAGATACAAAGTGCCGCTGTAGGAAGCAATGCGCTGGATGGGGCCGATCTCCACCGGGTCAGTGAGAATCTGCGTTCCGTCTTCCATGATCATCGTGGTGTCATTCTGGAGGTAGCCACCCGCCGGCTTCGTGCTCACGAACTTGCCGTCGTCGAAGCGGAAAATTTCGTCACTGGTAGCGCCGTGCACCTTGCCAAGGTGCAGGCAGAAATCCGCAAACTCCTTTTCGCTTACGCGCGTCCACGTGCCGTTTGCGAAACGGTAACTGCCATCGCTTGTGGCTGCCCACAGCGCGCCCGCGAGCGAGCGCAGGCGCTTCACTCCTTTTGGTGCGCCAGCCGCATCGCTCAGATTGGCGTCCCGTACCACTTTCACGGCGTCACCCACGACGGCGTATGCGGTGCCGTCCAAGACTGCCACTGCGGTAACCGGTTTCTCCGTCGCAATCTTTGCGCCGACCTCCTGGAGATACGGCACATCCGGCACAGGTTGCCAAAGGCGCTTGGTTTCGGGCGCGCTGGCGAAAGATGCGACGCAGCCCACAAACAGAAAGTGACAAACTACGGCGAGTCGACCGCCGAACAGGCGTGTCACAAGGTTCAAATCCGAGAGCGGAGCGATTCGCGTTGGGTTCATTTGCCGCTGAAGTTGTCTGCCGCGCTGCCCAGCGTAAAGCCGAAACCCAGATTCCCTGTGGCGGCAACCATCCGTGGTTGCCGTAGAGGGTGGCTTCCAGCCACCCGGAAGGCACGGACGAAGGGAGGTAGAGTCAGGAATGTTCGGGTGCGTATTTGCCCGCGCGCCGTTCTTTCCGCCGGGCTGGAAGCCCGGCTTTACGGCAGGCAGGATGCCTGCCGCCACATTCGCAACTCGGGGCGTGACTTGGCGGTACGAAGTCGGTACGAATCGCGTGATGCGAACCTCGCGCACAATTTCATCTGGTCGTTGGCTTCTGCTCTTTCTTTGCGGTTTCCAACTCGTGGGGCTGCGGTCAGAGGCGGCGATTCAACCCACGATTCTTCGTTGTGAATACACGATCAATCCGGTTGGCGTGGATTCGCCGAAACCGCAGTTGAGTTGGGAGTTGGAATCAGCCGAACGCGATCAGCGGCAGAGTGGGTATCGCATACTCGTTGCGAGCACGTCCGAAGCCTTGGCTGCGGATCGTGGTGATGTGTGGGACTCCGGTCAGGTGAAGTCGGCCGATTCAGCGCACGTGGCCTATGGCGGCGCAGCGTTGAGTTCGCGGCAGCGTTACCATTGGAAGGTCCAAGTGTGGGATGGCGATGGCCAGCCCTCGCAGTGGAGCAAACCGGCGTTCTGGGAAATGGCGTTGCTGCAACCGGCGGACTGGAAAGCGCAATGGATTGGCAGCGGGCCGGCGATCGAACCGCGCCCGCCGGAGGGATTTTTCAAGAGTCGCAAGGAGCAGACGAACTTGATGCAACAGGTGAAATTCGACGGCCGTTCCACTTTTCTGCGGAAGGAATTCACGGTTTCAAAGCCAATCAAGCGCGCGCAGGTCTATGCGACCGGCCTGGGCTACTACGAACTTTCCTGCAACGGCCAGCGCGTCGGCGACCGCGTGCTCGCTCCGGCGAAGAGTAATTACCGGAAGTGGGTGCTCTACGACACCTACGACCTGACGACGCAGTTGCAGACGGGCGCGAACGCGCTGGGACTGCAGCTCGGCAACGGTTGGCTCAATCCGTATTTGAAATGGTGGGAGCCGTATCGCATGCAATGGTTCGGCTCGAAGCGCGCGCTGCTCCAGTTGCATATCGAATACACGGATGGCTCGTCGGAAGTCATCGCATCGGATGCGTCATGGAAAACGTCGCCGGGGCCGGTGCAGTCGGCGTGCGTCTTCGATGGCGAAGTCTATGATGCAACCAAGGAAATTGCGGGCTGGGATCAACCGGGCTTTCGCGACACAACTTGGCGTAACGCCAACGTGGTCGAAGCCCCGGGCGGCGCGCTGATTTCGCACCTGATGCAGCCGATCAAAGTCGTCGAGCACATCAAGCCCATCGCAGTGACCAATCCCAAGCCGGCCGTTCAGGTCTTTGATCTCGGGCAGAATTTCGCTGGCTGGGTGCGGCTCAGCGCGAGCGGGCCGCGCGGTACGCGCATCACGCTGCGTTACGCCGAGGACTTGAAGCCCGACGGCTCGATTGACGTGACGAGTAATGAAAAGGCGCTGGCCACGGATGTTTACGTGATGAAGGGAATCGGGCGCGAGACTTACGAGCCACGTTTCACCTTTCACGGTTTCCGTTACGTTGAAGTAACCGGCCATCCCAGCGCGCCGAAGCTTGATGATTTACTCGGCTGCGTGGTTCATACCGCGACGGAGAGCATTGGTGAGTTTGATTGCGACAACGCCCTGATCAACCGCATCCACCGCGCCACGCGTTGGGCGCAACGCAGCAATCTCATGGGCTACCCGATGGATTGCCCGCAGCGCGACGAGCGCCTCGGCTGGTTTGGCGACGCGATGGTTTCCATGGAGGAGGCAACCTTCAACTTCGACCTGCCGCTGTTTTACCGGCAGTGGTTGAACGGCGTCCGGTTCAATCAAAACGAATCGAACGGCGACATCTCCATCGTCTCGCCGCGTCCGTACATCACCGATGAACCTGATCCGACCTGGAGCAGCGCCTACTTGGTGATGCTCTGGCAATATTATCTGCGCTACGGCGACCGCGATTTTCTTGCGACGCACTTCGATTCGATGCGGCGTTACGTGGATTACCTCGGCACGCAGACGACGAATCACATCCTGCCGCAATATTGGATCGGCGACTGGGGCACGATTGTCGAAGGTTGGAAGGAGGGCGAACCGGTTTCCGTGGTCACGGCATTCTACTATTACGACTCGATGATCGTCGCCAAAGCCGCGCGCGTTTTGGGGAAACAAGCCGAGGCGAAGAAATACGATGGGCTGGCGAAGCAGATCAAAGTCGCTTTCAACCGAAAGTTCTACGACGCGAAGCAGCGGCAGTACGAGAAGGGCACGCAGTTCAGCAATGCTTTCCCGTTGTTTCTCGGTTTGGTGGAGGAAGTGGACCAGCCCGCTGTGTTGCAAAACATTCTCCGCGACTTGGAGAAGCACAGTAACCACTTC
>CAYWCK010000468.1:0-323 GCA_964456685.1 uncultured Bifidobacteriaceae bacterium | reverse complement strand
TTCAACGTCGGCGTCCTCGGCGCGAAATATCTGATTGACGCACTGACGCAAGCCGGGCGCGCTGATGTGGCCTTCAATCTGGCCACGCAAACCGGTTACCCAAGTTGGGCGCAACTGCTCGAAGGCGGTCGCACGACGCTCTCAGAATTCTGGAATCTGAAAGGCTCGCACAACCACGTCATGCTCGGCAGCATTGACGGTTGGTTCTACCGTGTGCTGGCCGGCATCCAGCCCGACGAAGCCAAGCCCGGCTTCGAGCATATCGTCATCAAGCCGTTCGTTCCCGATTCGCTATCGTTCGTTCGCGCCGGCACGCAAACAAC
>CAYWCK010000467.1:0-4069 GCA_964456685.1 uncultured Bifidobacteriaceae bacterium | reverse complement strand
GCGGCGAGTTTGATGCCCAGGCCGCCGGCGACTTCGTAGCCCATGCACGAATAGCCGTACTCCAGGTGATAACCCTTGGGATCACGCGTGCGCCAGAGCCGATGGAGATCGCCCGGCACGCTGCCGGCCGCGCCCATCACCACATCCTGCGGGCGCGCAAATTCGTTGACCGCGCCTACCACCTCGGCCTGGCTGACAGGCCGGCCTGTCGGTGTCGTGTAGAGCCGTTTGACTTCGCGATCCCACGCGCGGTTCAGCGCTTCGACTTTGTGGCGATACGACGGGCTTACCCGCCAATTGCCCACTGCACGACCAAGAGTTGTGAGGGCCGCGCGCGCGTCGGCCACGAGCGGCAGAGCGCTATGTTTGAACGCATCAAACTCCGCCACGTTGATGTTGATGAACCTGACTTTCGGGTTGTGGAACGCCGTCTTGGAGGCGGTGGTGAAATCGCTGTAGCGCGTGCCGATGCCGATGACGAGATCAGCTTCGCGGGCAATTCGGTTGGCGGCGAAGGTGCCGGTGACACCGACGGCCCCCATGTTTTGCGGATGATCGTAAGACAGCGATCCCTTGCCCGCCTGGGTTTCACCGACGGGGATTCCAGTTTGCGTGGCAAACTTGGCCAGCGCTGCGGAAGCTTCGCTGTAGAGCACGCCGCCTCCGGCGATAATCAACGGCCGTTTGCTTTCACGGATCCACTCGACGGCGCGCGCGAGCAATCGCCGCTCCGGTTCGGGGCGGGGGATGTACCAAACCCGATCGTCGAACAACTCGACCGGGTAATTGTAGGCCTCGGTTTGCACGTCTTGCGGCAAGGCCAGCGTCACCGCTCCGGTTTCTGCCGGGGAAGTCAGCACACGCATCACCTCGGGTAACGCATTCATGAGCTGGTCCGGGCGATTGATTCGATCCCAGTAACGCGAGACCGGGCGGAACGCATCGTTGACGGAGACGTCCTGCGAGTAGGGTTGTTCGAGCTGCTGCAACACCGGCCCGACATTGCGGCGCGCAAAGATGTCCCCCGGCAGCAGCAACACCGGGATGCGGTTGATCGTCGCCGTGGCCGCGCCGGTGACCATGTTGGTCGCGCCGGGACCGATGGAACTGATGCAGGCGAACGTGCGCAGCCGGTTGTTCATTTTGGCAAACGCCGCGGCGATATGGACCGAGGCTTGTTCATTCTTGGTGGGGATGTAGCGGAACTTGGGGTATTGCAGGAGGGCCTGACCAAGGCCTGCGATGCAGCCATGCCCAAATATTCCGAGGCAGCCCGCGAAAAAGGGTTGCTGTTTCCCGTCCCGCTCCACCTGCTGGTGCATCAGGAATTGAATCACCGCCTGGGCCATTGTGAGTTTCTTGGTCTTCATAAATTGAGATTTCGGATCAAAAACCGCCGCGCTCCGCGACGAATTGCAAGGCCTCGGCCTCGGTGGCCATGAAGTTTGCGCAGCCGTGCCGGGTGACGACAATCGCGCCGCCGGCGTTGCCCATGCGCGCTGCTTGGTAATAACTCCAGCCTTTCACCAGGCCGTAGATGAATCCGGCGGCAAAGGCATCGCCGGCACCGAGGACATTGTAAACCTCCACCGGAAATCCCGGGACGTCCTGCGGCGCTTGGCCGCGCTCAAAAATCGTCGCCCCTTTTTCACCGCGCTTGACGACCACCACCGCCGGTCCGCGGCTGTGCATGGCGGCCACCGCTTGATCCACCTCGCCGGCCACCCGCGCACCGGAGATTTGCGAATGCGTCACAGCCACCTGCGCGGAATCCTTCAGCGTCACGGCTTTGCATTCGTCTTCCGTGCCCAGCACGATATCCACCAAAGGCAATGCCGCACGGACGGTCACACCAAAGGCCCGGGCGTCGTGCCACTGATTCGGGCGGAAGTCCAAATCCAAAATCACTTTTGCGCCCGCTGCTCTGGCTTGTTCTGCGGCGAACATGGTGGCGCTGCGGCTGGGCTCGCGATTCAAACCTGTCCCGGAAAATTCAAACACGCGGCAGTCTGCCAGCGGCGCTGCCAGCGCATCATCAATCGTCAATTGCGAATCGGCGCAGTTGTCCCGGTAGTACACCAATGGAAATTTATCCGGCGGCTCGATGCCCAGGACCACGGCGCTGGTCCGCGTGCCGGGCTTGCGTCCGATGAATCGCGTGCCGACTCCTTCTTCGTTGAGAAAATGAAGCACGAAATCGCCCACCGGGTCTTCGCCAACTGCCGTGAGTACTTCCGCCTTCAGGCCCAGGCGCCGGGCGCCCACTGCGATGTTTGTGGGCGAGCCGCCGACGTAGGCCGCAAAGGATTTGATATTCACGAAAGCGGCACCGACCTCATTGGCATATAAGTCAATTGAGGAGCGTCCCATCGCGATCAGGTCGAGCGTTTTTTCAGTTGCGGACATGGATTGGTTTCTTGAATCAGGTTGCCTCGCGCGGTTGCCTCAGGCTTTGGCCCCGCGTTCCATTGCGAGCGTCACGACCGGCACGCGCGGGTCGGTATCGCGCCAGGTCTGTTTGATCCAGGCGTGGGCGGGGTCGTCCGCATTGGCAAGCGACTGCGCGCTGCCGGCCAGGAAATTCAAATAGTAAGCGTCATAACCCGGCGCCGCGGCGACGGGATGATAGCCTTCCGGGACGAGGACGACTTCATTTTGCCGCGCGACGATCGTTTCGTTCAATCGGCCATCCGTCGTGTAAACCCGCTGAATCGCGTAACCCTGCGGCGCGGAGGTTTTGTAAAAATAAATTTCCTCCAAGTCGGCTTCCAACAGCCGACCGGTGTCGTCCACTCGATGCACGTCGTGTTTGTGAGGCGGGTAGGAACTCCAGTTGCCAGCGGGCGTGTAAACTTCCACCGCGACGAGGCGTTCACAGGCGAAGCCCGGCGGAAAGATCGAATTGATCTGGCGCGTGGCGTTGCCGCCGCCGCGAATTTCCACCGCGGCATCTTCCGGCGTGACCAAGCGAGGTGGATGCAAACCCTTCGCGGCGGCCCAGCCGTACGCGAAGTCCAGTCGGTCGCTCTCGGCCTGGACGCGAAAGCGAGTTTTGGGCGGCAGATAAAGTCCATACGGCATGCCGCCAAACACGTCCGTGCGGCGACCAATCCGCGGCCAGTCACCGCGCGAGGAGTAAACGCTGGCAACTCCACCCAGGATCACCAGGCCGTATTCGTAGTCGCCGGAATCAGCCTCCCATGCTTCGCCACGATTGAGAACCCGCGCTCCAAAACTTAGGTGTTCCCATCCAGCGGTCGGGGGCGTCACTCGCTGATATTCACCATGCTCGCCGCAAGGTGAAACCAGTAATTGGGGATGGGCAGGGCCGCTCATGAATGCTGCGCAACCTAAACCTGAGTGAAAACCGAGCCAAGAAAAAAGCCCCGTTGTTCGCCAGCCATCACGTTCGGCTCGGATCGAATTCGCCAACTCATTTCAAATTTTGTCGCCGGCGGATGCCGCCTCGGAGGCTTTTCCGGCGGCACCGAGTTGAATGCACTTGTCCGCAACAAACGCCGCGTATTCGCGGATGTAAGTTTGCCCGGGGATCATGAAATTGAACTCCTCCGGTTGGGCCTGAAAAAACTCCCGATGCACCCGCGTCCAAATCAATCTACCGTCCGTGCCGATGTTCACCTTGGCGATGCCGAGGCCGATCGCGGCCTTCAGGTCATCTGTGGCAACACCCCGCGCCTCGCGCATCCGGCCGCCGGCGGCGTTGATGCGCCGAATCTCCTCCGGTGGTACGGCGGAGGCGCCGTGGAGCACGAGGGGAAAACCAGCCAGCCGTTTCCGGATTTCGGCCAGGCGATCCAAGTGCAGCCGCTCGGCGCCGGCAAACTTGTACGCGCCGTGACTTGTGCCGATGGCCACCGCCAGACTGTCGCAACCTGTCCGCTTTACGAACTCCGCTGCCTTGTCCGGGTCGGTCAGGATGGCTTCCTTGACGTCCGCCGACATTTCATCCTCCACCCCCTTGAGTTGCCCCAGTTCGGCTTCCACCGTTACGCCCCGGGCATGTGCCTGGGCCACTACGCGCGCGGTTGTGGCGATGTTTTCCTCGAAG
>CAYWCK010000466.1:0-4114 GCA_964456685.1 uncultured Bifidobacteriaceae bacterium | reverse complement strand
AAGTGGCGCACCCATCAGGAGTTGAACCTGAAACCTTCTGATCCGTAGTCAGATGCTCTATCCAATTGAGCTATGGGTGCGCCCTAGGGTGCGTAATTTATTTGTCTCCGCGCTGCCGCGCAAGTCATTTCCCCGCCGTCGCCCGTTGCATTTCCTTCGCCACCTTCTCCGCGCCGCGCAGGGCGCGCAGCACGTTTTGCCCGGCAATTTTCTTGATGTCGCTGGCGCTGTAGCCGCGCCGCATCAACTCCGCCAGCAGATTGGGATATTTCGACACGTCCTCGAGTCCGACGGGTGGACCGCGAAAGCCTTCGTAATCTGCGCCGATGCCGATGTGGTCAATGCCCGCCACTTGGCGAAGGTGGTCCACATGATCCGCCACATCCTTGAGCGAGCACGGGGCGGGTTCGGGGTGAGCATTCCGCCAGGCCGCCAGACCGGCCTGCACTTCCGTGGTGTCCTCGCCAAATTGCTTCTCCAGCCGTTTCTGCTCGGCGTCCCGTGCCAGCATGTCCGCGCGCTCGCGCTCCACCGTGTAACCCGGAAGAAAACAAACCATCACTACGCCCCCGTTCGTCTTCACCATTTGCAAGACATCATCCGGCACGTTCCGCTCGTGTCGGCAGAGCGCGTACGCCGACGAGTGCGAAAAAATCACCGGTGCTCGTGTCACCTTCATCGCTGACCGCATCGTTTCGTGTGTCACGTGTGACAAATCCACCAACATGCCGAGCCGGTTCATTTCGCGAACGACGTCTTCCCCGAACGGCGTCAGGCCGTGATGCCTTGGCACATCGCCGACAGCGTCCGCCCAATCGGTATTGGCCGTGTGCGTCAGCGTCATGTAACGCGCCCCAAGCCGATACGTCATCCGCAAGGCGGCCAGCGAATTGCCGATGCTGTGTCCGCCTTCCATGCCGATCAATGAAGCGATTTTGCCTTTGCGGTGGATGCGTTCCACGTCTGCGGCGGTGAGTGCGAGTTCGAAGGTTCCGGGATACCGCGCAATCATGCGGTGCGTTACATCAATTTGCTCGAGCACCGCCTTGACGCCTTCGCCGTTGGTGTAGGAGGTCGGAATGTAAACCGACCAGAATTGCCCGCCCACGCCGCCGGCGCGCAAGCGCGCAATGTCCGTCACCATCGGTGGGCGCAACTTGGCGGTGTCACCCGCCAGGTCCACGTCGTCGAAGCTGGCTTTGCGTTTGCGATATTGCCACGGCACGTCGTTGTGGCCATCAATCAGCGGAACTTCGCGGAGTAATTTGCGAACGGTTGCGAGGTGACCATCGGGCTTTTCAGCAGCAGACATGGCGGTGGTGATACAAACAAATGCCAACAGCGCGGACGAGAACAGTTTCATGGACGGGCGGATTGTGGCAGCGGGAAGTTCAATTGCCACGCGAAAACCGGTGGCGCGGGGACTCTCAGCGGGCGGGCGGATTGCGCGCGGCGACGGCCTTGAACAATTCACGGGCCGCGAGCGCGTGCCCTTGGGCGTTCCAATGCGGATCTGCTTTGAAGTAGTAGCGGAGCGGGTCGCCGCCTTCCTCGAGCGCGGCCCGTACATCCACGACGTTTACGCCGGCGTCGCGCAGAGATTTCACGAAGGTTTCGTGGACGTGGGTCTCCAGCGCCTTCGACTCGGGTGACCACAGTCGTCGCGAAGGGATGATGAGGACGATGACGTCGCGCCCGGCGATGAGCTGCAGCAATTTGTCGCGCGAGGTGCGCAGGGCAACTTCACTGCCGGTGTTGTAGCCGGCCAGTTCCTCACTTTTATGCGCGAAGCCAATCCGCTCCATCAATTCTCGGCTGAAACTGGAGCTTTGCAGGAGATGGGAGCAGGTCGTGTAAAGTGCGCTGTGCATCTTCAGCCATGAGCGAAGCGAGCCGCGTCGCTGCTTGGCCAGATCGTCCCAGAAACCTTTCTCCGTCGTGTAATCCCACAAGTCGTTTTCCATGCACACCCCCAGCACCACGTGCTGCATTTTCACCCCCAGCCCTTCGACGTATTTCGTCATTCGAGCGTAGCCGACGAGGTTCTCCGGTATCGCCATGTTGAACACGCGGGCCGGGTTGCCGTTGGATTGCATTTGTTGCTGCAACAAGTCGGCGAAACGTTGCGGCTCCTCAACGCCCCAGCCCATCGTGTACGAGTCGCCCCAGGCAAACCAATCGTCCGGTTTCGCCGTTTTGATGTCCTTGGCATCGCGCAGGCCGTACGCATTGAATTTCACCTCAACGGAATAATCGCCCTTGGTATTGGAGTGGTGAAATGTCCGGCCGGCCGGTCCGAGCGCCACACCGTTCGTGACGCAGAAATCCATCTGCCCAGCCGGGGAGTAGTAGGGGAACAGCCACCGCACCGCGACCTCCATAAGCAGGAGGCAGATGACACTGACCGCGGCCAGCAAGCCGAGATTGGCCGCCAACCGACGCCAACGTTCCGGCTTCGGGTTGGTTTGCGTCGGCGCGCTTTCAGGCGCGGAAGAGGTCATGGCATGGCAAATTCCCCGCGGCCCGCGCCGCCTGGCGGTTCAGGCGGCGAGCATTTCGCGCGGGTCGGTCACCTTGCCAGTGATGGCGCTGGCCGCCACCGTCGCCGGGCTCGCGAGGAACACTTGCGATTCCTTATCGCCCATGCGGCCGGGGAAATTGCGGTTCGTGGCGCTGATGCACTTGAGGCCCGCTTGATTCATGCGACCGAACGTGTCCACCGGACCGCCCAAGCACGCCGCACAACCAGCATTCTCCGTCATGCGCACGCCCGCGTTCACGAGAATGTTCCAGATCGTCTCATTGCCCCAGCGGGTCGTTTGCAACTCATGGACGATGTCCGGCGTCGCGGGCACGCCGAAGGTGTCAATCGCGACCTTCTTGCCGCGCAGCACGCGGGCGAATTCCACAAAGTCACTCGTCTTGCCGCCCGTGCAACTGCCGACGTAAGCGCGATCCAGCTTCACGTTACTCATCTCCTTGGCCTTCTTGCGCTGGCCCGGATCAGGATGACAGGCGACGGTCGGTTCGAGCTTCGACAGGTCCACGACGAGTTCATAGACGAACTTCTGGTCCTTATCGAGTTCCACCGGCTCGTAGCGGGAAACGGTTCCATTCAACTTCACGCGCGCATCCACGTATTCCGCCGTGCGCGAGTCGAACGGGAAGATGCCGTTCTTACCGCCCGCCTCGATGGCCATGTTCGCCACCGTCATGCGGTCATCCATCGAGAGCGACGCCACGCCCGGGCCGTCGAATTGCATCGCGCGATACGTCGCGCCGTCGAAGCCGATCTCACCGATGCAATGCAGGATGATGTCCTTTGCCATTACGCCGGGCTGGAGTTTGCCTTCGAGCCGGAAATGCATCGTCTCGGGAACTTTGATGAGCAACTTGCCCGTGCCCATGACGAAGCCGGCGTCCGTGTTACCGATGCCCGTGGCGAATTCGTTGAACGCGCCCGCCATGCACGTGTGCGAATCCGTGCCGAAGAGAACTTCGCCCGGACGCGTGTGACCTTTGGCCGGCAGCGCCGCGTGGCAAACACCGGCGTAGTTCGAGCCGTATTGGCGTTTCAGGTTGCCCTTGCTTGCGTCGAATTTCCACGTGCCGTTCGGGTCGTCAATGACGTCGTAGAAATAAGGCAGCCCCTGCTCGCGGGAGAATTCGCGCAGGATGTCCACGTTGCGATTCGACTTTGAATCGACGGTGAAGATGTAGTGGTCGGGAATGATGACGACGCGGTTTTTGTCCCAGACCTTGGCGTCCTTGCCGAATTCGCGTTTGAACACGCCGATCGTCCCCGGTCCGCAAACGTCATGCGTCATCAGCACGTCGGCCTTCACCCAAACATTGTCGCCCGCCTGCACGGAAGCCTTGCCCGCGGCGCGGGCGAGCAGTTTCTCAGTCAAAGTCATAGCGGCAGAAGTTAGCGGACAAGGGCGGGAACTTCAACCGTGCAATGGCAGCCCAGAAGACCGGCCATTGCTATCGCCCCTGCGTCAACCGAACACCGGCTTCCTCCTTCACCACGCGGAAACCCACGTTATAAACGCGCTGCCATGGGGCGTAACCCGTCCGGAAGTCGGCCGTGCTGCGCGCGGGCAGGCTGGAT
>CAYWCK010000465.1:0-4143 GCA_964456685.1 uncultured Bifidobacteriaceae bacterium | reverse complement strand
GCGAAGTTGTACGTGAACGGCGTGGACACCGCCGCCCCCAACACGGGCGCCGGCGGTTACAGCGCCAGCACGACGGCCAATTTCTCGGTCGGCTCCTACGAAGACGGCGCCACCGCCTGCAACAGTTTCTTGGACGAAATTGCCTTTTACCCTTCGGCTTTGAGCGGCGCCAAAATTCTCGCGCATTATAACGCGGCTTCCAGCACCGTGCCCGGTGCTTACCGCGCGTTGGTGCAGGGCGACGGCGCCGTGCTTTATCTGGACCAAAATCCGCCTACGGTCAGCATCGCAAAAGTCGGGGCGACCACCAAGGTCACCTATACCGGGATTCTCTCCGAATCGACGGATTTAACGGCAGCGTTTTGGACGACCTCCTGGGCAGATGTGGCGGGCTCGAGTCCTTACACCTTGCCGGGAACGCCGGGACAACAGTTGTTCTTCCGGTCACATCGCTAAAACTAGCGACGAAAATCCGTTTCATCGGGCGTATTGAGTTTACGCGCAAGAGCCGTGCAGGCTGGCAACAGCTTGCACGGCTTTAGTTTTTCAAAGGATCTACTCGCCGACGATGAATCGGTGATATCGCCCCATCCAATAGGGAAGCAGAAACGCCGCCCCGTCGTCTTCGGCGTGTCCCCCGCCGCCGCCGTCCACGATGAAGGGATTTCCATTCCACTTCATGACGGGACGCTCGTCGGGAGGCAACAGAGTCGCCGCCTCACGGCGGCCAAAGCGATCCCGTTTTCCGACCCACTCGATGTCCTGCCGGTGTGAGTTCCTAACGGTCCATTCAATCGTGTCCATGGGCATGCGGTAAAGCGTCCACGCGGCACCAGCCAAATCCACCTTGGCGTCCGGCTGACCGGTGAGATAAATGAAGGTCCAGAGCGGATTCAACTCGCGTCGCATGTTCTGCCACCATTCATCGAGCCCGCGCCGCAACGCGACCAGCATCCGCGGATCTTGCTCGTAACGGAAGAGGCAGTAATACGGCAGCATGGCGAGTTCCTCGTCTGAGTAATTCATCTCCGTGCGAAATTCATTCACGCGTCCGAGCCAGTCGGCGTATTTCAGTTCCCACGCCACCTTTTCGTACTCCTTCTGGTAACGGCTCCGGCCGGTGACATGCGCTGCGGTCTTCAGGAAACTCAGCAATTGCATGCAGTTCAGCGCCCGCTCGTCCGGTTCTTCCACCAGCCGCTTGGGATTCCAAATTCCCCACCGCGTCGGCTTGCCGTCCAAGTCCACCAGGTAGTAATCGTGTTGGATGATGTGATCCATGATTCGGGCACAGGTGTCCGCAATCCGCTGCTTCAGCGCCGCGTCGGGCAACAGGTCGTACGCGATGCTGAAAATAAAAAAGTGACCCACGATCTCATCCGAACTGGTGTCCGCCTTCCAATAATATTGTCCGTCCTTGGTCCAATGCCATTCGCCTCCTTGGGGCATGCGGTCTCCCTTCTTCACATAGGATCGTGCCGGGAATCCGCGCCGGCCCGCAACCTCCTCCAGAAACAGAACGGCCTCAACGGCTGTGCGCCCGTTCGTCAGCGCTTCGGGGGATTTTGTCACGGCATAGCGAAAACATTCTGCCGCGGCGTACATGGCCGTCCACAAACCGTCATTGTCGTTGTCGTGCATTTGATTGCTCGATGGATCACCGGCAACCGTTAACGCAGAATCAGCAACCAATCCGTACCGATTGTGGCGGGCGTGAATCCTCTGCTCGAAGTGCGCCGCCTTCTGCGCGAGCGTCATCGGCTTCAACTCGATATGCGAAACACCCGTCCGCGTACGCACCCACACGCCGCCATTTTCGGTGGCTGCCATCTGCACCACCCAGTCATCGGGGAGATATCGCCGGCCGCCGAAATATTGCCGCCGGTCCCGCGCCGGCGCGGTGGAATCCACCCGGGTCAGGCCTTGCGTTGTCCCGAGCCACATGGCGCCATCAGTGGCTCGAA
Organism: uncultured Bifidobacteriaceae bacterium; assembly: GCA_964456685.1. Taxonomy (GTDB): domain Bacteria; phylum Verrucomicrobiota; class Verrucomicrobiia; order Limisphaerales; family JADLHS01; genus CAYWCK01. Next base: position 2,179 of record CAYWCK010000465.1, on the reverse strand, counting down.
CGCTGGCTGTGATTTTTTCCGCCGACGGAGAAACGAGATTCGTGCGCAGCGCCGGCGGAACTGCGGAGTCCTCCAGTCGATAAAACTTCCGCACCTTTTGCGGGTAAGCTTGGAGCGAGACCGGTTCGACGGCACCCGGTGACGGCAGTTGGACCAAGAAGGCTACGGCCAAGATTCGGGCAAAGGCGGATCGCCGCTCGCGTCTACAAGGATGGATGGAGGCAAAATTAATTATCACAGCAATTGCCCAAGTGTTTCGAGCGGCCAAGGCCATGTCAAATGATTGGATATCACGCCAGCCACGGAAGTCAGTTGCCTGACTTCGGCCGGATACATCAACAAGTTCTTCGTCTTCACATGTTGGGCGGTCATTTCTTGCCGGACCAAGGCTCGCAGTGAAGGAATTGTTCGTACTCGCCGGATCGGTTCTGGCATGGGGCGCGCGATACCGGAAGTGAAGCGAGCAAAGCGCTTATGTTTATTCCCAAAAGCAGCCTGACTGAAATCGCATCACGAAGCTGAGTCCGACCTTGTTCCCTCTGGGAGGCAGGCGTAAAAGCGGTGTAGACGCTCGAACAGGCCTAGGGAAGACAGGACGGAACGGCCAACCCATGCGCTCTCGCTTTCACCGTCATCAAGAGGGGCAAACTTTATACTTCCCCTGCCCCTTTCCCTCGCGTGTTTCGGCCTCGCCGTTGAATAAGGACATAAGGAAATCCATGAACTCGTCCTGCTCCTCGTTGCCGCGCTTCGTCAAATTGCTCCGCGCCCTGGTCGCTGGGCTTATGTTCCAAGTGGCATTTCCATGGTCAGGAATTGGCCAGCACACAAGTGATGGATTTAATCCCGCCGTTGACGGGCCGGTTCATGCCATCGCACTCCAGGCCGACGGCAGCATGATCATCGGCGGCGATTTCACCACGGTGGCTGGTGAACCTAGCACAAACCTCGCCCGGCTCGATGCCGACGGAAATGTGGACACCACTTTCAATTCCGGTGCGAACGATGTCGTGTCCTGCGTGGTCGTGCAGTCGGACGGGAAAATTCTCGTGGGCGGTTCGTTCACCAATCTGGCGGGGCAAGCGCGCAGTCGCATTGGCCGGTTGAACTCCAAAGGCAGTCTCGACGACGCGTTCAATCCCGGAGCGGATGGCCCGGTTTACGATCTGGCCACGCAGCCGGACGACAAAATTCTCGTGGCCGGGCTTTTCAACAAGGTGAACGGCCAATCGCACACGAATCTCGCTCGCCTCAACGCGAACGGCAGCCCGGACACCGACTTCACGGCGGCGGCGAAAGGCGCCGTGCAGACGCTCGCCGTGCAACCCGATGGGAAAATTCTCATCGGCGGACTCTTTACCAATCTCAACGGCGTGGCGCGCAGGCGGCTCGCACGACTGAATACGGACGGCAGCTTGGACGCGGGTTTTAATCCCGGCGCGAGCGGTGGCGGCTATCCGTTTGTGTATCGCCTGGCTTTGCAAGCCGATCGGAGAATTCTTGTCGGCGGCAGTTTCACCACCGTCGCTGGCCAGGCGCGCACAAATCTCGCCCGACTCAACCCGGACGAGAATCTGGACAGTTCGTTCGCATCAAGCACCGACGGTCCGGTTTATTCGTTCGCAATTCTGCCGGACGGAAAAGTGGTAGTTGGCGGTTTGTTCAACACCGTCGGCGGACAACCGCGCGCCAATCTCGCTCGCATTAATCCCAACGGCGAACTCGACAACGCCTTCGATCCCGGCACCAGCGGGCCAGTCTTAAGCCTCGCGGTGCAATCCGATGGAAAGCTCTTGGCCGGCGGACTGTTTTCCGAGCTGGCCGGGCAATCGCGGAATTACCTTGGCCGTTTGTATTCGGACGGAAGTCTTGATGCCACGCTCAACCCCGGCGAGGAGCAAACGATCGAATGTGTCGCGCTCCAAACCAACGACAAGATTCTGATTGGCGGAACATTCACTCGTCTGGCCGGTTTGACGCGCACCAATCTGGGCCAGTTGGAAAGCAACGGGGCGCTGGATGCGGCATTCCATCCGGCACTTGATGGTCCGGTCACCGCGTTGGCGTTGCAGGCCGGCGGGAAAATTCTAGTCGGCGGTGAATTCACCGGACTCGAAGGCGAGTTGCGCAACAACCTTGGCCGCTTGAACAGCGATGGCAGTCTCGACGATGCCTTCGT
>CAYWCK010000464.1:0-4145 GCA_964456685.1 uncultured Bifidobacteriaceae bacterium | reverse complement strand
TTTTCCGCTGCTGGTGTTGCGCCAAATCAAATCGGTCTGCCCATCGGCGTCGAAATCGCCACTCGCCACGGGCACCCACTGTTGATCGAGCAGGGTCAGTCCGGAGCGGAACTGCGCGATGGTGGCTTTGGAGTTTTGGAGTCCGAGGGCATTGTTGGCGCTGGCTGTGCCCGTGGGTACGCCGAGAAATGAGACGTTGGGGTTGGAGAAATAGGTGATCCGGTTTCCCGGGGCGTAAGCCATGACCGTGCGATAGGCGGTGCCGCTGGCCGAGAATTTCCAGCCATACGAATACGAGTACGCCCCGCCGCCGCCATCTTCAACGGCGTGACCACAACCCATGTTGTGACCGACTTCGTGCGCCAGCGTCAAATTCGAGTCGGCATAAGCATCCACGACCACGGAGAAGGCATACGAAGCAAATCCCAAACCCGCACCCGGCGACCACAAATAGCCGAGCCCGGCGTAGGCACCGCCGTTGGAGACCAACAGGCAGACCACATCCGCTTTGTATTGTTCACGTAATGTGTGGACCTGATCCATCACGCCGTCAGTCGTGCTCTGCAATTTCGTGAGGTCGGTAGTCAAATTGCCTGTCGCCGTATAAGTGATCTGTGCCGCGCAAACCAGTCGGAGCGTGAGCCCCACTCCGCTGTGAGAATAGCAGGTGTTTGCGGTGGTGACGGCGGCGTTGATCAAAGCGGATACGCCAGCGGCGCCGCCGTTGGCCGTTGCCACGGCCGGCGTGTACACAACGAGGAGATCCACCGTGGTAGAGCCATCCGCCAATGCGAGGGGCGCATTGCTGGCCGTGCTGCTCGAGGTGGAGATTTTTGTCGGGAGTAAATCGTTCTTGTTGGTTCTGCCTGCGATGACATCGCCCTCCACGTCCGAGGGTGGCTCGGGATTCAAAGACCCAGTACTTGCGCTGGTGGTCGCTGGCACGATCGGGCCGCCGCACGGCGGGATTTTTTCCGGGTCGAGCTGGGTGATGCGGTGCTGGCCGTTGCCCGCATATCGAATTTGATATAATCCGAGTCCGGGCACGCTGATCGTTCCGGCCGTGGCCTCGCCAACATAGGCGAGCAGGAAATGGCTGTCCGGGTGATCTTTCACCTGGCCTTCCACAATCCCGCAATCCGGCGCGGTGGATTCGTGTCGGGAAAGCATCGCCTCATATTCCTGACCATCGAACAGTTCAAATTTGAAGCCTTGCACGGCGCCGTTGCCCGCAAGTTTCCAGTCCCGCACGCCCGGCTCGAAGTTGATCAACGTCTGCTCTACCACGGCGAGGGATTCCGTCGTTTCCGCCATCATGTTCGTCGCAAGTGTGGCTGGCTCGGTGCTGGTCACCGCGGATGGGTTAACCAAAGGCCGTTGTGGCGGCGTTTGCTTGGAATGCCCCGCGCGATGCCGCGGAGTGATCTGTGTGATGCGAGGAGTCGAGTCTGTCCGCGAGAGGAAGTATCCTGCGAGCACCGCGGCCAAACCAACCCAAACGAGCCAACGTCGGGGGCCTTTCATAACGTCCGTGTTTGTCTGACAATCCTGCATGGGCGCGGAGAGCCACGCCAATTGGGGGAAGCATCGGCTCGCCGCCGGATAACTTGAGGGGAAAATTGCCGCGGTTGCGGCGGTCAGCTTTCAGGACTTGCGGCGGAACACGATGACGTGTTGCCACGGGAGGCTGGCCACGGTTTCCGCCCATTCGAGCGGGTGCATGCTCATTTCTTTGCGGATTTGGGCTTCGGTCATCTTGTGGACTTCCTTGATGGGGACGCTCGGATCTTCACCGCGAAATTCGACGAACACTAACCGGCCACCGGGTTTGAGGGCCCGCACCATGGCTTGCGTCATCTCGAACGGCTGATCGAATTCATGATAGACATCAACCAGCAGAATCAAATCCACCTTTCCGGCGGGCAGCTTGGGATCGCTGGTGCTGCCCAGCACAGGTTTGACGTTGAAGATTTTTTCCGCCGCAAGCTTGTTGGTGAGGAGGTCGAGCATTTCCTGCTGAATGTCCACCGCGAAGACGGTCCCGTTCGTGCCAACCGCGTGGGCGAGGCGGCGGGTGTAAAATCCGCTGCCGCAACCGATGTCTGCCACGGCATCTCCGGCCCGGCATTTGAGCGCGGCGAGGAGCAGGTCCGGCCGTTCCTCCTTTTCGCGTTCGGGTCGTTCGAGCCAGTTGGCGCCTTCGTGCCCCATCACGTGCGCGATCTCTCGACCCATGAAAAATTTTCCGATGCCGTTGGGGTCATGGACAGCGCGCGTTTCGTAGTGTGGCGCAGGCGAGTTTGTTTCCGCCCTCAACATGGTCAGGGCGAAAAGGGCGACGAGTGCCAGGCAGGCAGCACTGCGCGCAGGCCGGAAACTTGGTGACATGCTTGGAAGCTAATCCAGACGGCCGGGCAGGGCAATGTGCCGCTTCAATTGCTGAGCACCCGATAGAAGCGTGCCCCCATGAGGCCGGGAGCAGAATCCGTCTGCGGCTGGCCATGATCCAACCACAAACGGGCATTGCCGCTGCCGGTAATGGCCGGTGGGGCCGTCTGCCATGCCAGGAGATTGCTGCTGAACTGCACGTAATACACGCGGTTGCTTTGCGTAGCGAATTGTAGCAGCAGCGTGGGACCGTCGAGGGAGAGCACGCGCTGAATCGGTTGCACAGTCACCGCGCCGGCCGGCGTGAGCGTGACCACGGCCGCCGCCGTCACGGTGAAAACGGGCGCGGGGGTTCCGCCCCCGTTGAGGTTGTAATCGATCACGAATTCAACGGGCTCGCCCACGGGCACAGCGCCGAACGACTGGACGTAAGGCACGCCATTCGTGAAGCCGCAAGCGTTCATCACTTGCAGATTGGGAGCGAGACCGCCAAGCAGCAGCCGCACCGCCTCGGTGCCGGAACCGGGGTGATTGGTGATCCGCACCCGCTGTTCGAACCAGCCCGTGACTGGGTTGGTTTGCGTGTAGAGCACCGTGACCGTGGGCGGAATGGTGTATTCAATCATCAACTGGGGAGGGCCATCGAAGGACTCGCGCGAGTTAAACCGGCGGGCGGTGCAGAGGACTTCCTCGGGGTTGGCGATCATCATCCAACCGTGATTGGTGCCGGGGTCGCGCACCCAAGATTGGACATCGTCCACGAGTTCCGGGGTGGATTCGAAGTAGAACGGAGACGCGTCTGGCGAGGTGATGTACTGAAACGAACTCTCGGCCGTGGAAAAATCCACGCCCGCCAAACCGCCGGGGGTGGCCCAAGCGTTGGTGGGATGAAAAGCGTTGTTCCAGGTTGCGTCCCCGGGGCTGGCCGGCACGCCCTGGCCCGGGCTTTGCGCGGCGTAGTTGGTGCCTTCACCCCACGGCCGCAGCATGCGATGCAATCCAAACGAGCAGTCGGCCACGCACATGGGTTCACTCGAGCGCTTCAAACAATCCAGTCGGAGGGTCACGACGTGGATCAACGCGTTGGTGGGAAGTGCGGAGAGATCAAAACGGTATAACGTGCGGACGTGGGGGCCGTTTTGTGTGCGTCCACTCAGGACGTAAGCTTGCGCGCCGATGCTGTTATCTGGCGAGACTTCCAACAAGGACGCGTCCGCGTTGGGACTGAGCGTCAGGGAAATTGCCCACGCGGTTAGACCCGGCCCCAGCAATGCGACAGCGAGCAGGGCAGTGGCCAGCCGAAGGCGACAGCAGGAACGATGCATGGCGCGTCGGGTGGCAGGCTCAGAGAATGCCCAATTCGCCGCGAATGGCCACACCGTCGAGGCCGGACTGACCGCCGACGTACAGTTTCTCCGATGCGCTGGCGTAACCCGGAATGATGCGGCCGAGTTGCGAGGCATTGTAGGGATTGGCGACATCGAATTGTGCGCCAAGATGTTTGCGGATGATCTCGCCCAACACGGAGCGGTAATCAATGGCGCGGCGGAGGTAGCCCGCTTGCACTGGATTGACCGTGCCGGCGCCTTCCGCAAAACCAGCCGCGAACATCGTGCCGCAGGTGTTGCCGTTGGTGGTGCGGGGGCCGGTTTTCCAAGGTTGTGGGTCGTTCGGACTGCAACCGAACACGCCGCTGGCATTGCCTTGGCCATAACCTTTCACCGCGCCACCGGCGACGTACATCACCCCGGCTTCGG
>CAYWCK010000463.1:0-4148 GCA_964456685.1 uncultured Bifidobacteriaceae bacterium | reverse complement strand
TGGCTTTGTATTTCTCGGCGACGTCGCGGTAGGCCGGGCCCACGATCTTGACGGTCGCGTTGTGACAGCCGAGGCAACCGTATTTCGTCACGAGTTGAGCGGCATCGGCTGCGCTGGTTTCCACCGGCTTGCTTGTCACTGGCGGAGATTGCGCGGGCGTATTTGCCGCGGCGGAATTTGTGGTCGCGCCGTAATTGACGACAAGATAGTCCACGAGCGGATCAACCTGTTCCGCCGGCACGGGCGCGCTGTATTTGTCCATCATCTTCTTCACCGAGGCCGCCCAAAACGGGCGTGGCATCGGCGGCTGCGTGGAAACGTATTCGACGGAGTGGCAGGTGAGGCACTGGCCGTTGGCGATCTCCGCACCGGGCGCGAGCTTGAAGGAGCCGGTTTCCGGCGGCAGCTCGATCTTTTGCGGGCCGCCGCCATGGGCGACACCGACGGCCACCAGGATTAAGAGCGGGCAGAAAAGTGATTTCTTCATGTGACGTTAGGCAGCGTTGACCTTCACTGTTTCAACGACGTTGCGCATGTAACCGGCCGGATTCCAGAGCGGTTCGATCGGTTGTGACTGGCCAATGCGGTTGGTGGCTTTGACCTTTAGTGCATAAGCGCCGGCGCGCGGTGGGGTGAACGGAATGGTCCACTCGCGGAAGGAGTATTTGCCCAGGTCTTTGCCCAGTTCCGCGGTGCGCCAGGATTTGCCGTCGTCTTCTGAAAACAAAATTTCACGAATGCCGTAGCCGCCGTCGAACGCGATGCCGCGGACGGTGAGCGGCTGTCCGGTCTTTATTTTGTCGCCGTCCGCGAGGCTGGTGATGAACGAACGGACGTTGAAGCGCGCGATGGGTTTGGTTTTTGCCGGCGTGGTGCCGGGTTCAACGCACGCGCCGGCGTTGTCGGGAATCAGATAGGCTGGGTTCATCCAGAAGGTCTTGAACGTCTCATCGACCACGGTGATCTCGTTCACGTGCTTGACCCAATACGTGCCGAAATGGCCGGGCACAACCAGCCGCAGCGGGAAACCGTTGAGCATGGGCAAATCCTCGCCGTTCATTTCGTAAGCCAGCATCACGTCCTCGTCCAGAGCTTGATCCACGTCCAAAGCTTTCGCGAAGTCCGGGGTTTTGTCCGTCACCGGCGTGTCGAGGCCGTTGAACGCGACCTGCTTCGCGCCCGCTGCCACGCCGGCCTTTTCGAGCAGTTGCTTGACGCGGACGCCTTTCCATTTCGCATTGCCCATCGCGCCGTTGCCCATCTGGCCGCCGCCGACCCGGGGAGTCGAGAAGCCGCGGCCGTTGCCGGAACATTGATTGACGGCGATGAGTTCAACCGGCTCGAACTTTGATTTCAACTCCGCGAGCGAAAGTGTCAGCGGCGTGTTCACCTTGCCTTTGATTTCGAGCCGGAATTTGTCGGGATCAATTTCCGTCGGGATGTTCGCCAGATGGTAGCGGACGAAGAACGCGTCGTTGGGCGTGATCAAGCCTTCGTTGAAAACGGAAAAGGGCGTTTCGAGCTGCGGCGGGCGCGTGGTGAGCCGGATGAGCGGACGCTTTTGGGGATACTTCACCAATGCTCGTTCGCCGTTCGCGAAGGGCAGCGTCACTGTGGCCTCGGCCCAGGCGTTGGCCGCGCTGCGAGCGAGCAACCCCCCCGCGCCGACCACCGTGGCCGCCCGGAGGAACTGTCTCCGCGAAAGCGTCGCGCTGCGTTCGTCGTGGTTTTTAGACATGGGCGCGACTGTAAATTCGTGATGAAAATTGGGAAGCACAATTTCCAAGAATTTTGCTTCACAGAGATGGTGCCTCTCAATTGGCAGAGGAGCAATTGCCATGGGGGCGAGGAGTCGCATCCGGGCGGCGGGAGGAATAACTGAAAAAGCGTTTGCCAGTTCCTTTCACCTGGACCACATTCATTTCGTTGTTTGGCGAAATATAGAACGATATGCGCGAATTCATGGCTCTCACCAAGGCGTTGTCCGATCCCAACCGCGTGCGGGTCTTGCTGGCGCTCCGGCGCGGTGAATTGTGCGTCTGTCAGATCACCGAGCTGTTTGGCCTGGCAACGTCCACGGTGTCCAAGCACCTCTCCATTCTCCAGCACGCCGGGTTGGTGGTGTCGCGCAAGGATGAGCGCTGGGTTTATTACCGGCTGCCGGACCCGTCGGCGCCCGTGGCGGTGCGGGAAGCGCTGGACTGGGTGCAAAAATCCCTGGCCCGAACGCCCGACGCGGAGGCGGACCGCAAACAACTGCAGAAAATTTTGAAAATGGACCTGACGGAAATCTGCCGGCGACGTTGTTGACCGCCATCTAAATGAATTTATGAACACAACCAGCACACTTGAAAAGGAACAGGCGGTCCGCGAAATGGTGCGGGGCGGCTACTCGAAGATTGCCGTGGATACGGCCGCGGGCTGCACTCCCAAAGGCGTTTCCTGCTGCGGCTCCTCGCCGACGGACGCCGACAAGCTCGCGCGCGAACTCGGTTATTCGAAAGCGGAACTCGAAGCGTTGCCGGAGGGAGCGAACATGGGGCTGTCCTGTGGCAATCCAGCCGCGCTCGCCGCACTCAAGCCCGGGGAGACGGTGCTCGATCTCGGCAGTGGTGGCGGCTTTGATGTTTTCATCGCCGGTCGCAAAGTCGGTGCGACGGGGCGGGCCATCGGCGTGGACATGACTCCGGAAATGCTCGCCAAGGCGCGGCGCAACACCGCGAGTTATCGCCCGCAAACCGGACTGGACAACGTCGAGTTTCGCCTCGGTGAAATCGAACATCTGCCGGTGGCGGATAATTCCGTGGACGTGATCATCTCGAATTGCGTCATCAATCTCTCCCCCGACAAACCGCAAGTGTGGCGCGAGATGGCGCGCGTATTGAAACCCGGCGGACGCGTGGCGGTGTCGGACATGGCTCTGTTGCAGCCGTTGCCGCCAGCGGTTTTGAAAATGGTCGAGGCGCTCGTGGGTTGTGTGGCGGGCGCGGCACTGGTCAGCGAGACCGAACAATGGGCGCGGGCGGCAGGGCTGACGGATATCGTCTTGAAGCCCAAGCCGGAATACGTGGCGGCGATGACGAGTTTCGAGGACCCGCTTTACCAGAAAATCGTGGCGCAACTGCCGCCGGGAACGAAGCCGTCCGATTACATTGTGAGTCTCGAAGTGCGTGCGCGCAAGCCGGGTGCGGATTGCTGCGGGAATGATTGCTGCAAGTCATGAGCATTGGAGAATCAACACCAAAGCGATTGGCGTTTTTCGAACGCTACCTGACGGTCTGGGTTTTTCTGTGCATGATCGTCGGCGTCGCCCTCGGCAAACTCGCGCCCGGTTTCACCGCCGCCCTGAGCCGGCTGGAGTTCGGTCGCGGCTCGCAGGTGAACATTCCCATCGCGGTGCTGATCTGGCTGATGATCTATCCGATGATGCTCAAGGTGGATTTCACCGCGCTCGGCGGCATCGCCCGCAAGCCGCGCGGGCTGGGCGTGACGCTGTTCGTCAACTGGCTGGTGAAACCGTTCAGTATGGCGCTGCTAGGCTGGCTGTTCATGCAGGTTGTCTTTCGCGCGTGGATACCGCCGGAACTGGCGCGGGAATACACCGCCGGCTTGATCATCCTCGCGGCGGCACCGTGCACGGCGATGGTGTTCGTCTGGAGTTATTTGACGGATGGCGACCCGGTTTACACGCTCGTGCAAGTGGCGGTGAACGACCTCATCATGCTCGTCGCCTTTGCCCCGATCGTGATGTTTCTGTGTGGCGTCGCGAACGTGGTGGTGCCGTCCAAAGTGCTCATCACGTCGGTCGTGGTGTTCATCGTGATTCCGTTGATCGCCGGCTGGTTGACCCGCACACTGCTGTTGAAGGCGCGCGGTCGTGAGTGGTTCGAGCAAAAGCTGCTCCCGAAATTTCATCCCGTAACCATCGCCGCTCTGCTGCTCACGCTGGTGCTGATCTTCGCGTTTCAAGCCGAGAACCTGACGAGCAAATGGTTCGCGGTGCTGCTGCTGGCGGTGCCGATCACGTTGCAGGTGTATTTCAATTCGTCGCTGGCCTACCTGCTGATGCGCTGGCTCAAAGTCCCGCACAACGTCGCCTCGCCCGGCGCGCTCATCGGCGCGAGCAACTTTTTCGAACTGGCCGTGGC
>CAYWCK010000462.1:0-4148 GCA_964456685.1 uncultured Bifidobacteriaceae bacterium | reverse complement strand
CAAGGTGGCCGCCAGCGGCGAATTGGTGATGCGCACGATTTGCGAGAAGCGACACTGCGTGCGCACGTGGCTGCCCTCGTAGGCCACGGCGGTCAATTCATGGAAACCATCCGCCTGGGTGACCGTATTGAAGGCAAACGTCAGCGGCAGATTCGTCAGTCCGGCGGTCAGGTAAAGGTGATTGCGGGCGCGCAGATCGTTGATGTTTTCCGCAATCCGGGATTGCGTCAACGGGGTGATGGTGAAACTGCCCGTGAGCCACGCTTCGATTTCCGATGCCTTCACTCCGAGCGACCGCGCGCGGAGGTTAAAAACAGCCAGCGGCTCGCCGAGTGCCGTGGCGGAAAAAAGCAGATCCTCGACGATCAACCCATCGTCACCTTGCAGCCCGGCATGGTTGTTGATCGAGTTGACGAAGCCCTGCACAAAATCGCTGAAGGTCGCGCCGCTGTTCAGATTCGTGGCCGTGACGGTTACGCCGCCACCGTTGGTCTTGGTGACGGACAGGCTAAGGTAGTCGCCCAGGACGAGATTGCCGGCGATGGTGAATTCCCGCCGGCCATACGCGAGGGTATCGAGGAATTGCGGCTGGCTGGTCGAAAGGAAGCTGGTGAGCACAGTGGCGGTGCCGATGGAATTGCTGGCACTCACCGTGACATTCGCGCCGGGCACATCGGGATCGAGATTTTGCAGTTCAATGCGGTCGCCATGCGCGAAGGCGGCCACCTTGGTCGCGTTGGAATAGGTGTTGCGATTCAAACGCAAAACCAAGTTGGAAACCACGGACTTGATCGTGGCATTCGCCGGCACGGTGTAGTTGGTGGGATATCCGTTGAGTGTGACGTGGAGAATGTTGTTGGTGCGTGGCGGAATGTTGGTGAGCGTTAGGCTGAGCAGGCCATCCACGAACAAATCCACTTGTTGAACCGGATGCGCGGCGTCCGCGGCGTCCACCGTGAGAGTGAGATTGGTTGTCCCGCTGAGCAAGGCGGCGGTGGGCAGGCCCAGCCACTGACCAGCGGCCGGGCGCGCGAATGGAGCGGCCAAAGGTTCGCCCACCAAAATGCCCTGATACGGATTGGTCAGGCTCTGGTAGTAGGATTCCGCAATCGTAAAGCCGCGCGCCTGGTAAAAGTAGTTCATCGAGGAGGGAAATTTTTCGAGATAATTGCACGGCTCGACGACGGTGCCGTAACTGGCCGTGGCGCCGGCATTGAGGAAATCCATGACGCCCGTGTGCCCGCTCGTCTCAAACAGCAGGCCGCCGTAGGAAGTCAGGTTGTCCACCATCGCTCCCGGCACAAACGCCGTCTGGTAGAGATTGTAGCTGGACACGCCGTTCTGGAATCCGAGCAGGATCGGCAGATTCGCACTGGTATAGGTGTTGGTTGAATTCAACGAATAACCGCCGTACAGCCGCGTATTGAAGATCGCGTCATCGAATTCCACGTAGCGAACGTTCCGAAACAGATCGTAGCTCTTGGCCAGATACGTGGTCTGCGTGGGATAACTGCTGTCACTTGCCACTCCCAAATCCACGATGGCCTTGGCCTTCGCCAGGTTGCTGAACGTAAGCATCATGACCAGCCAGGAATTGCTGCTGGCGCTGATTGGCGGCGTTTGGCGAAAGATAGTCTCGCTGCCGGCATACGCATTGGAACTGGGATTCGGCAGATTGCAACTGACGATCCCGGCCGGGCAATTCGGTAGATTACAGCCGTCCGGTTTGAAACCGTAAAACAGTGCCGCCGTGGTGCTGTTGATTCCGCTCGTGGCCCCCGAACCGGTGCTCAAGTTCACGCGGTACGGGATGTCCATCGAGAGCAGAACGAAATCAACCTGGTTGCTCAGGTTGCGGCTCGCGAGGAGACTGTTGAGCGGCAAACGCAGGAAGCTCTCGAAGTCGGCCTTGGTCCAATCCACCTTGCTCCCCGTCCAGTTGATCCGCAGGACATTTTGCGGCGGAACCCCGCGCTTTTCGCAATAGTAGTTGGCGAGTTCGAGCGAATTTGAACTCGCCGCGTTGGCGACAACAACGACATTCAGCCCGCTGCCACCCGCCATGACTTGCGCGGAGGCAAGGCACAAAAAGGCTAATCCCAAAGCGAATCGACTTGCGGCGTGCACGCGCCACTGTCGTCGAAAATGTGCCCGGAGTAAAGCGGAGCGGAATTCACCAGGCATTCCGATCCCGCCAATCCCGGCAGACGCAAGCGATAGAATCGCGCGGAATAGTGCTGCGTATCCGGATCGCTGAAGTGAATCACGCCACCGCCATCGGCCTGAGCGCTGCCGATGTTGATCCAATCGATTGGTAGCGTGAGACTGGCGGTCGCCTCGACGGTGTAAAGCGCACCAGGCTGACCGCTGGCAGTGAGATTGAGCAAGCCGCTGACGATTTGAACAGCGGAGATGAGCGGACCGGTCGCGAGATTCTTTTGGATCAACGCCACGTCGTTGCCGTCCCCACCGTGGTAGGTGATTTGGAAAACCACACCGTTGTTCGTCAGCATTGCGCCCTCCGTCAGGCCGGTGAACGTGCCGCTCACGGGATCGTTTCCGTCATTGCTGATGATGACGTACGTGTTGCTCACCGCGCCGCCATAGTTCATGGCCACCTGCACCATGCCACCCATGAGGAGCACGTTGCCGTTGACTTGGAGTTGGTCGTAGCCGCTGCCGGGCACCGCGCCATTGATTTCAATTTGCAGGAGGTTCGCCGGCGTGAACGTGGAGTAGTTGCTGCAAACGAGAATTCCCGGACTCGCGCCGGGCGCAACGTGGCCGTTCAAATCGGAAATGTTCCCCACTTTGCCCGTTCCCCTGAGCGTGCCACCGGTGTTGATGCTAACAGGACTCGACGGCTGCTGGCCGAACACGAGAAGCGTGCCGCCGTTCACGGTCGTTGTGCCGGTGTAACTGTTGAGGGCGGTGAGCGAAAACGTGCCCGTGCCCGTTTTCGTAATTCCGCCGCTGCCAAGAATGCTGCCCGCCAACGAAGAAGAAACATTATTGCCGCCCGTGGTCAACGTGCCGGTGCCGAGCAAAACCGACCCCGTGCCAGCAATTGAACCGATCGTGTCAGAGTTTCCGTTCAGGTCGAGATAGGTCGAGCCGTTGAGTTGCACGTGGCTGCTGTCGCTGATTTGGTTGGCGAGCATCAATCGAACTCCCGACGACGTCCCCAGGCCTTCGCACGTCAGCGGGCCGGGAACGGCCACCGCGCCGGACTTGCCAAGTTCCAGTTTGCCGCGATTGACAATCGTGGAGCCGGCGTAAGTATTCGCGTCAGTGCCGGAGAACTTCAACAAGCCGCCGCCGTCTTTCACCAAATTGCCCGGCCCGGAAATGGCACCGATCAAGGTGATAACGCCATTGGTTTCCGCATACACGACGGCGTTGGTGTTGAGGGTGATTGGGCCGCCATCGCCACCACCGGAGAGTTGCAATGGCTCGGCAAACGTGCCTGTGAAGGTGACCAAGGACGCGCCGTCTTCAACGATCGTCGGCGCCGCGGCGCTGCCGAAAGGATTCGAACCACCAGCGAGCCAACGTCCGGCTTGGACGTCGATATCGCCGGTAATGCTCACGTCGCCAAGACCGAGCCATTGACCCGAGCCCAACTTCTGAATTATTTGCGGGCCGCCGGTTTCACTGATGGCCGCGTTACACCAAAGCAACGCGTTGGTATCCACCTGGAAACCGTGGGTGGAATCAAGACCGGTCTGGAGTTGGAGATTGCCAAGCATATACGAGGAACTCGTGCCATTGACGGCGTACGCACGCAGGTCACCGGCAAGCGAAAGGACGCCGGCGCCGGTCTGGATCGTGGCGCGCGTGAGATTAAGATTCGGCACGGATTGATTGAAACCACCGCAGTCGAGCGTGCTGTTCTCGTTGAGGGTGACGGAATTGATCAGAAGGCTCGCGCCGCCCGCGGGTGCGAATTGCCCCGAGGCGTTGCATTTCACAAAAGCGCCAGGTGCGCCGTTCGTGCTGTAGCCCACCGTCAAGCTGTCGGGAATCCCCGCAATGCCATTTGGTTTGGACAACTCCAACGTGCCCAGGCGAAACGTGGTGGGGCCGCTGAAGCTGTTGGCGTTCGGACCGCTAAGAATCAAGCGACCATCCCCAACGGAATTGAAACC
>CAYWCK010000461.1:702-4161 GCA_964456685.1 uncultured Bifidobacteriaceae bacterium | reverse complement strand
TTGGGCGGCGCTCCCGCCGGCGGCGATCCCAGCGCGCTCAACCGCGCCCTGAGCGCAGAACTCTACATTCCCAACGATCTCACGAATGCCAATGGTAACACGCGGGAAGGCATTCCTCGTGGCATTGCGTCCCGCACCATCAACGGGGTGACTTATGTTTTTCTCGCATTGGGCAACCACGCCGAAGGCTGGAGCAACGATGCCATGATTGGTTCGCCACAATATCCTTGGCGCCGGCTGTGGGGCACCCTCCGCGGCCCGATCCAAGATTCCGTCGGCGCCCGCCTTGGCGCTGGCGACACACGCTTGAACGGCATCGAGGTTGATGACGAAGGCAATTGCTATTTCTCGGTGGAATTTACGGAACCGCCGCGCATCTGGCGCGTCCCGGCCAACGCCGCCACGCTGGCCGCCAATCCACTGAGTCTCGACTTCGACGATCGGGCTATCGGTGGCGTCAATAGCAATGCCAACTCGGTCATCACCCCCGTTATTCCTCGCCTCCCATCTCCGGCCATGATGTTGGACGGGACCAACACCTTTTACGGCCCGCAAGACCTGACCTTTTTCCGAACGGATGGACGCAAGGGTCTGTTTGTGTCATCGGTCGCGGTGCTTCCGCTTGCGCGCACACAAATTCGCGCCGTTGCCCGTCTCGTACTGGATGAACCCAGCACGGATGCCAATGGTTATCCGTTCACGGGCGCTGCCGTGGTGGATGCATTTGGCTCCAGCGCTTCACCGGCTTACCAGGACACCATCCTGCAATCGCTCCGCTTGCGTTCAAGTTCGCCAACGAACGGCCTCACCCAACCGATGGGCGGCACCACCGATCTGCTTTACACGCAGTTGAACTCCACAACCAACCCGACAGTCATCTATTTCCAGGCCTACGTTACCGATACGAACAAGGGCCAAACGATTCCCACGGCCGCAATAGCGAAGGCTGCCATCCCGCCGCTCACGCGTCCGCCGTCTTTGGTGTCGGTGCAACCAGTTTCTGATTACACCTTCGGTGGGGGATTGATCAGTTTGGTTGGTTCCAACTTCGTCGCCGGCGCGACCGTGAAGTTTGACACGACCCCGGCAACTACGGTGAACTTCAGCAACTCCACGTTGCTCACGGCGATTGCACCGGCTCATAGCGCGGGCACGGTTACGGTCACGGTGCTCAACCCGGATGGCCAGTTCTCGTCTCTCTCAAACAGCTTTTCCTATGTCAACGCGCCGGCGCCGGGCATCGCCACAGTGACGCCTGCAAGCGGTTCGGACGCCGGCGGCACGCTAGTCACCATCACGGGATCGAACTTCTTCAACGGCCTCACGGTAACCTTCGGTAGCAGCAATGCCCTTTCCGTTAACTACAGCAATGCAACTTTGATAACCGCCGTTTCTCCAGCGCACGGCGCGGGAACGGTGAATGTTTCCGTTCAAAACCCGGATGCTCAAACCGCCACGGCACTAAATGCGTTTACCTATCAGTTCGTTCCGCCAACGCCCATCATCACCGAGATTTCGCCTAGCTCGGGGTCGGTGGATGGAAACACGCCCGTGGTGATCGTCGGCAGCAATTTTGCCCCTGGGTTGACGGTGAAGTTTGGCGGTAGTAACGCCACCAGTCTCACATATTTCAATTCTAGCTACATCACCCTCGTCACGCCTGCGCATTCCGCAGGCCCCGTGGATGTCACGCTTGTGAACCCAGACCTCCAGTCGGTTACAGTGAGCAATGGTTACACGTTCACGCCGAACTTACCCCCACCAGCGTTTCCTTACATATTCATCACGCTGTTGAGTCAGGACTCCGTGGCGGTGCATTGGGGAGCCGAGTCCAATGTGGTGTATGCGGTCGAGTGGCGTTCCAATATGTTCGCAACCAACTGGACCGCTTTGGGCACGGTCACCGGGGCTTCGAGCAACGCCAGCTTCACCAATAACGGATTAACTGGCGTTGTGGAGCGCTATTACCGCGTGGTCCAGCTGCCGTAAGCAAACGCGGTTTACTTGCGCAGGTAACGGGCGACCGCTTCGCCGCGGGAATGCACGTGCAGTTTGCCGTAGATACCTTTGATGTGCATCCGCACAGTATCGATACTGAGCCCGAGCACATCGGCAATCTCCTTGTAAGGAATTCCTTGGGCAAGGTGGTCGAGCACTTCGCGCTCGCGCTTGGAAAGTTTTTCGATCTCCGTATCCGGACTGCCGCGCTGATTGAAGTACTGAACAACCTTGCGCGCGATGTGACCGCTCATCGGCGAATTGCCCTGATGCACCTGCTCAATGGCTTCCAGAATTTCCGCTTGGGGTGTGCGCTTGAGCAGGTAACCACTGGCTCCGGCCAGCAGTGAGTTAAAGATTCGTTCACTGTCTTCGTAAACCGTGAGCATCATCACCTGCACCGTTGGTAGGAGGGACTTAAGCTTCCGCACACATTCAATGCCGTTCATCCGCGGCAGGTTGATGTCCATCAGGACGACATCCGGCGGGTTTTGCGGCAATTGTTTGAGCGCGTCCTCACCATTCTGGTAAGAGCCAGCGCAACAAAATTTGCCCGTACGTCCAATTTGGGCCGCCAGATTTTCGCGGATCCAATCGTCGTCCTCGATGATCGAGACTTTAATGGCCATTCGGTTGACTCCCATTAGCATCCTCCTCCCTTTAACACGGTTGACCAATCCACACGAACATGTGGGGTGAGCGAGTTCATTTGATGCGCACCTCCATGCGCACCAAAGCACCCCCGCCCACGTTGTTGGCGAGCGCTAATACGCCGCCGATGCGACGCAGGCGCGCACGCATATTTTCCAAGCCATCGCCCGTAACGGAAGGCGAAGGCGAGATGAACCCACGACCGTTGTCGGCGATCAGGATGGTGAGAAGGTCATCGGTTGTGGAAAGACTGATGCGGACCTCCGTGGCGTGGGCGTGCTTGATCACGTTGTTCAAGGCCTCCTTCACCGCCATGAAGATGTTATGGCGTTCCTCGGTGGACATCGTGTGCTCAGGCAATTTAGCGGGCATGTCCAGCCGGCAACGCAACCCGCTGTTCTGGAAGTAATCCTGGGCATACTGAAAAACGTAATTGGCCAGATTGTCCAGGGTGTCGTTCTTCGGGTTGATGGTCCACACGATTTCATCCATGGCCTGAATGATCTCCCGCGTCGTCCGCGAAATGTTTTTGATGTGGGCTTTGTTAGGATTGGCCTCGGTGGTTTCCCCATCGAGCCACTCGGTGACCATGGCGACCTTGGTCAGGCGGGCGCCGACGTCATCATGCAGATCGGCGGCGATCTGAACGCGTAAATTTTCAATCTGGCGCAGTTGCGCCACTCGGCTTCGATACCACGCCACCAGCAACAAGGCGGCGGCCAAGACGATCGCCAGCTTGAACCACCACGTCTGCCACACATGTGGCTCGAACACGAGCGCCACCGTGGCGCCCACCCGGTTCCAAACCCC
>CAYWCK010000461.1:0-692 GCA_964456685.1 uncultured Bifidobacteriaceae bacterium | reverse complement strand
CATCGTTGTTACACGCAATGACGTGAAACCGGTAACTGCCATGCCCGAGGTTGAAGTAGCGCACCACCCGGCTTGAACCCGCATCGTTCCAGTCCGGATCAATGCCCTCGAGCTGGTACTTGAACCGGTTGCGCTCGGGGGCCTGAAAACTGAGTGCGGCGAAACGGATTTCGACATCGCCCCGGCCCGGAGCTATTCTCAGCGGCGGCGCATTGCTCATGGACTCTGCGCTCCAAGGAAGCGGCTGCTGGTCCGCGATGATTTCTTCGATGAAAACCGGAGGCGGTTTATCGTTGAACTTGATCCGCGGTTCGACCGCCACCGCGCCGCGAATCGTAGGAAACCAAATCCGGCCATCGCGCGCTTTCCATGCGGAAGGTTTCGCGACGCCGTTACACTGCACGCTGAACAAACCATCCGCCTTGCCAAACACGATGCTCGTGACCAACTCGATCGTTTTGCGATCCAAATCGTCGAAGTCCGATTTCTTGACGCGGAAAATGCCTTTGCGACAACTCATCCAGAAGAACCCAAGTTCATCTTCAATTACTTCGTAAACTTCATCGCTGAACAAACCCTGCTTCGTGGTGTAGGCCGTGAACTTCTCGTCCTTAAAGCGATTTAAGCCGCCGCCCTTGGTGCCGATCCAGAGGGTGTGGTCCGCAGTCTCGTAAATGGCGTTCACCGAATTG
>CAYWCK010000460.1:0-4177 GCA_964456685.1 uncultured Bifidobacteriaceae bacterium | reverse complement strand
CATTTTCAGCAGCGACGTGATGAAGTCACGCTGATCGTCCGGCGCGATCAATGTGTAAAGCGGGTGCGTGGTACGAAACGTGTCCCACAACGAGAAGTCAGTGAAGTAACGAAAGCCGTCTGCACGATGCACCTTCCGGTCGAAGCCGATGTATTCGCCATTTACGTCGCTGAACAACGTCGGCATTTGAAACGCGCGGAAGAGCGCGGTGTAGAAAATCCGGCGCTGCGTCTCCGTGCCGCCCTGAATTTTGATCAGCGCGAGCTGATTCTCCCAGGCTTGCTGCGCGGCGGCGACGGCTTGATCGAAACCGAGGTTGGCGGCCTCGGCTTCGAGATTCGCGCGAGCATTCGCGATGCTCACATGGGAAATTGCCAGCTTCAAGGTGACGACCGTTGGCTGTGAACTCGCCGCAAAGCTCAAGTCCGCGCCGACTCGATCGCCCGTCGCGTTCGTCTGATTCGCGGTGAAAATGCTGTCGCTCCACGTGCCGTAGCTGGCAAACGGCTGATCGAACCGCGCCACAAAGTACACTTTCAGTCCACCATAACGGCTCGCAAAAGAACCAAACGTCCGCACCGCGCCTTCCAATTCGCTGGCGTCTGGCAGGACGCGCACTTCCGCTTCGCGACTGCGCTTGCCGCCGAGCGCATTGGCCACATCGAGGATCAGATGCGGCGGCTTGCCGGAGTTGAAGGTATAGCGATGCAAACCCACGCGCGCCGTGGCGGTGAGTTCCACGAGCGTGTCGAGTTGCGGGAGTTTGACCGCGTAGTAACCGGGCGAGGCGATTTCCTGACTGTGCGAGAACTTCGTCGTTTGCCCGGCATGAAATTTCTTCAGGTCAACCGCCGCGCGCGCGGGCATGACCAGAAAATGTCCGCCATCCGTCGCGCCTGTGCCGTTGAGCCGCGTGTGACTGAAGCCTAGGATTTGATCGTCGCCGTAGAAATAGCCGGACGAATTCAGCGCGCGCTTATGGCCCAGCCAGGAAACCGTTTCCGGTCCGAGCCGCACCATGCCGAGCGGCACCATCGCGCCGGGAAAGTTATTGCCGCAAACCCACGGAAAACCGCCGGTGCCGACAAAGGGATTCACCCAACGCCCGAGTTCGCCGGGTTTCACGCTCGTCTGCAATTCCCCCGGCCTCACGCCAACGATGCTGCGATGTTTCCAGAACAACCCGCCGATCACTGCCGAGACCAGCACGATCAAACTGAGCGCGCTCCACAGCGCAAACTTCAAGAGGCGATTCCAGAGCGGCCTTCGTTTTGGCGCCGTGGTGGAGGTTTGCGGATCGCTTTGTTTGCCATCAGCCATTTGTGCATTTGGATGTAACCGAGCCGTTGGCATTTTGGAACACTTATCCGAGCGCAAGCTTGGCGAAGTCCAACCGTTCGTGTCTAATCCGCCCAACGTGCAATCTGCGTCCCTTACCCGATTCGCCTGGCTCTCCATCGGAGCAGCCTTGGTGACCATTGGACTGAAGACCGGCGCGTATCTCATCACCGGCTCGGTGGGGTTGCTGTCCGACGCGGTTGAATCGATCGTGAATCTCGTCGGCGGATTGATGGCGCTGGCGATGTTGAAAGTTGCCGAACGACCGGCCGACGAGGACCACGCGTACGGCCACAGCAAGGCGGAATATTTTTCGAGCGGTCTCGAAGGCGGCTTGATTCTGGTGGCGGCGTTGAGCATCGGCATTGCTGCGGTGCCGCGGTTGATTCATCCAAAGGCACTCGAGGCCATTGGGCTGGGCGTGCTCGTTTCCTCGGCGGCGGCCGTCGTCAATCTGCTGGTCGCGCTCGTCTTGTTGCGCGTGGGTCGGAAGCAAAACTCCATCACGTTGGAGGCAAACGCGCATCATCTGCTCACCGATGTGTGGACGAGTGTGGGCGTGTTGGTCGGGGTCGGCTTGGTGGCATTCACGCACTGGAACTGGCTGGACCCCGTGGTGGCGTTGCTCGTGGCGGCGAATATTTGCTGGACCGGCACGAGCATCG
The DNA here is from genome assembly GCA_964456685.1 of uncultured Bifidobacteriaceae bacterium. Taxonomy (GTDB): domain Bacteria; phylum Verrucomicrobiota; class Verrucomicrobiia; order Limisphaerales; family JADLHS01; genus CAYWCK01. The sequence goes on along the minus strand of CAYWCK010000460.1, from coordinate 2,174 downwards.
TGCGCCGGTCAATTTCCGGCCTGATGGATGCGGCGCTGAAACCCGAGGACGTGGCGGCAGTGAAGAAGATTCTCGAGGCTTACGAAAAAGGCGGCGTGCAGTTTCACGCGCTCCGCACGCGGCAATCGGGCGCGCGCAAATTCGTTTCCGTCCACGTGCTCGTGCCCGGCGACTGGACGGTGCATCGCGGACATGAATTGCTGGAACGAATCGAGGCGGACATTCGTCAGGCCTTGCCGCAGACGACCGTGTTCACCCATCTGGAATCGCTCGACGATCCGGCTTCCTGGGATGATCAGAAACTCGAACGGGCGCAGAAGTAAGATGATTTCCACGCCGCAAGATTCACATTTCAAAGGCTGGGCGAAACCCGGGCCAATCCCGCCAGGGCTGACCGCCAGCGGCCCGGTGGAAGATCACGAAACTCTCGATGCCATCAGCGGTCGTTTTCGGATTTTCCAGCTCAAGGACGGCCATCGCTTTTCCACCGACGACATTCTCACCGCGTGGTACGGCACGAGTTGGTGTCCCACGGCAAGCACGGTGCTCGATCTCGGCAGCGGCATCGGCTCGGTGGGAATGATCTGCGCGTGGCGGTTGCCCGGCGCGCGTTTCGTGACGGTCGAGGCGCAAGAAACCAGCGTGGCGCTCGCGAAAAAATCTGCGCGCTACAACGGCCTCACCGATCGCTACGAAATTCGCACTGGGGATTTTCGGGAGCCCGCCGTCATTCGTGACGCCGAGAAGTTTGACCTGATTACCGGCAGCCCGCCGTATTGGCCGCTGGCGGCGGGGATACAGAGTGAGCATCCGCAGAAAGTTGCGTGTCGATTCGAAGTGCGCGGCTCCGTTGCCGACTATTGCAACGCCGCCGCGAAACATCTCGCGCCGGGGGGCCTCTTTGCGTGCGTCTTCCAAATCGAGCCCGCGGCCCAACTCGCGCGCGTCCACGAAGCGGCCAAAGCGGCCGGCCTTTCCATTGTTCGCCAACGACCGGTGATTTTTCGCGAGGGCGAGCCGCCGATGATTGGTTTATTTGGCCTGACGCGCGCGGCGGATTTGCCCGAATGGTTTCGCGGTCAGACCTGGACCGAGCCGCCGCTCACCATTCGCACGCGCGAAGGTAAAATCCATCCGGAGTATTCTGCCGTGAAACTCAGCTTCGGCTTCGCGCCTTGAGGTTCATTTCCGCTTTGCGCTGGTTGCATTTTGCCGGTTTAATCTGCCCCACATGAAAATTGTTCTGGCTTACTCGGGCGGACTCGACACCTCGGTGCTCCTGTCCTGGATCAAAGAAAAGTACAACGCGGAGATGATCGCCTTCTGCGCGAACATCGGGCAGGAAGACGAACTCACCGGCCTCGAAGCGAAGGCGAAGAAGACCGGTGCTTCCAAGATCTACATCGATGACCTGCAGGAGGAGTTTGCCACGGACTTCATCTTCCCGATGATCCGCGCTGGTGCGGTTTACGAGAGCCAGTATTTCCTCGGCACGAGCATCGCGCGGCCGCTCATCGCCAAGCGCATGGTCGAGATCGCCAAAAAGGAAAAGGCCGACGCCATCGCGCACGGCGCGACCGGCAAGGGCAACGACCAGGTGCGCTTTGAACTCACCGCCGCCGCGCTCGCGCCGGATTTGCAGGTCATCGCTCCGTGGCGCGATGCGCGATATCGCGACGAATTTCCCGGCCGCGCCGAGATGATCGCGTATTGCGACAAGAAGAAGATCCCCGTCCAGGCCAGTGCCAAGAAGCCGTTCTCGATGGACCGCAACCTCCTGCACATCTCCTACGAGGCGGGCATTCTTGAAGACCCGTGGATGGACGCGAGCGACAGGAAATTCCGCGGCTCCTTCACCACGCTCTCGGTGTTCCCCGAAGACGCGCCCAACCAACCCGAATACGTGACGCTCGATTTCAAAAAGGGCACCTGCGTGGCGGTCAACGGCAAGGCGCTCTCACCGCTGGGCGTGATGAAGACGCTCAACAAGCTCGGCGGCAAACACGGCGTCGGGCGCGTGGACATGGTGGAGAACCGTTACGTGGGCATGAAGTCCCGCGGCGTTTACGAAACCCCCGGCGGCGCGATCCTGCATTTTGCCCATCGCCAGATGGAGACGCTCACGATGGACCGCGAAGTCATGCACCAGCGCGACGCGCTCATCCCGAAATATG
>CAYWCK010000459.1:0-4185 GCA_964456685.1 uncultured Bifidobacteriaceae bacterium | reverse complement strand
AATCTCGACAGCGGCGGGCTGCGCTTCGGCACGACGAAGGGACAAACGCAGTTTCGCATTCGCAATCTCGCCAACACGCCGATCGTCGTGACGGCGCAACAAGTCGCGACCGAGACGCCACCGTTTGGGCAAACGTCCATCGTGGGGTTGCCGCCGATAATCGTGCGCGGTGCGATCAACACGAACAATCTCACCTACGCCTACACGAATCTGAGCGGCGGACTTTCGTGGTCGCTCGCAGCGGCGGGTCAGGTGGGTTCGGAGGTGGAGGTTTTCATCGGCGTCAATCGCTCGGCGATGGCGGGAAATCCAGGCGACAACTTCGCCGGCATCCTCCGCTTCACCGACTCGCTCGGGCTGACGCGCGTGGACATGCCGGTGTCGGCTCAGAAAGCTTCCAATGCCGGTCTGTGGGTTGGCGGTGCGTTGGTGCAATACGTCGGGCAATATCTCAAGCCCTACGCCACCGCGACCAACGAAAGCGACTTCACCGCGCTGCTCGATCGTTTGCAACTCGTCGAGGGCGCAAACGGCTATCACTACGAGTGGGATTCAACTTCCGGCCGCGTGCTGGTGTTCGGCGGGCCGCAGGCCAAGACCGGTTCGTATCTGCTCGACGGTCCGATCAAGGTGGATTCCGGCGCGGTGGCGGCGGAATATCCGCTCCGGCTCATCCTCCACAACGACGGCGCGAACACAAAGCTGCTGCAGAAAGTTTTCTACGGATTTGGCCCCGGCACAAACCTGGTGGTGACCACGGCGGAAAGCCGGTTGCTCACGTCGCAACTCAGCACCGCGCGGCGCATCAGTGCCGTGCATCTGCCAACCTCCGCCGGCAATGTGCCGTGGAATTGCGCCGGCGTTTTGCAGGCGGGCACGAATCTCACTGTCACCATTCCGCTGGCGTATGATGATCAGTCCTCTAATCCGTTCCTGCACACGTATCATCCCGATCACGACAATCTCGACGCGCAGTTCACGTCCACGCAACCGCGCGGCGTGGAGTCGTACACGGTCAATCGCCAGCTGACCTTGACGTTCACTGCGCCGCAGAATGATTTCGACAGTCTGACCGCCAGCACGCAGGACCTCGGCGGCAATTACTCCGAGGCCATCACCTTTCTCGCGAAGGGCACAGACACGCGCACGTTCAATGTGCTCGGGACCTTCGCGCTCAAACGCATCAGCGACATCGCCACTTTGACCACGCCCTGAACTGAAACGCCACCCGCGACTCATTTTAACGACCATGAAAACGAACCTCATTCATCGCTCCAACTCGATCCCCTCGCCGCTGCGCCCGCGCGCCGTGATGTGGGCTTTGCTCGCCGCGCTCACGCTTTTGGTGTCGCCACGCGCTGCTCGCGCCGCTTCGGCATCTCCCGGTGACTACATGACGTATCAAGGCTTTTTGGTGGACGCCACGGGCACGCCGCTCGCCACGAATGCTCCGGCAAACTATCCGGTCGTGTTCCGCATTTTCACCAATTCCACCACGCCCACTTCAATCTGGACCGAACAGCAGGTGGTGACAGTGGATCGCGGCCAGTTCAGCGTCGTGCTCGGCGAAGGCGCGTCCTACAATGCCGAACCGCGCCCGCTGCTCTCCACGATCTTCACCAACATCAGTGCATCGGATCGTTACATCGGCATCACCGTGACCATTGGTGCGACGACCACCGATATTGCTCCGCGCCTGCGGCTGGTGTCGTCGCCGTATGCGTTTCTGGCGTCGAGCGCGAACAAGTTGATCAACGCCACCAATGGCGCGGCGTATGTGAACTTCAACGGCGCGAGCAACCGCACCGAGGTAGCGGGAAATCTTTATGCATCGGGCGTCATCTCCGGCAACGGTTCGGGATTGACCGGTTTGACGGCCGCGCAGATTCCAGTTCTCAGCGCCGCGAATATCACCTCCGGCACGCTGGCGGACGCGCGCCTGTCCACGAACGTCGCGCTCCGTGCCGGTGGCAACGCCTTCACCGGCAATCAAACGGTGAACAGCGGCAGTCTCGGGATCGGTGTCACCACGCCCGGATTCCCGCTCTCGTTCGCCTCGGCCATCGGTGACAAGATCAGTCTCTACGGCCAGTCCGGCGTGCATTTTGGACTCGGGGTGCAAACCGGTTTGCTGCAGATCCACAGCGACGTGGTGGGCAGCGACATTGCGTTCGGATACGGCAACAGCGCCTCGTTCACGGAGACGATGCGCATCAAAGGCAACGGCAACGTCGGTATCGGCACGAACAATCCCACATCGAAACTGGTGGTGGCGGGCAATCTCAACGTGACCGGCAGTCTGACCGTGGGCACCAACAACCTGACCCCGGTCGGCTCGACCGAAAACCTCCAAATCATCCGCGGGCGAGTCCAATCGAACGGCACGAACATCGTCGCCGGCACGGGCTTTACCGTGACGAGGATTGGACCCGGAAGTTATCGGGTCGAGATGGCCAATGCCTTCAGCGCAGTTCCGGTTGTCACGGTCAACCCCATCAAGCAGAAGTCCACTACGGTTGATATAGATGTCACGATGTCTCCCGGCGGGACGTTCGCGAGGTGTGATTTCGTCTTTTGGAGATTCGACAAAGCCTCCGGTGACTTTCTGCCGGCGGATTCAGAATTCAATTTCATCGCTGTTGGCCCACGTTGAGGAGGGCAACTCCTTGGGAACAACTTTTTTTCTCCCATGAAAATGCCCAAACTTTTACTGGCTAGCGCTTGGCTCGCGTGCCTCGTGCTGCCCGCGGCGGCGCAGGTGTTGCCGCTGGAAATTCGTCAGGACGGCACGCGCTACAATCTCGCTTCGACCAACGGCATGCCGATCTCCGGGGTCAAAGGCATTCCGCTCGGCTCCGACGGTCGCGCGACCAATATTCCCGCGCCGCCGACCACGAACCAGTTCCAAAGTTTGCTCGCCTGGGGCGGCGTGGCCCGGCCCGGCGTGTCAAACTACGTCGGTTTGCTGAATCCCACCAACAGCCTCGCCGGCAACGCTGAGAACTTGAATCTCCCGCGTGGCAAGGTTGGCGGCACGAACTTCGTCATCATGACGCGTGCGGCGGTGGGCGCACCGTTCCTCAGTCGCGCGATCTCTTTTGATTTCGGTGAGGTCATTCCCTTGCCGACCACCGACGAGTTCGGCGTGGACCTCACGTTGACCAACCAGAACGTCGTGCCAGTGCGCTTCCCGCAGACGCCCGACCAATACTGGGCGCGCGAGCCGTACACCACGGTTAACCACACCAACGCCGATTACTATTGGAGCCGGCACGCGGAAAAAGTTTTCGCGACGGCCGCCGGCAGCACGGCGGTGGTTTGGCGGCGCAACGCTTCGGCCACGGTCACGAATCCGCCGGCCAACGTCGGCGTGGTCACGTTCCTCAACGCGCCGTACGTCGTCTGGACCAATCTTTACACCGTGTCCGGCAGTCCCGTGAAGACGCCGCGCAAGATGTATTGGACCGAGCGCACCTTCTCCACCAAAGGAAAACTCGTTTTCGTGCCGAGCGCGCGCGTGGGCGACATCGCCATCGCTTACAACAAGAACTTCCCCTCCAACGTGGTTTCCGAAATCGTGATCGAAAATGTGCAGCCCGTTGCCCCGGGTGGATTGCAGGAGCTGCGCACGTTCTGGTTCGACCAGCCCGGCGGCGTCGCGGGCGGATTCCTCCACGCCTACAATCGCGAGGGCCGCGTGTTCGTGGAATTGCTCGGCGACGTCCGCAGTGGAACCGCCCGGGAACATTTGGGCTTTGAAATCGTGGACATCACGCGCGAACCCGCAGCGGAGGACGTCACCGTGGAACTCGGGGAACGGCTCACGGCTTACCAGGACAACAGCCCGGGCGATGACGATCTCTATCCCGAGCCGGTTGGCACGGCGGGACAACAATTCACCTTCCGCTACAGCCCGCTGGGCAGCGTCAAGCCGGTGTTCTACGCGAACCGGCTCACCCAAAACGCAAATGATCTGCCGGTCCACTGGCTCGAGGAATCCCTCGCCGGCCTGCGGTGGCCGTTACGTTATGTGCAGTACCAGCTCGTCTGGCCGGATGACGTCGAGAAATACAGCCACTACATCCGCCCACTCGCGGCCAGCGATGCCGAAGCGCGCACCACCGCCGTGGCACTGCCGGCGCAGAACGCGCCGATCCTGGATTACCAGGACGCGCCGGAAACGCC
>CAYWCK010000458.1:0-4188 GCA_964456685.1 uncultured Bifidobacteriaceae bacterium | reverse complement strand
GCGCGTGTTCCAATACGCCTTCCACAAAGGCCCGTGGCCGAAAGGCTATTTCATGCCCGAGGAAAAAGTCATCACCGGGCCGTTTACGCTGGGCGATTTGGAGATCACTCCCCTGCCCTTGCCGCATGGGCGATTCACAACGCTGGGTTTTCTGTTCGTGCAGGGCGGCAAAAAGCGGCTCGCTTACTTGAACGATTGCAAAGAAGTTCCGCCTGCCGCCATCGAGCAAGTGCGCGGCTGCGAAGTGGTCGTGCTCGATGCCTTGCGACACGCGCCACATTACACGCACATGTGCTTGGACGAGGCACTCACCGCCGCCCGGCGCATCGGCGCGGACCGCACCTACCTCACCCATCTCACGCATGATTACGATCACGACAAGTCGCAGGCGGAACTCCCGCCCGGCGTGTGGCTGGCGTACGACGGCTTGAAGATAAAATGTGAAGCGTGAATGACTGGAAGTGCTATGCTTCGGCTCATGAAATCATCCGTCCTCACGCTGGCCTTGCTGAGCCTGTCGTTTCGGCTGTACGCCGGCGGCGAAGAAGTCGTGGTGGTTTACAATACCAAGTCCAAGGATTCAAAGGCACTGGCCGATTACTACGCGACCAAACGCAACGTGCCGCGGGCGCAGGTTTTTGGTTTTGAACTGACCACGGGCGAAGAAATTTCCCGGGCCGAATTTCGCGACGGTTTGCAAAAACCCCTGGCGAAAAAACTGGAAGCCGCAGGTCTGTGGCGTCTGGGCGCCATGGAAGTCAAAACGCCCGGCGGCGAGACGGCACACCAAGAGGGGCGCGTGGTGGCCTCAAAAATTCGTTACGCCGTGCTGTGCACCGGCGTTCCGTTAAAAATCCTGCGGGATAACAATCTGAAGGAGCTGGACGATGAGAAGATGCGCCCGGAATTCCGGCGCAACGAGGCCGCTGTGGATTCCGAATTGATCTGGCTGCCGCTCCTCAACCAGAAGCATGTGCTGGCCGGGCCCATGGTCAACCCAGCCTACATGGCCACCAACACGGCGCTGATTCATCCAACGAACGGGGTACTGATCGTCACCCGGTTGGACGGACCGACTCTGGCGATTGCCCGCGGGCTGGTGGACAAGGCACTGGAAGCTGAACGCGACGGCCTCTGGGGCCGGGCGTATTGCGATCTGCGGAACACTTCGGACCCCGGAATGAAACTGGGCGATGACTGGATGCGCGGCGCCGCGGAGATCTGCCGCCTGCGCGGACTCGAAACGGTCGTGGAGCAGAGCGGCGGATTGTTCCCGGCCAGTTTTCCGATGAGCCAAATCGCTTTCTATGCCGGCTGGTATTCCGAACGCGTGATTGGCGCATTCGCGCGACCGCGAATCGAATTCATGCCCGGCGCCTTTGCCTATCATCTGCATTCGTTCAGTGCCGCGTCGGTGCGTAACACGGGCAACAACTGGGTGGCGCCATTGCTCGAAAAAGGCGTGACCTGCACGATGGGCACGGTGGATGAACCTTATCTGGGCGGCACGCCCGATATCGCAACGTTCGCCTCGCGCTGGCTTTTTCTCGGCATGAGTTTTGGCGAAGCCGCGTGCGCGGCGCAGGGTTCGCTCTCCTGGCAAACCACCGTCGTCGGCGATCCCCTGTATCGTCCATTTGGCCGGACGCCCAAGGAAATGCACGACGATCTGGAGGCGCGGCACAGTCCGCTCCTCGAATGGTCCTATCTCCGCCTGGCCGATTTCAATCTGGCCCACAATGCGCCGGCGGCCGAGGTGGTGACGTTGATCGAGAATTGGCCGCTGACCCGCACCAGCGCGGTGCTGTCCGAAAAGCTCGCCGACCTCTACACCGCGCAAGGCAAGCCATCCTCCGCCGCGCTCACCTACCGTCAGGCGCTGGACCTGAAACCCTCCCCGCAGCAGCGCATTCGCCTGCGCCTGGCGTTGGGCGAGAAACTGCTCGCGCTGGACCGCAACGACGAAGCCCTCGCGGATTATCAAGCCTTCCTGGACGAAAACCCGGATTACCCGGATCGATTGGAAGTATTCCGCAAGCTGCTCCCGCTGGCGCAGAAGCTCGGCAAAAAAGAAACGGCGGCGAAGTGCGAGGAACAAATCAAACTCCTCAGCAATCCGCCGCCGAAATAAGCCGCGTCGGGCTACGCGCCCATGCCGTCTTCGAATGATCCCGCGGCGATCGGGAAACAGAGATTGTCGCGCACGAACGCGATGCCGTTGGCGCTCGTCGCATCCAGATCGCGATAGGCACTCTCCGCTTCCACGACCAGCGCCGCGGTCTTCGTGCCCATGATCTGGCAGTAGCGTTGCGGGAAACCGACGTTGATGAGCAGTTCGACGTAGCGCGTCATGTTCAAATCACCACTCGGAATATCGCAGAATTGCATCGCGCGATCCGGCCAGTTCGGCGCCATGGCGCGCAACGGAAAGTCCTTCCGAATAACGAAATTCTTCACGTGGCAGGCGTAGATGCGTTCGCCGACTTTGCGGAAACGTGTTTCCCAGCTCTCACCTTCCCAGCAGTGTGAGGGATCGGCGTTCACCGTGAGCGTTTTGTCGCCGCCACAGATTTCGACCAGCATGTTGAAATCATCCGCGCACATGGCCGCGGTGCCGGGATGAATTTCGTGCGCCAGATAAATGCCCAGCGACTTCGCGTGCTTGCGGATCTTCGCGGTCTTCTTGACGAAGCGATCCTGACCTTCCTTGATCAGGTCGTAGTCGCCGCCTTTCCAGAAGCCCCACGGATAACCAGTCGCCAGTTCCCAGCCGAACGCCACGCCCCAGAACATCGGCACGATCTTCACGCCGAGTTCCGCGCAGAGGTCGAGCAGCTTGAGAAGATAATCCTCGCACCATTTTTCGATTTGTTCGGGCGATTGCTTCGCCACATCGGGCGGCAGGAACGGGCGGATGGTGGGGCTGCCGGTCCACGCGGTCGTATGCACCCAGAACGGGCAATGCGCCGAGACGCCGTCCAGGCTCATCTTTGCCTTGGCGAACGTGTCCTTGATTTCCTTGACCGACTTCAAGCCCTTCTCGCCCGTGAGCATGTAGTTCGACGGTTGGGCGCCGGTCGCGCCCGACTTCTTGGCGTATTCGAGAAATTGAGCGAGGTTCTTCGCGCCGTGTTGCGCGCCTTCGATGCTGGGGTGGTAACAGTTGTTGGCCATAGATGGTTAAAAAGTTTGCGTTGCCCGACGCGGGGAGAAATAGCGGCGGGGATTGGGGAAATCAACTGCATTTCGGATAACGGCACATAAAACTTTTCCGTATTCAGTTTTGGCGGCGCGGCTGGCATGCTGGGCGCCTGACAGTCTGAACACGCAACACCGCATACTCCTGGCATGGCCAATTTCTACGACACGCACGCGCACCTCGATTATCCCGACTTCCAGGCGGACTTTCCGCAGGTAGTCGAGCGCGCTCAAGCCGCCGGCATTACGAAGCTCATCTCCATCGGCACGGACCTGGAGAGCAGCCGGCAAGCGATCCAACTTGCGGAGCGGTATCCCGGCATTTACGCCGTCGCGGGTTGGCATCCGAATGATGCGCTGACGGCGCCGGACGACTTCCGCCCCACCTTGCGCGAACTGGCCAGACATCCCAAGGTGGTCGCGCTGGGTGAAACCGGACTGGATTATTACCGCTTGCCAAGTTCCAAGAATCCACCGGGCTCCGCGGACGAGGACGCCCGCGTCAAGTTACGGCAAGCAGAGATTTTTCAGCAACAACTGGAGGTCGCCGCGGAAACCGGCTTGAACGTCGTTATCCATCAGCGGGGCGACTGCCTGGAAGACACGCTGAAGATTTTTGCACCGTTCGCGAGCAAAGTGCGCGGCGTGTTTCACTGCTTCGCCAGCGACCCCGCCACGATGCAACGCGTGCTGGCGCTGGGTTCGATTGTGAGTTTCACCGGCATCCTGACTTTTAAGAATGGCCAGAATGTCCGCGACACGCTCGCCGCGACGCCGCTGGGAAAATTCATGTTGGAAACGGATTCGCCGTTCCTCGCGCCGATTCCCTATCGCGGCAAACGCTGCGAGCCGGCCTACGTGATGGAGATTTCCGAAACCGCGGCGCAAGTGAAAGGCTGCATGCTGGAGGAATTGAGCCGCGCAACCTGCGACTGCGCGCACCGGTTCTTTCCCAAACTGCTGTCGTAGCGGCAGGCATCCCTGCCTGCC
>CAYWCK010000457.1:0-4197 GCA_964456685.1 uncultured Bifidobacteriaceae bacterium | reverse complement strand
CCACGTGCTTCGCTTCGAGCAACCGATTCCCGTCGTGCAAACGGATCACCCCGGAGAAGACATCAAGACGAACACGCGCGCCTTCAACGCAGCGCTGGAAAAACTCCTGCTCCGGCATCCCGAGCAATGGATCTGGATGCACAAGCGGTGGAAGGTGAATCAAGCTCGATAGGGCTGTTGAAAGCGGTAATCCAACTTTTCGTCCGCTGCGCTGACCGGCTTGGCGCGACCGATCTGCCGCCGCACTCGTTTACGGTTTGATCTTGGGGGACTCAAGAAAATCTTAGCGGTTGTGGTTTAACGAGCGACTCTCCCTCACCCTGGCCCTCTCCCGCTGGGAGAGGGTCACGCAATCGCGCTCGCGGATTACTATGGAAGCCCACCGAGCAAGCTCCGACTTACCAGTTTGCCGGTGACGGCGTATGATTCTCCCTCTCCCAGCGGGAGAGGGCTAGGGTGAGGGAGAACGCCCCGCCCCTCCGGAAACTGCCGCTACCCCGGAGCGCTTGCCTCCGGCCGGCAGTTCAAAAAGCTCATTACACACCGTGGTGGCGAGAGGTGTGTGGGGAAAGTGAATCGCTGAGGCGGCAGTTCATTTGGTTGCGGCGCGGAGGCTGCGCTCTTTTTCGGCGGTTCGCTTCAGGTCGGCGTACAATTTTCGGGCCTGCGTGACGCGTTCCAGGAGTAGATCGCCCTGAAGCGCGAGCTGTTTGCGGTAGCGGTCCTTCGCCAATTTACCTTCGGCGTCCAGACGCTTCGCTTCGGCGACGATTTCTTCGATCTCCGAAAGACTGGCCAATCTTTTCTCGAACAGCGCTTCCAGGCCGTCGTATTTCCAAAAGCGCAAGCCCTCACGGACCGCATAGACGGGTGTGGTGTGGGCGCTAGTGCCACTGCTTGCACGGGCGCGGGCGGCGATCCAGCAACCTTCACCAGCGTCCACCGTGAAATCCAGTTCGGCTACTGGTTGTTTCACCTCGGAGGATTCCACAGTCCGGATCACCTCGCCGTGCCGGACGATCTCCAGCTTCATCGTATCCGTGCGTTGCGGGTCGCCCCAAGCCCGGGCGCGGATGCGCAGTTGCTGGCCGGGCTTGGTGTGGATTTCATCGCCCGGCTTCGCTTCGTCCACGCGGAATTCGATCATCGGTCCGCTCGTCGTGAAAGTCCGGCCGCGTTGAAACGCCGCCAGCCAGGCATCGGCAGAAAACGGTTGTTGCTCCAGGCACGCATAAACGCGGACTTCGCCGACCGTTCCACCCCACGGCACGTCCGAGCCGCACGAGGCCGTGAGTTTGCAGCCGAGATTGAGGAAGTCGTAATAGAGTTCAGTGCCCAAAAGGTTGAATTGAAGAATCTCGGCGAAGTCCACCTTCTGTCGCGGCACGTTCAAGGTCATATCGCGATGCACGTGGAAAAGGCCGCTGTTGATGTGCGCGTAACCGGAGAGACCACCTTGTGCGTGGACGGCGTCGAAAACTTCATCGTAAAGAAAATAGCGCTCGGTATTTCGGACCATGCTCGTGATGTTCATCGCCAGCGTGTGGCCGATTTGATCGTGGGTGCGCGGGCATTCCTGGCCGGGGACGAGGGCGAAGTCGCCTTCCACGACGCGGTAATCCCGCCCGAAACCGCGTTGCTCGAAGTAAGTGCGATAGATGTCGCCCATCTTGACGACGTTCGCGAAGTGAATGTCTTCCGCCTGCACCCACGCCATCAGGTTGCGCGCATCGGCGTCCGAGAGAATGCGGCAATGCACGTGGTCGTCGCCGGACCACCAGCCGCGCGGGCGCATGTCCGTCCAGCGTTTCGGTCGGATGGTGCGCGTGATGGTTTCGCCGCTGCGGACGGTGAGTTCCTCAAACACCGCCTCGTGTTCAACGCCGCGGCGCACGCCCAACTGCCATTGGCCGGGCGGCAGCGTCATGTCGAACGGACCGGGCACACACCAGAAGGAATCGGCGAGTTGTCCGGGCAAATTGGCGTTGCGCGCGCCGCTGGCCTTGCCCTGTTTGTCGAATTGCAGGCCGAACTCAATGCCGTTGGCCGGCTGGCGCACCTGCCCATCGTAACGCGACATCAAGCGCACCATGGCGGGCCCGGGTTTGCCGTCATCGTCGGAGAGCACGGTGAGTTTCAAACGGCCCGGCGGCGGTGTGGTGATGTCGAGCGGCAAACGCACGGTCGGTTTGTCCGGCCGTTTGAATTCGATCGCCATCATCGTGCGTCCGAACGGTAGCCGCTCGATGCCCAGCAATGCGTAGGTCGTGCCGCTCTCCGCGACGTCCACCGTGGCCACGCTCGATTCGCCCGACGGCAACGACAGATCAAAGACCGTGGTGCTGTAGCTCAAGCCTTCGCCGCCGGCCTGCACTTTAATCAACAACGCGCCGGTATCGCCCGGCAATTCCATCGGTCCACCGGGCGCAAGGGCGGGTCGTTCGGCGTTGAGATCAACCTGCTTGATTTGGGCGCAGCCTTTCACCAGCTCGAGCAAATTGCTGGCGGCGACACTTAGGCGAATCCCGTTGGTGCGGCGCGCTTCGTCGTCGCGCGCGCGCTCAAAACCCTGTTTGGCCTCGCGCAGTTCCCGGTTCAACGTCTCCAGGCTCGCGCGCTTTTCCTCGCCGAAAAGATTCCAATGATTACGCGCGGCTCGCCCCGCAAAATCCACCACGCCGGGCGGTGCGGGCAGATTGGTATCCGCGCTGAAGGCTCGCGGCGCTGAAACGACCAATGCCAAAAGGGCGACACGCGCGAACGCTTTGCAACAGGACAGTCGGGGAGTTTTCATGGTGGCGATGGAGTTTTGTTGTGAACCACTTTAATGGCGGTTGAGCTTTTCGCCGCCGCCGTGGTTGACCTGGCCTCACTGCGCGGCGGCTTGAGGCAGCGAAAAGTGAACCGGCGCGACTCTGTTCCCGGGACGGCGGCCGGTTTGGTGGCGATGGAAATCTCTGTGGTCAGTTTGCAGCCATCGCGCCCTTCGGCTTCGAGCGTTGGCAGCACTTTCGCGTCGGGCCAGAGTTGATCCTCGATCACGAGTTGATCGTCTGTACGCAACCCCGCCGGCGTGGCGGCGAACAGTGAGATGCGCAACCGATGATGCGCCCGCTCCGTCGATTGGTTGCCGAACAGATCCACTTCGGGATCGTAGAGGAGAATGAGCGGCACTTCCCGACCGGCAACGAACAGCGTTAGCTGCTTCACGATTTGCGCGGCCCATCGCTTTTGATAAATCTCCAACTCGGCGCGGGTGATGTTGCCATTTGCGTCCTGATCCATGGCGGCGCGCTCGCGGGCCGACCACTCTTCAAAGAAAGTCAGATCGAAGGTGACGTCGATGTGCTTCTTCCCAACGGCCACGCGCACGCTGTGTTGGATGCAGGTGGAGAAGAATTCGTGCGCGCCGACAGGCGATTGTGAAACCACGGCCAGCCACGCCAACAAAAACAAAACCCAATTAGCGCGGCGCCGTTCCCGACCCGACCGCTGGAGGTGATCGCTCAAGCAGACAATACCTGCCGGTTTTCTACCGCGCAGCCGGCGACTGCGCAATGAGCAAAGCGCCGCCAAGCAATTGTGGATTGCAGTGTGTGACTAACGCTTGCCGATCCGGTAGAGATGCGTATCCGTGCGGTAGTAAATCGTGCCGTCCACAATCGCGGGCGTGGCAATGATGGTGCCTTCGAGCTGATTTTCCGCGAGCTTCTCGAATTTCTTGTCCGCTTTCACCACGGTGGTTTTGCCTTCCTTGCCGAAGAAATAAACGCGGCCTTCGGCGAGCAGCGGCGAGGCAAGGTGCTGCTGGTTCAACCGTTCCTGCCAGAACGCTTCGCCGTCTTTCGTGTTCGAGCAATTCGCCATGCCGTCGTCGGAAGTCCAGTAAAGCGTGTCGCCTTGCAGCAGCGGCGAGGACATCACCGGCACCTGCCGCAACGTCGTCCAGACCGCGTGGCTGGTGGTCACGTCGCCCGAGCCATCCGCGCGGATCGCCCACAGCGACGGTTTCATGCAACCAGTGCTGAAGTATGCGACGCCGTCGCCGAACACGGGGCACGAGCCGATGGAGAAACCTTTGCCGTGTTTCGCGCGCCAGAATTCCTTGCCGGTTGCCGGATCGTAGGAAACCACCCAGTGCGCGCCGGGTGAGATCAATTGCGTATGGCCCGCGTAACTCACCAGAAGTGGCGTGAC
>CAYWCK010000456.1:0-4205 GCA_964456685.1 uncultured Bifidobacteriaceae bacterium | reverse complement strand
AGGGTTCGCGCATCGCCTTTCTGATGAAGGACGACGCGGGCGTGGTTCAACTCTGGACGATTTCACCCAACGGCGGCGCGCCGGTTCAAGTGACGCACAACCAGTTCAGCGTGGCCTCGGCATTTTCGTGGAGCCCGGATGGCCGGCTGGTGGCCCATGTGATGGACAACAGCGTTTGTGTCACGGACATGAACACTGGCGAAACCAAGCGGCTCACCATGCGCACGACGGACGACACCGCTCCCAAGTCGGAAGCGTGCGTGTTTTCGCCCGACGGCCATCACATCGCTTACATGCGGCGTCTGCCGAGCGGCGCTGAGGCTTTCAATCAAATCTTTGTCTGCACGGTTCCTTAGTTTTGGTCCTCCGAACAATGACATTCTCGCGCATCACCTTCGTCGCGGCCGCAATATGTGCGTTGGCCGTTTTCAAATCACCTGCTGCCACCGCGCTCGACTTGAGCAGCGCCACCATCGTTGTGCGGCCAGGCATACTTCCGCCAGCGGAAGAAACCGCCGCTCGCGTGCTGGCGGAAGAGATCGAAGCCCGCACTGGTCTGAAGTGGCCAATCACCACGAGCTGGCCCACGCAAGGCGACGTCATCGCGATTTCCTCGGGCTCGAGTCTGCCCGGCTGGCCTAAGTCGCTGCCAGCGCGTAATGGCTCTGACTTGGCCGAGCGGCGCACGGAAGGATTTCGGCTGGCCGTTCGGTCCGACGAAAGGCAGCAAGCCGTAGTCTGGATTCAGGGAGCGGATTCGCGGGGCACGCTTTTTGGCGTTGGTCAGCTCTTGCGCGCTTTGTCTTGGAAACAATCCGCCGCGAGTTTGCCGGGTGATCTCGACATCGCCACGGCGCCCGCGCGCCCGATTCGCGGCCATCAACTCGGTTACCGCCACACGGCGAATTCCTACGACGGCTGGGACGACAAACAATACGAGCAATACATCCGTGAGCTGGCGTTGTTTGGCGCGAACAGCATCGAGAACATTCCGTCACAGGACGAGCGTCCGAGTCCGGTCATGCCGCTCACCCGGGACGTGATGAACCGCCGCATGAGCGAAATCTGCGCGCAGTACGAAATGGATTACTGGCTCTGGATTCCGGCGGTGTTTGATCTGACCAATACGGTCAAACGCGCCGAGTTGCTCGCCTATCAGGACAAGTTGTTTCGCGAATGCCCGCGCGTGAACGGCATTTTCTTCCCCGGCGGTGACCCGGGCGACAATTCACCGCAACTCGTCTTTCCGTATCTGGAAGATCTGTCCCGCATTCTCGCCAAGCATCATCCGCAGGCAAAAATCTGGCTCTCCATGCAGAGCTTCGAGAAGGACGCGGTGGATTACGTTTACGCCTGGATCAACGAACACAAGCCCACCTGGCTCGGCGGTTTGGCGGGCGGCCCGAGCAGTCCGCCGCTGCCGGAAACGCGCGCGCGCCTGCCGAAGCCATACGGCCTGCGCGATTATCCGGACATCACCCACACGGTGCGCTGTCAGTATCCCGTCGCGTGGTGGGATCCCAATTTCGCGCTGACGCTTGGTCGCGAGTCCGCCAATCCACGTCCTGCATTTTACAAAGCCATCCTCGACAACTTCGGCGGCTACACGGATGGCTTCATTAGTTATTCGGACGGTGTCCATGACGACGTGAACAAAACCATCTGGAGCGCACTGAGCTGGCAACCGGACGCGCCCCCACGCGAAATCCTCCTCGAATACACGCGCTGCTTTTTTGGCGCGAACGTCGCCGAGGAGGCCGCGGATGGAATCCTCGCGCTCGAAAAGAACTGGGAAGGCGGTATCGCGGAGAACGGCGGCATTCAGGCCACTTTCGAACTCTGGCAAAAGCTCGAAGCGAAAGCTCCCGAGTTGCGCGGCAACTGGCGCTGGCAGCTTTGCCTGTTGCGCGCTTACTACGATGCATTTATCCGGCAACGATTAATCAACGAAACCGCGCTGGAGCGAGCGGCGAATGAAGCGCTGGCAACGGCCCCTTCCCGCGGCGCAAATGCCGCGATGGATGCAGCGCTCACGATTCTGAAACGAGCCGAGTCGCAACCCATCAAGCAGGACTGGCGCAAGCGCATCGAGGATTTGTGCGCCGATCTTTTCAAATCCATCAAACTCCAGACCAGCGTGGCGAAATATCACGCGAGCGGTTCCGAGCGCGGCGCGGTGCTAGATTTTGTGGATCATCCGCTCAACAACCGGCGCTGGCTGGAGGCCGAGTTCGCCCGCATCGGCAAACTGCCGACGGAGTCCGAGCGGTTGAAACAATTGGAATTGATTCGCACCTGGGAAAATCCCGGCCCGGGAAGTTTTTACGATGCGGTCGGCGACATCGACAAGTCCCCGCACACAATTCGCGGCGAAGGTGTGAATACCGATCCGATGATGGAGCGCAATCCCAACCCCGGCTACTGGATGTCGGGCGATGGCGCCAGCCCCCGTCGCCTTTCCTGGTACGCGACGGCGGATTGGCCGATTGGCTTGCAGTATCACGGTCTCGATCCTGCCGCCAAATATCGCGTGCGCCTCAGCGGCTACGGTCAGATGAAGCTTCGCTTGAACGGCCAGCTCGGAACGCCGAACGTGCCACGCATCGAGATCGGCGAGACGATGGAATTTCCCGTGCCGGCCGAACTCATCAAAGACGGCCAGCTTAAACTCACGTTCGACAAACTCCCCGATGAAGCCTCTTTGAATTGGCGCAAACAGTCGCGCGTTTGTGAGGTGTGGTTGTTGAAGAACTGAACAGGGCGGGAATATGAGGTGCAATCAGTGGGTGGGGGAATCTGGCGGTTGTGAGTTTGAAAACCTGGGCAAGCTTTCAATGCCGCGTGGCGTTCTCCCTCACCCTGACCCTCTCCCGCTGGGAGAGGGAACGGCGATTGGCGCGTTCATTTCTTTCGGTTCCTCTCAAGCAAATCCAGTCGCTGGTTTTCTCCCGGAGCAGCGAACGATTCTCCCTCTCCCAGCGGGAGAGGGCAGGGGGTGAGGGAGAATGAATCAATGTGGCCCGGTTACAAATTCAACTGAAGCGACTTAAGACTGTGATGAAATTCATTCGTCTCGTCGGATTATTGGTGGCTGTGCCATGCCTCCTGCTCGGGCCCGCGCTCGCCGCCGAGACCAACACCATCGGAAATCATCCGGCGATTTACGACGCGAACGGGATGTTGCGTCCGTGGACTTCGTGGCGCGACGCGCTGGATCGCGAGATGAAATGGTATGCGCGTTGCCCGATGGAAAAGGGCTATCCGCGCTTCGTCGTGCTCACCTTCATGAACGGTGATTACACGCCGAACGCGAAGCGACCGGACATGATTCCCGCGATGCAACAGGCGACCGGCATTTTCTCCTACTTGAAATACTTCGCGTGGACCGGACGCCAGAACACGCAACTCCTCGCCTTTGCGCGCTCGATGGGCGATTACGTGATCAAGGAGGCTTCCACTCCCGACACGGGCAAGTATCCGCGCTTCCCGCGCTCGACCGGCAAGGCGTTCGCGTTGCCGCAAGCGCCGGATTGCGGTTGTCAGGCGGATCGGCCGTACGAAATCGAGCCGGATAAAGGCGGGCTCGCCGCTTACGCGCTGGTGTTGCTTGGAGAAGAAACCAAGGACGACACCTATCTGAATTACGCGCTGCAGGTGGCAAAGACGCTGGCCACAAACATGGTTGAGGGCAACGCATCGCGTTCGCCCTGGCCGTTCCGTGCCGATTACCGCACTGGTGAAGGCCGCGGCGATGTCTCGGCGAACATGTCCTACATCCTGCGGTTGTTCGACAAGTTGATCGTGCGCGGGCACGGCGAGTTCCGAGCGCCGCGCGATAAGCTATGGCATTGGATGAAACATTTGCAGATTCCGAACGCCGCGAAAGACGGCATGCTGTGGGTGCAGTTCCACGAAGATTACGAGATGCTGACGAATCGCAATTCCTGGTCGCCCATGAACACGGCGCGCTATCTGATCGAGCAAAAGGAGAAGCTCGATCCGGATTGGCAGCAGGACGCGAAGACTCTGATTGAGTTTACCGTCGCGCATTTCACCACCATCCGCAGCGGCGTGCCGGTGTGCGGCGAACAGGACGACGACACCGAGCCGTGGGGCGGCGCGCTGTCGAATTACGGCGGCGTGCTCGCAATGTATTCCGCGGCGACCGGCGACCGCCAATACAAAGCCCTCGCCCGCCAGGCGCT
>CAYWCK010000455.1:0-4208 GCA_964456685.1 uncultured Bifidobacteriaceae bacterium | reverse complement strand
CCACGATCCCAAACAGCACCAGGCCCAGTGTGACGACGCCAGTGCGCGAGATCGTCAGCAACACCGCCACCATGCCGATCAATACCGCGAGCAAGGCAAAGCGCTGCTGCCATTTCGGCAGCTTGGACATCGCCGCCGCGTAAAGCACCGGCACGGCCATGCACATGTAGAGCGACAGGCTGTTGGGATGTTCGAGGGTGCCGTACACGCGATGGACGCCGCCCAGATACCGCATCTTGACGGCCACAAACCCCTGATAGAGCACCGCGGCAATGAATGACCAGAGGAACACCCGCAGTTGCTTCTCGCTCCGGACATAATTTGCCACGGTGACGAACAGCAAAATCCCACGGGCCACTTTTAGCAGTTCGAACATTCCAAACAACTGGGGATCACTGAACAGCACGGACGCAAAGCAATAGGCCAGGTAAGCCAGCAACGGCCCCAGGCTTGCTGGCCAGAAAAAGCGCGATTCACCTTTGCGCGGGCGAAGCCACATTGCCACCAGCAGCGAAACCGACAGGATGTCCAGGAAGGAAATTTCAAATCCGCGCGTCGTGCCGCGATACCATTCCCGGCTCACGAAATTGATGTCGAGCCGCTCGGTAATCATCGCGCCGAACACGAGGACGAAAAAGGCGAAGTCCCGCCCGCGCCGCCAGTAGGTGAGCAGCGCCGAGCAGACCGGCACGGACATGAAAATCAGCCCCAGGGCGACGAGTTCCTTGAGTTCCATGATCAGCGGCGGCCAAACGCGCCAGTTAAACCGGTTTGCACCGCCTCCTCGTAACCATTTCCGCGCAACGGGTCAAACCCGGAGCGCACATTCCAGCCGGTTCTTGGGGCGTTTCGCTGCACCCAACCGAGATTGGGTGGCGGCGGAAGGGAATTCGCTTGTTCATCGCCGGCCAATCAAAATACTTCTCGCCCGACGCGCCGCTTCACCGCCGCGTCGTCGCGCCATGCCGAATCAGACAACCAAACCCCGCGTTTTGCTCATTGCCGAGGCCGCCAATCCCGAAAGCATCAGCGTGGCGCTCGTCGGCTGGCATCATGCGCGCGCGCTGGCGGAGGTGGCGGACGTGCATCTCGTCACCGAGGAACGCAACCGCGTGGCCATCGAGAAATCCGGCCTGTGGCGCGCGCCGATGACGGTGATCAACGCGCAGGCGAGTTACCAGTTCGCGTGGAAGCTCGGTCTAAAGCTGCGCGGCGGCACCGGCTCGGCGTGGACGGTGAACTCCGCGCTCTACACGCTCACCTATCCGTTCTTCGAGCGGCTCGTGTGGAAACAATTCGGCGAACGCTTGCAACGCGGCGAATGGGATTTGGTCCATCGGCTCACACCGCTCAGTCCGGTTACGCCGAGTTCGCTGGCGAAGAAATGCGCGCGGCACAACATCCCGTTCGTGCTCGGGCCGATGAACGGCGGCCTCGCGTGGCCGAAAGGATTCGAAGACATTCGCAGCAAGGAAAAGGAATGGCTCAGCCACGTGCGCGGGCTTTACAAGCTGATGCCCGGCTACCGCTCCACGCGCCAATCGGCGTCGGCCATCATGATCGCGTCGCTCTCGACGTGGGACGAGATGCCCGCGCGCTACCACGACAAGTGCGTTTACATTCCCGAGAACGGCATCGAGGCCGGGCGCTTCGACCATCCGCCGCGCCACAACTTTTCCCATCCGCTGCGCGTGGCGTATCTCGGGCGGCTCGTGCCGTTCAAAGGCCCGGACATGGCGCTCGCCGCCGCCGCGCCGCTCGTGCGCGAGGGCCGGGTGATTCTCGACATCATTGGCGATGGGCCGGAGATGCCGCGACTGAAGGAATTCGTCGCGCGCGAAAAACTGGAAGCCGGCGTGAAACTCGACGGCTGGGTGGAACACAGCAAGGTTCACCAGCGGCTGTGCGAGTCGGACGTTTTTCTGTTCCCGAGCATCCGCGAATTCGGCGGCGCCGTGGTGGTGGAAGCGATGGCGCTGGGCCTCGTGCCCATCGTGGTGAACTACGGCGGCCCGGCGGAAACCGTGACGGATTCAACCGGCTTCCGCGTTCCGCTCGGCTCGCGCGCGGAAATCATCACCAACCTGCGTGAAGTGCTGAGCCATCTTGCGGTTGATCCCTCTTCGCTCGGGCCGATGAGCAAACGCGCGCAACGTCATGCGCTGAATCATTTCACCTGGAGTGCCAAGGCGAAGCAGGTGCTGGAAGTGTATCGTTGGGTGTTAAAGCAACGCCCGGGCAGGCCGGATTTTGGAAGGCCGTTTCGGGATGATGCGGGTTGAGTCAGCCGCGTGCCGCCACTTGCGTCGCGGAGGCTAGCTGCTATCGTTTGACCATGAGTGTGCAGGAGATTAAAGCCGGGCTGGCAGAATTGCCGCAGGAACAGCAAGACCATCTTGCGGCTTACCTGGTCCACCTCCGTCACCAGCGGGATGCTGCGGCGCGCCGCGAGATATCCGAGGCGATCGCGGACAAGAATCCCGATCATTGGCTCTCTGTCAGCGAACTTCGTGAAAAATGGAAGGACTGAACCTTGCACCCTTACAAGGTTTTGGTCTCGGTCGCGTTTCTCAAATTGGAAGGATTGTCACGCACTGACCGCGACCGGATCCTGAAATTCATCGAAGCCCTTGCCGACAATCCTTGGAAGCCGGGTGATTACGAGGAGCAGGACGACGCCGGTCATCCCGTGCACATCAAAATTATTGGGGATTACGCCTTGACCTTCTGGGCTGACCACGCGGTCAAGGAAATCAAAGTGATCCGGGTCGAAAAGGCAGATCACGCCCGCTGAGAGTCGGAATTACAGAGGTAAAGTGACGACCATGCCAGTCTTCGCACTTCGGTCGATGGCTTCAATGGCTCCGCTGCTGTTCAACCCGGGTGAATTCGGACAGTATCGCTTCTCGATAGTGGATGGTGCTGGGGCTCGTGCCCATCGTGGTGAACTACGGCGGCCCGACGGAAACGGTGACGGACTCAACCGGCTTCCGCGTCCCGGCCGGCTCACGCGCGGAAATCATCAACAACCTGCGCGAGGTGCTGGGCCGGTTGGCCGCCGATCCCGCTGCGTTGGGTGCGATGAGCCAGCGAGCGCAACGCCACGCGTTGAATCATTTCACCTGGAGCGCCAAAGCGAAGCAGGTGCTGGAAGTTTATCGCTGGATGTTGAAGCAGTGCGCGGACAAACCGGATTTTGGCAGACCGTTTCGCGACGAAGAGAAGGCCGCTTCGTAATAGCTCCGTTAGGTTGCAACTTATGGAAGACTCGGGAACTTGAACAAATTGCTTTATGCGGATAGACAAAGCCACGCGAAAGCCTGTCGCAGATCTAACGCAGGCAGATTTTGATGCGTTTCCAATCTGGGAATTTGCCGTAGATGAGGAGCACCGAGCCCGACAGGACGAAACGTGGGTAAGACCAGTTCCTCGAAAGACCATTCCAAAAAACAAATATTCGCAAATCGTTGCGGCTGATTTCACGACGAAGTCGAAGAGAAAACTTGCGGGGTTCATGGTGGTTACAACAAAAACTCCAAACGTGGAAGTAGTGCCTGGTGCCGTGCTTGCGCACCAATACTTGGTTCTTCCAATGGTTTCGCGCCAAGTAGCAGTTCGAGAGAAACACGCGTGGCCTATTACTGCCAGAGAGAATGTCCTCGCTTCATTGAAAGCCTCCGAGGAGGACGTTTTCCCGATTCGATATCAACTTAAGTCGCTCGTATCTGGGGAAACGCGAGCGAGAGATGGGCAAGTAGAATAAATCAACCGAACTCTTCGATCCTTTGAGCACGCGGTTGAAATGAACCTCGATTCGGCGTCGGTTGGTTTCTCGGCTAACTGGTGTTAAAATTTCTGCGAGTAGCCCTGGTGTGGCGGGCGCATGAATGATTGACGATTCGTTGGCCGTGCTGCTCCAAATTTCACTAGAGCGGCAGCTTCACCGCCGCGCCCGCTTTTGCGCTGCGGACGATGGCTTCCAGCGCTTCGCTGTTCTTCAAGCCGTCGTTGAAGTCCGGAACTTTCGTTTCGCGGTTCGTGATGGCGGTGTGGAAAGCGTCCAGGAAGTCGCGGCCGAGATTCTGCGGGATGAGCAGCGTGCGCCAGCGCGGTTCGCTGCGCGTCCACAGTTTGATTTCGCCGTGCTCGAACTGAATCGCGCCGTGCGAGCCGGAGAATTCCAGGGAGGTGTGTTCCTTGAAACCGGT
>CAYWCK010000454.1:0-4210 GCA_964456685.1 uncultured Bifidobacteriaceae bacterium | reverse complement strand
CCTGCATTTGGGCGCGGCGATCATCCTCTTGAGGTATTTATGAGATGGCTTCTAGCGCAGCATAATTCAGGCATCTCCCGCTGGACGCGAGCGCGCGGACCGTGGTCATTGGTATGGACCAGCCAACCGCTAGCCCTCGGCACAGCGCGCCGATTGGAGAACTTCTTGAAACGCCAGAAAGGCGGCCGACGGCTTCTTCAAAGCAACCGGCTTGGTACGCCCGTCCAGCTCATAATCCCGCGTGCGGGATCGCTGGTTCAAATCCAGCCCCCGCAACCAATCTTCGTCCAACTCGCTGACCACTTCCATGACGACTGACCTGACCTATCAGGTTTACGTCCTCCAGATCCTCGACGGCAAATTAAGCATTCGTTTTAGGGTAGGCGTTTGCGTTTGATTGCAAGCGGTCACCTTCAGCCAGCGCAGACAGCGCTTTACGCTGTGGCGAGGTTTCTTAACATGGCTTCATTGGCGCGAGGGGCGTTCCCGTCTCCTCGCCTTCGGGGCAGGATTATGAAGACCATACCACTCACCACTTGGATTGCCTTGCTGTTCCTTTCCACCACCTCCTTGCGTGCCGACATAAAAGTCGTCGCGACGCCGGATGGCTCATCCACAAACCGTTTTTACGTGAGCAACCGCGCGCCGCTCACGCCGAGCCCATTCACAAAGCTGCCCATCGGTAGCATCACGCCGCGCGGTTGGCTGCGGCATCAACTCGAACTCGAACGCGACGGCATGATTGGTCGGCTCAAGGAAGTTTCGCCGTGGCTGGAATTCAGCACGAGTTCCTGGGCCAGCAAAGACGGCAGCGGCAAACGCGGTTGGGAGGAAATGCCGTACTGGCTCAAAGGTTACGGCGATCTCGGCTACGTCTTGCGCGACGAGCCAATCATCAGCGAGGCGAAGAAGTGGATCGAGGCGGCGATGGCGTCGCAGCGCGAGGACGGCTGGTTCGGCCCGCGCGAATTGCTCACCAGCCTCAAAGGCAAACCCGATCTTTGGCCGCACATGGTCATGCTGAACGTGCTCCAGTCTTACCATGAATTCAGCGGCGACCCACGCGCGCTCGAAACCATCAAGCGTTATCTGCAATGGCAGAATGCACTTCCCGCCAGCACGTTCGGCGAAGGTTACTGGCCGACCATTCGCGCCGGCGACAACATCGAAACCTGTTTCTGGCTCTACAATCGCACCGGTCCCGCAGACGCGGGATGGCTGCTGGATCTCGCCCGCAAGATTCACGAGCACATGCATCGTTGGCGCGCTGGGGATATCAACTGGCACAACGTGAACTTCGCGCAAGGTTTCCGCGCCGGCGCTGTGGGCTGGATGCTCACTCGCGACGCGCAAGACCTCGCTTCCGCGGAGAAAAACTATCAAACCGCCATCGGCACTTACGGGCAGTTCGCGGGTGGCACATTTGTGGCCGACGAAAATGCGCGAACGGGCTACGTCGATCCGCGCGGCGGTTTCGAGACGTGCGGCATCGTCGAGTTCATGCACAGTTTCGAGATGCTTACCAAGATTACCGGTAATCCGCTCTGGGCGGATCGTTGCGAGGAACTCGCGTTCAATGCCCTGCCCGCGAGCATGACGCCGGATCAAAAGGGTTTGCACTACCTGACCTGCGCGAACCAGGTGCAGTTGGATCGCCACAACAAATCGCCCGGCGTGCAGAACAGCGGCACGATGTTTTCCTACAGCCCGTTCGAGGTCTATCGCTGCTGCCAGCACAACGTCTCACACGGCTGGCCGTATTACGCGGAAGAACTCTGGCTCGCCACGCCGGACAACGGTCTCTGCGCTTCGCTTTACGCAGCGAGCGAAGTCATTGCGAAAGTTGGCAACGGGGTAACCGTCAAGATCACGGAGGAAACCGAATATCCATTCAGCGACACAATCACCCTGCGCCTCTCCCTCTCCCCCACCGAGGGGGAGAGGGCCGGGGTGAGGGGGCAATCGCTCACCACAAAATTCCCGCTCTACCTCCGCATCCCGCGCTGGTGCGATGCGCCGACATTGAAAATCAACGGCCGTTCCGCGAAGACCAAAGCCAATCCGCTCTCTTTCGTGGTGGTCGAGCGCGAATGGAAAGACGGCGACACCGTCACGCTGCGTTTGCCCATGAAACTTGCCGTGCGAACCTGGGAAAAGAACAAGCACTCCATCTCGGTGGATTACGGCCCGCTGAGCTTCGCGCTCGCGATCAAGGAGCAGTGGGCGCAGTACGGCAACCGCGACGCGAAGTGGCCGGAGTTTGAAGTCCTACCGCAATCGCCGTGGAACTACGGCCTCGTGCTCGACACGAAGAATCCAGCGAAGTCATTTCAAATCGCGCATAAGCCCGGCGCGCTGCCGGCGCAACCATTCACGCCCGATGCCGTGCCGCTTTCGCTCAAAGCCAAGGCGCGCAAAATTCCCGCCTGGCAGGTGGACCGGTTCAACCTCGTGAATCCGCTGCAAGAAAGTCCGGCACGTTCGAGCGAGCCCGACGAGACCCTCACGCTCATCCCGATGGGCGCGGCACGCCTGCGCATCTCGTCCTTCCCCACCATCGGCGATGGACCGACGGCGCACGATTGGGTCGAGCCGACCAAAGCCAAAGCTGCCACCTACAAGGCGACTGCCTCGCACTGCTTCGAGAGCGATACGGTGGATGCTCTCAGCGATGGGCTCGAACCCACCGCGTCCGGCGATCATTCCATTGCGCGCTTCACCTGGTGGCCGCAACAGGGCACGACCGAATGGGTGCAGTTCAATTTTGATCAGCCGCGCCCCGTGCGCCGCACTGCGGTCTATTGGTTCGATGATCGCGGCGTCGGCCAATGTCGCGTGCCGCAATCCTGGCGGCTGCTTTACAAATCCGGCGACGAATGGAAACCCATCGAAGGCGCGGACGCCTACGCGATCAAGCCCGACCAATGGAATCGTGTGAAATTTCCGTCCGTCACCACGACTGCACTGCGCATCGAGGTGAAATTGCGTGAAGGTTTCTCGGGCGGCATCCTCGAGTGGCGGCTGCCGGAGGAGTGATTGCTTTGACAGGAAAATGGGCGACAGGAAAATGCCTTTTTAACCATGCCGATCCATCTGCCTCCCAATCTGCGACGGCTCGCGGATGACGACTTCAAGCAGATCGCTTTCGAGGCAATGCAGGTCATCTTCGCCGTGCAGAATGAAATGGGCCGGCTGTTTGACGAAGTGGTTTATCAAAAAGCTGTGGTGCGGAGAATCCCAGGCGCGCAGATCGAAGTGCCGCTGCGCGTTTCGTTCGAAGGATTCGTGAAGGAATACTTCCTCGATCTGCTCGTCAAGGACGGGGCGTTGTTCGAGTTCAAGGTCGCCGAAGCCACGCACGATCGGCATCGCGCGCAGTTGCTGAACTACCTGCTGCTCCTCGAACTCCCGCACGGAAAACTCGTCAACTTCCGCAACGAGCTGGTCGAGCACGAGTTCGTGAACGCCCCGCTCACCCGCGAGGATCGCATCCGTTTTCAGGTAGAGGAGCATCACTATTTGCCAACGACCGGGGCAGGACGGGAATTGCAGGAGCTATTCGTCCGTTTGCTTCGTGATTGGGGCACGGGCCTCGACCTCAGGCTATACGAGGAAGCGCTGGTGTATTTCTTTGGCGGCCAGCAGCAGGTGGTACAGCCCGTGGAGATTCTGGATGGCGATGCCGTTTTAGGCAGCCAGAAGTTGCCGGTGATCGCGCCCGACACCGTGCTCAAACTCACCGCCTTGAGCCGCGACCTTGACTCATTCGAAAATCATCTGGGCCGATTTCTTGATCACACCCGGCTCGACCGGTTGCAATGGGTGAATGTCGGAAGAAAACTCGTGACGTTTCGGACGCTGCGCCGCAGAAATTGACAGGAAAATGGAAGACATGAAGATAAAGAATGAAATCCACCTTCAGTCATGTCTCTTGATCAATCTGCTCTCGTTCCCATTTTCCTGTCCTAAATTTTCCTGTCATCAATCCCTCCCCGAGCCTAAATCTCTCCTATGAAAAAGCCCTTCTTCCTTTTTCTGTTGAGTTGTCTCCCGCTGATTGCCGCGGAAAAAAGTGTTCCACCGCTCCGCCCGCCCGCCGTGCCGCTGGTCACGCACGACCCGTATTTCAGCATCTGGTCGCCGGCGGACAAACTGACCGACGCGGACACCGTCCACTGGACCGGCAAGCCGCATCGGCTCACGAGCCTGG
>CAYWCK010000453.1:0-4219 GCA_964456685.1 uncultured Bifidobacteriaceae bacterium | reverse complement strand
AAGGCGGCGTGGCATTGCGTGGCGGCCATCACTGCACGCAACCGTTGATGCACAAACTCGGCGTCGAATCCACGGCCCGCGCGAGCTTCTACTTTTACAACACCCGGGCGGAGGTGGATCAATTCGTGGAAGTGGTGAAGGGAATTCAAAAGTTCTTCGCCAGTTGACCGGCCTCCGCTCTGGCAGAAGCGAAGACCGCAATTGATGCTGCATTCGCCGCCACTAGTGCAATAATTCACCCATGGCCCGAGCACGTTTCTTGATGCTGAAACGCCTGGCATGGGCCGGTCTTGCGGGACTGGCCTTGTGCCGCGCTCCGCTCCTGCTGGCTCAACAGAAGAGCACCGAAGAATGGGAGGTGCTCGCCGGTTGCCAGCTGGTCACCAATGCAGTCGTGGACGGAGACAGTTTCCATGTTCGCCACGACGGACGGGAATACATCTTTCGCCTCTATTTCGTGGATGCCCCGGAGAGCGATCCGACGTTGAAAGATCGCGCGAAGGATCAAGCGGCTTATTTTGGCATTGCTCCGGAGGACATCCCGCGCGCAGGCCAGGTGGCGGCGCAGTTCACCCGCGGGGCGCTGACGGGGACCGAGTTCACGATCACCACGCGCTGGCGGAACGCCCAAGGCCGCAGCGCCCTCGCACGCTTCTACGGCATCGTGCAGTATCGGGGAAAGAATCTGGCCGAAGAACTCGTCGCCAACGGCATCGCCCGGATCTATGGCTTGCGCGCCAACTGGCCGGATGGCCCGCGTGCCACGACGTTTATCAATCAACTCAAGAACCTCGAACTCACGGCCCGCGAAAAGAAGCTCGGGGTTTGGGATGAAGCTCGCTTTCCCCGCCAAGGCGCAGCTCCCACCGAGCGCGTTGCGTCCACCAATTCCCCACCGGCCAAGGTTCTGGTGGACGTCAACCATGCCAGCTTGGAGGAATTGCAGAAGCTCCCAGGCATCGGTCCAAAACTCGCTGAGCGCATCTTGGCCCATCGGCCGTACGCAAAGCCGGAGGACCTCGACAAGGTCCCCGGCATCGGTCCGGTTTTGCTTGGGCGCTTGAAGCCGTTGATCCGTTTCGAGCCCGCCGCGCCATGAACCTGACAACACCGGGACACCTTGACCGATTGCACAACAGATTCCGTCCCGGCCCCCGGCCACGAACCGGAATGGCTCGCTGAATTGCCACTCCCCGGCGGAACACTCGTGCGTTTCCGGCACGTGCGACCGGATGACGAACAGCTCATCAGCGAAGCCATCCGCACCGCCTCGCGTGAAACTTTGTTGCACCGTTTCTTCAGCCCCATTCGGAGCGTCGCGCCGAGTCAACTGCGTGCCATGCTCGACATCGATCGCACCCAGCAGATGTGCGTCGTGGGGCTGGTGTCGTTGCCGCAAGCAACCCGGCTCATCTGCGGCGCCCGCTACGTGCGTTTGCCCCGGCCCCACGCTGCTGAAGTTGCCTTCACCGTGCATGACGATTTCCAACGCCGCGGCCTGGGCACGTTCCTGCTGCAGCTGCTTGCCCGTCTGGCGCAGGCGGAAGGCATCCGGTGGTTCGAGGCCGATGTCATGAACTCCAACCGCAAGATGCTGAATCTATTTAGAAAACTTGCGCCTGATCAAACTCGCCGCCGCGGAATGGGCGATGTGACGCACGTGGTTTTTGCGGTGTCCCAAGTCACACCGGCCGATGCGGCCGGACAAGCCTGATTCGCCACCGGTCCTTGAGGAATCCACCTGCTTTGCGGGCTGCTGCAAGCGTCATTCCCGAATCGTCTTCAGGCCCGTGCGAATAATTCGCTCAATGAGTTGCGGATACGCCAGACCGGCCTTCAAGGCGGATTGCGCGAAATCCTCGTCCGCCGCGAGGATGGGGTTTGGATTCGCTTCGATGAAGTAAATCGCGCCCGCGGGGGTGACGCGCAAGTCCACACGCGCATAGCCGTCAATGGTGAGGAGGCGGTAGATACGCTTGCAGGTCTGAACGATCTCCCGGGCCAGCGCCAGGTCGAGCGCCTCGGCAAACTGATTCTGCAGCCCCCATTTCTTGCGATATTCCTCGTCCCACTTCGCGCGGTACGTCGCGATCTTCGGTTCGTCCGGCGGAACTTCCTTGAAGACGAGTTCGCGGATGGGAAAGACCTCGAGCTTGTGATTGCCCAGCACGCTCACGTACAGCTCGCGCCCGGCGATGTATTCCTCCGCGATCACGTCGCAATCGTGCGAGGCATGGATGAACTGGACGCGTTCCTTGAATTGCTCGTCCGTCTCAACAAACGATGCCTGCGCGATGCCGTAGGATGCCTCTTCCTTGAGCGGTTTAACCAGGATGGGGAACGTGAGTCGCGCCGGACGGGCGCAGCGTTTCCCGCGCGCAATCACCGTAAACTCGGGCACGCGAATGCGATGATAACCGAGAATCTTCTTCGAGATGGCCTTGTGTTTGCAAAGCGTGAGGCCCGTCGAACCGCAACCCGTGAAAGGCAGACCGTGCAGTTCGAGAAAGGCGGCGATCCCCTGGTCGAACGCCCGATTGTTCCGAAACTGGTCGGCGAGATTGAAGATGATGTCGGGCGCGAAACTTTGGAGCTTTTGCTGGAGCAGGTTTAAGTCGTCAAAGATGGCGAGATGTTCCACGGTGTGCCCGAGTTCCTGCAAAGCGGCGAGAACGTTTGCCTCCGTTTTCCAATCCTCGGTCTTCAGTTCCGCGCTCAAATCCTGATCCATCGTCGTTGGCGCGATGGCATCGAGCAGGGCGAGGACTTTGAGTTTTTTCTTCGGCATTATTTGGTGCGTTTGAATTTGCCCGTGAACAGATGGTTCATCACCAACGTGGTGATGTAGGCCGCCACCTGGAGATTCTGCCGCGGATCATAAGCCTTGAGGTGCAGATTCAGCTTGGCGCACCGGTCGATCAATTTGCCGAGCAGCTTGTTGACCCGGTACTTGTTCTCGTTCGACCACCGGCACACGGCGTCCTCGAGGTCGCGGCGATGCCGGCGCAAATAGACCGAGGCCGGCACGCGCCCTTCCGCATCGGGTCCGGCATCAAAGAGCTGCCGCAGGTCGTTGTCGTAAAAATCCGGAAACGAATGCTCATACTCCTTGCGCTTGCGCGCGTAGTAGGTCTTGAGCTTGACGTTGAGGCAGTCGTAATCGGCCACGCGATACTCCGGCACGGGCAACGGCGGTTTGCCGGCGAGGGAGCGCATCAAAGCATCGACGTATTCCAGCTTTTGCAACGCCTTCCAATCCTTGTACCGCTCGCGCCAGTCCCCATCAGGAGTCAGCCAGACGGCAAAGGTTTCCGCGAAATCCTCATCCGGATGCGATTGCGCATACCAGTCATCGAGATGCACCACGAAACTCCGGCTGTACGGGCGCGGACGGTAGAAGGACGGCGTTTCGTCGTTCGAAGATTTGCCGAACGTCTGCTGCCATTTGCGCTGGCGGACAAACGGGTAGGCGTAGGCATAAGCATGCGCGGCTTCGTGACGGATTAGCTTCATGAACCACGCGTCCGTTTCGCCTTCGACTTCGAGAATGATTTTCCGCTCTAACTGCCGCAACCGGTCGTGCGTGAGGAAGAAGGGGATGAAAATGGCCGGAATGCCAACCGGCACGAACCATTCATCGCCGATGTGGCAGGGCGGATGGAAAGTGAGTCCCCTCTGGGCCAGTTCGTCGTAGAGGCGCTGGATCAAGGGTTGCAGCCTTGAACTCTCAAGCCGCAGACCGAGCTGGGAGATGCGTCGCTCCAGCAACTCATCGTCGCTGAGGCCGCTCCAGTCGGGGGAGTCCATGCGCCGAGCTTAACGGCGGCTGTGGCCAGCGACAAGCACGAGCCGCATTGCGGGATTGGACAGCCGCCACTTCTGCGTGCAAACTGTGCGAGCGTGATCGCCGATGCCATTCAACCCCAGTCGCCCATGAGCGCCGTGCTCGAAGCCTTTCCCGGCGCGCAACGGGCTTTGTTTCGTCGTTACCATATCGGCGGCTGCAGTCAGTGCGGATTTCAGCCCACGGAGACCCTGGCGCAGGTTTGCGAGCGCAACGGCAACCTGGATGTGAATGAAGTCCTCGCGCACATCCGCACCAGCCATGAGCAGGACGCGAAAATCTTGATCGAACCGAAGGAACTGGCCGCGTGGCGCGAACGGGAACCTTCGTTGCGCCTGCTGGACGTGCGGTCGCGCGAGGAGTTCGAGGTGGTAC
>CAYWCK010000452.1:0-4242 GCA_964456685.1 uncultured Bifidobacteriaceae bacterium | reverse complement strand
TGGAGTTCACGGACCTGATCTTCGCGGTGGATTCCATCCCGGCGATCTTCGCGGTCACGAAAGATCCGTTCATCGTCTATACGTCGAACGTGTTCGCGATTCTCGGGCTGCGTTCGCTCTACTTCGCGCTGGCGGGGGTGATGGACAAGTTCCATTACCTGAAGATCGGCCTGGGCGTGGTGCTGTCATTCGTCGGCGTGAAGATGCTGCTGGCGCATACCGCGTGGAAACTTGACACGCTAGTCTCGCTGGGCGTGATTGTATTGATTCTCACCGTGAGCGTGGTGTGGTCGCTGATGTGGCCGAAGAGGGTGGTGGCTCCCAAACCTGGTCCGGCGACCGTCGCTTGAAGGTGGACTTAGAAATGCCATGACTAAACTCGTCATCGAAATCCTGATCATCGTGCTGCTGCTCGCGGCGAACGGCGTGTTTGCCATGACGGAGATCGCGGTGGTGTCGGCGCGCAAGGCGCGGCTGCGGCGGTTGGCGGCCACCGGCGACGCGCGGGCCAGGGCCGCGCTGGAATTGGCGGAATCGCCGAATCGGTTTCTGGCGACGGTGCAGGTGGGCATCACGCTCGTCGGCGTGCTGGCTGGCGCTTTCGGCGGCGCAACCATTGCCGAGGAGATCGCGGGAGCGCTCCAGTCCGTTCCGCTGTTGGCGGCCTACGGCGAAGCCATCGGCATCGGGGTGGTGGTGCTGGGCATCACGTTTTGTTCGCTGATCCTGGGTGAGTTGGTGCCCAAACGCATCGGTTTGAACAATCCCGAGCGCATCGCCCGGTTCATGGCTGGACCGATGAACCGGCTGGCGTGGCTGGCCAGTCCCTTGGTGGACTTGCTGACCGCGTCCACGGAACTGGTGGTGCGCATCATCCGTCTGAAGAAGCCCGTGGACCCGCCCGTCACCGAGGAGGAGGTCAAAGTCATGATCCAGGAAGGCGTGCAGGCGGGCGTGTTCGATCGGCGCGAGCCGGAGATGGTGGAGGGCGTGCTGTCCCTCGACCGCCTGCCCGTGCGCGACATCATGACGCCGCGGGCGAAAATCATCTGGATCAACCAGACGGACTCGCACGACGCCATCTGGCACAAGATCGTGGTGAGCGGGCATTCACATTTTCCGGTTTACGAAAAATCCCGCGATGAGGTCGCGGGCGTGGTTTCGCTCAAGGCCATTTACGCTAACCTGGCCGCTGGGATTCCCGTGAACGTCAAGGACCTGGTCGTGCCGCCGATGTTCGTCGCCGACAGGCAGACGGCGGCGGGCCTGCTGGAAATGTTCAAACGCACCGGCCGGCACGTGGCGCTCGTGACGGACGAAGGCGGGAGCATCATCGGGCTGGTCACGTTGATCGACGTGATGGAGGCGATTGTGGGCGAGTTTCCCTCGCCGGCCGAGCGGCTCCAGCCCGAGGCGCGCAAACGCGTGGACGGCTCCTGGCTGGTGGACGGCTATCTGCCCCTGGAGCAGCTTTCGCCGTTGCTGCCCGCGCTGCATTTTCCGCCTGCGGACAAGCGGGACTACGCCACGCTCGGCGAATTCGTGGCGGCCCGGCTGGGCCGCGTGCCGCGCGAAGGCGAAACGTTCGACGAACAGGGTTTCCGGCTTGAAGCGCTCGACCTGGACGGCGCGCGGGTGGATAAAGTGCTCATCATGCCGTTGGATTCGGGATCGCCGCTGCTCAAGCCCGGCACCCGCGCGACGCAGGGGGATGTGATGCTATGAAGACCAACCTGGCACAAGTCGTGGCGGCGAAAGCCTTTCACCACTTCATCGTGGCGGTGATCGTCTTGGCGGGCGTCGTGGCTGGCTTGGAAACCAGCCCCCAAATCATGGGGCAATACGGCGGCCTGCTGCTGGGACTGGATAAGTTCATCCTCGGCGTATTCGTCCTCGAAGCGCTGCTGAAGATGGCGGCGCACGGTCGCCAGCCGTGGCGCTACTTCGCCGATGGCTGGAACGTGTTCGACTTCCTCATCATCGTGATTTGCCTGCTGCCGGTGGGCGGACCGTTCGCGGCGGTGCTGCGGCTGGCGCGGGCGCTGCGGTTACTCAGGTTGGTCAGCGCGTTGCCGAAACTCCAACTGCTCGTGGGCGCATTGCTCAAGAGTCTGTCGGCGATGGGCTATGTGAGCCTGCTGCTGGCGCTGCTGTTTTACATCTACGCCGTGGCGGGGATTCATCTGTTCGGTGCGCATGACCCGAAGCATTTCGGTTCGTTGCCGGCGGCGTTTCTTTCGCTGTTCCGGCTCGTCACGCTCGATAACTGGGCGGATCTGTTCAACACCCAGCTGGAGCATGTGCCGGGAATCAAAGTCGCGATCTACTTCGTCACGTTCATCGTGTTCGGCACGATGATCATCTTGAACCTGTTCATCGGCATCATCATGAACAGCATGTCCGAAATGCACGCGGAGATCGCAGAGCGCGACCGCGCGCAACACGAGCGCGAAGCCGGCTCGGCCACGCTGGAGGACGAACTCAAGTCGCTCGAAGCGGAACTGAAGGCGATGCAGACGCGATTGACGGGCTTGCGCCGTAAATGGAGTAGCGCCACGCCGCGCGTGCCCCGTCAAAATCGAGTGGAGGAATTTGTCGCATGAAAAAGTTCTCCATCGCAATCATGGGCGGGACGGTTTTCCTGATCGGGCTTGCGATGCTGGTGTTGCCCGGGCCGGGGCTGCCAATCATTGCGGCGGGCTTGGCGATTTTGGCGACGGAATTTCTGTGGGCAAAGCGAGCGCTGCGCAAGACCCAAGGCGCGGTAGCCAGAGCGCGGCGCAGGCTTGGAGTGCGTGACTGGCTGCGCCGACTCTCCTGCCGGCGTACCCACTCGCAAAAGTCAGCCAAAATTAGCCCGGGTTAGCCGGCGGCATAGCTTCGCCTCAATGCCGCGACCCGAATCCACCGTCACCCATCATGATGGGATTAACGCTCAACCCCGTCGGCCAGCAATTGGGACGGCTCCACGGCTTCTGCCGCGACTGCGAAACAGACTGAGACTCAGAGCTTGCCTTTGTTGTCGTAGGCAAATTTCAGCAGGCTATGGCTCCCGCTCAGACCAAGCTTTGTGCTGATGTTCTGACGATGAGTTTCGACGGTGCGCAGGGCGCAACCTAGTTGGTCCGCGATTTCCTTACTGGTGCGGTCTTGGGCGATGAGTTTCAGAATGCTGTATTCGGTCGGAGTGAGACTTTCCAAGCCGGGCTTTTGCGTGCGCAATTTGTCCTGCGCGGCACGACGTTGCACCAGGAGATCTGAAAGCGATGCGCTGATGAATCTGCGCCCCGCGACCACGCTGCGAATGGCATTTACCAAATCCTCGACAGCGTTTTCTTTCAACACGTACGCCGGGATACCAATCGCCAGCGCCTCGTCCAGCAAGTCTTCATCCTCGATCATCGTAAGCAAAACGATCTTCATGGGTGAGTTCTGCGCCACCAACTGTCGCGCCGCCTGCAACCCGGTAAGGCGTGGCATTTGCTCGTCGAGGATCACAACGTCGGGCCGCAATTCACCCGCCAAGCGCACGGCTTCCGCGCCGTCGCCCGCCTGGCCCACAAGTTCAAGGCCGACATCGTTCGCGATCACATCGCACAAACCGCGGCGGAAGATCGGGTGATCATCGGCTATCAAGATGCGGAGCTTTTCAGTCATGGATCAGCAAAGTTGAACAATCATGGTGAACTAACCAACTGCACGCGGACGAGCGGGAAGCTCAATTTCGACACGGGTGCCGGCAGCAGGCCGGGAATGGAACGTGATCCGTCCGCCCATCGCCCGCACGCGCTCGGTGATGTTGCGGAGGCCCAAGCCGACGGTCTGCTCGCGTGATTCGAGCGCGAAGCCGCGGCCATCGTCGGTGATGGTCAGGCGCAATTGACCGGACTCGCGGCGCAGATCAATTGTGGCGCGCCGGGCTTGCGAATGCTTGACGATGTTGTTGAGACTTTCCTGGACCACACGGTAGAAGTGGATCTCAAACTCGGCCGGCAATGCGCCGTCCACATCGTCCAACTGCGAAACGACTTCGATCGGCGAGGCGTCGCCCAACTTGCGGGCCATCGAGGCAATGGATTTCGTCAAACCGAGTTCGTCGAGTTGAAACGGCCGCAAGTTCTGGGCAATGCCGCGCACTTCATGGATGGCCGCCGACGCCATGGCCGAAACCTCCGAAACGTGGGCAACCATTTTCCCGGGTTGATCTTGCTGCGCCAGTGCAAGCGCGGCGCGGTTCTTAAT
>CAYWCK010000451.1:0-4243 GCA_964456685.1 uncultured Bifidobacteriaceae bacterium | reverse complement strand
CGTCGCTGCGATAGGTTGGCAACGCATTTTGCTCATCACGGACTCGAACATTGGTGCGGGGTTGCCGCCGGGTGAATACGACACGCCGTGGGGCTATCGCGTCCGCGTGAAGGCTGGCGATGCCGCCCGTCACGTAACTCAGGGTTTTCTCGCCGGTAGCGCGTTGACGATGAACGTCGGCATCAAGAATCTCCTGCGCTGGCTCGGCGGCTCGCTCGCGCCGGAACAAGTCTGGGCGATGGGCACGTTGAATCCCGCGAATCTGCTTGGCTTCGCGAACAAAGGTCGCCTCGCCGTCGGCGCGGATGCGGATTTGGTTTTGTGGGATGACGAGCTCAATGCTGTGCAGACGTGGATCGGCGGAAAACTCCTATTCAACCGCAACTGAGAATGGCCACGAAAGAAAATGGAGAAAAATGTGTTGCTCATCGCGTTGCTGATCGGCGTGGAAGCTTGTTCAACGCTCGCCCTCACCCCGGCCCTCTCCCCCGGGGAGAGGGAGAATCATTCGCCGTCCCTCTCGTGAACCTGCGGCTGGGTTTGCAACGAGCGTCTTCACAAAACCAGAATCGACCAATCGCTGTTCCCTCTCCTGGGGGAGAGGGTCCGGGTGAGGGCGGTCGTTCAACTCCAATTTCCTTTTCCGCCCTGCATTCCCTGCGTTCTTTCGCGGCCAACATTTAATTTGAGCCCATGAACACTTTCAAATTCAGCCCGGCCACCTTCATTCCATTTCGCGATGCCAAAGCCGTCGCGCGCGTGCGCAAAATCAAACGCAAGGACATCACGCGCCATTGGAATCCAGACTTTCGCATTCAAGTTTTGCCCGATGCGGATATTGAATTTCTTTGGATCGCCGACATGTTCAACCGCATCCGGCAGGCGGGCGAAGCTGGAAAGCGCATCGTACTCATCATGCCGAATCCGTGGCCGTCCTACGCCAAGGTCGCGCACCTCCTGAACCAGCACCGCGTGAACTGCCGCCACGTCCACACGTTCAACATGGATGAATACGCCAACGAACACGGCGACATCGCGCCGGAAACCTGGCCGCTTGGTTTCGGCTACGCGTTCAAAAAGTTCTTCTGGTCGCAGATTGATCCGAAACTGCGCCCGCCGGAGAAACAGGTCCACGGTCTCTCGAACAAAAACCTGCGCGACTACGGCACGATGATGGCCGATCTCGGCGGCGCGGACATCTGTTACAGCGGGCCGGGTTGGACGGGACATCTGGCGTTCATCGAACCCGATGCGCCCGAATTCGCCGCGAAGAATCTGGACGAGTGGAAAACGTTTGGACCGCGGGTCTGCACCCTGAGCCCGTTTACGATTGCGCAAAACTCGATGCACGGCAGCTTTGGCGCGAGCGGTGATCTTTGCGCTGTGCCGCCGAAAGCCGCGACCATCGGTCCGGCGCAGGTCATTGCGGCAAAGCATCGCATTGATTTCCACGCAATCAGCGTCGGGGGCTCGCCGATTTCGTGGCAACGGCTCACCACGCGGCTGGTGCTACATGGCCCGGTCACGCCGCTCGTGCCGGAATCCATTTTGCAAACCCTGCGCACGGACGTGTGGGTTTCCGAAAGTGCGGCGCGGGATATCGAGCCGCGCGAAGACATCGGTTACTGATTTTTATGGCAACCAGCAGCAAAGAATCCAATTGGGCGCACGTCGATCTGACGCGCGTGCCGAACATGCCCGTGCCGGCGCCCGGACCAAAATCCCAGGCGTTGCATGCGCGTTGCACGAAATATTTCAAAGGCCTGAGCGGACAAGTGAAACTTTTCCCCGTCGCATTCGACTCCGGGTTCGGCTGCACGCTGCGTGATGCCGATGGTAATACCTATCTCGATTTCTCGTCCGGCATTTACGTCACCACGCTGGGCCATTGTCATCCGAAAATCAGCGAGGCCGTGGCGAAATATGCCGGCCAGCTGATGAACGCCCACGATTTCACCACCGAAATCAAAACGCGTCTGTGCGAAAAGCTGGCGGCCATTTTGCCGGGCGATTTGCGCGGATTTCAATTTTACGATTGCGGCACGGCGGCGGTTGAAGCCGGGATGCGGGTGCTGCGTGCGGGCACGAAGCAGCACGAACTCCTCAGCTGCTTCTACGATTTCCACGGCAAGACCTACGGCGCGGTCTCGCTCGCTGAAGTGCGATCGCCCGTCTATGGCGCGAACCGCGCACCGGGGATGCACATGTTGCCGCGGCCGAATCCCTATCGTCCGCACTGGTCGAAACCCGACGGCACGATTGACACCGACAAATACATCGCGTTCTACGCCGAGTATCTGGATCGCGCGACCGTGAATGCGGTTGCCGGTTTCGTGCTCGAACCGATTCAAGGCTGGGGCGGCTCTGTGATGCCGCCCGATGATTTTTTTCCGAAACTCCGAAAGCTTTGCGACGCGCGCAAAGTGTTGCTCATGGCGGA
This sequence comes from uncultured Bifidobacteriaceae bacterium, assembly GCA_964456685.1. Classification (GTDB taxonomy): domain Bacteria; phylum Verrucomicrobiota; class Verrucomicrobiia; order Limisphaerales; family JADLHS01; genus CAYWCK01. The sequence continues at coordinate 1,803 of CAYWCK010000451.1, read as the reverse complement.
TGAGGTTCTCACGAGCTGGGCGCGCACGGGCAAGTGGCTCGCGCTCGAACATTGGAACGTTGTGCCCGACGTCGTCAGCATTGGCAAAGGTTTCGGCAACGGCTTTCCAGTCACCTGCGTCGCCGTGCGCGAGCATCTCAAGGAATCGTTCGAAGCCATCAGCGCTTCGAGCAGTTACGGCGGCAACCCGATGGCCTGCGCCGCAGCGCTCGCTTCCACGGAAGTCATCGAGGGAGAAAATCTCCTGGCCCGCTCCACGCATCTCGGCGAACTCGCGTTGAAGCGCATGGAGCGAATGAAGGCCGAGCACAAGATTGTCGGTGACGTGCGCGCGAAGGGTTGTCTCATGGGCATCGAACTCGTGAAAGATCGCGCGACGAAAGAGCCGTTCGATGAAGCGGGCAAGCGCGTTTATCAAAAGGCTTTCCGCAAAGGACTCGCGTGGATTCCCGCCGGACATATCCTGCGCATGAGCCCGCCGGTCGTCATGGACGATGCGGCATTGCTCAAAGGTCTCGACATGATTGACGAAGCCATCGGCGAAACGGCAAAGGAACTGGGCTGCGTATGAAAACCATCCGCTTCGGATTGATCGGCTGTGGTTTGATGGGCCGCGAATTCGCAAGCGCGGCCGCGCGTTGGTGCCATTTGCCCGACTTGACGGCGCGGCCGGAACTAGTCGCCATTTGCGCGCGCAACCTTCCGGCGCTGGGCTGGTATCGCGAAAATTTCCCCGGCATCAAACAAATCACCGACGACTACCGCGCGCTGCTCGCGAACCCGGAGGTTGACGCCGTTTACGTCGCGCTGCCGCACCATTTGCATCGGCAGGTTTACTGCGACGTCCTTGCCGCGGGCAAACATCTGCTCGGAGAAAAGCCGTTTGGAATGAACTTGGCGGATAACGAAGCAATTGTTCGCTGTGCGCGCGAGCACCCAAAGATTTTCGTGCGGTGTTCGTCGCAGTTTCCCTTTTTCCCCGGCGTGCAACGCATCGGTGGGATGATCGAACGCGGGGAGTTTGGCCGCATCCTCGAAGTGCAAACCGGATTTCTGCACTCGAGCGATCTTGATCCGAACAAGCCGATCAACTGGAAGCGTCAGGTCGAGTTCAACGGCAACTACGGCGTCATGGGCGATCTTGGCATGCACGCGTGCCACGTCGTCTTTCGCGCCGGTTGGCGTCCCCAAAACGTGCGCGCGATATTGAGCGATGTCATTCACGAGCGGCCCGACGGCAAAGGCGGTCGCGCCGCGTGCAGCACGTGGGACAACGCCACACTGCTGTGCGAAACAACTGGCGCAAACGGCCAATCCTTTCCGTGGACGCTGCGCACGTGCCGCATCGCGCCGGGCCACAAGAACAACTGGTACGTGGAGATCTCCGGCACGAAAGCCTGCGCTCGGTGGAGCAGCACGCATGCGGACATTCTCGAAGTTCTCCGTTATGACGGCGGCGAACAAATCTGGGGACAGATTCAGCTGGGCCACGAGACGGCATACAAAAGCATCACGGGCGGCATTTTCCAATTTGGCTTCTCCGATGCGATGCTCCAAATGTGGGCTGCGTTCATCAGCGAATTGGCCGGCCAAACCCCGCGCGCCCAGTTTGCTGGCTGCGCCAAAATCGAAGAGGCGCAATTGAGCCATCGGCTCTTCACCGCCGCGCTCGCCTCGCACAAATCCGGCGCGGTCGTCTCCGTGTAATTGCATGAGCTTGCGCGCCGGCATCGCCACGCGGGACATCACGCCGCGCAAGCCGCTGTGTCTCGTCGGCTACCCGCACGAACCGCGAATTTCCAC
>CAYWCK010000450.1:0-4245 GCA_964456685.1 uncultured Bifidobacteriaceae bacterium | reverse complement strand
TTTGAATTTTTCATGGCGTGCTCCGTTCAATTGACGGGCTGGTTCTAACACGCGGCGCGCGGCGCAAGTGCCAGAGCGAAGTCAAACTTTCGTAAAAGAATTGTCATGCGTCTCCAAGGCAGGTGCGGAATTCTGCATTTGTTCACGCTGAGTTGGAACTTGTTGGGCCGATAGCTTGTCGGCTAGACTCTCTGAGTCATCGAACCACCTCGCCACAGTTTGTTATGCGCCGCAGTGCTTGGAGTCTGAAGCTGATTTTCAAGGCCGGCACCGGAATCTTAATCGGTGCGCTCGGCTGCGTTCAGGCTGCTGCTGCCGCCCCGAATCCACCGACCAATCTCCAGGCCAGCGTCGTCTCGCCGGTGCGCGTTGACCTGACGTGGGCGGATGCTTCGGGTGACGAGTCGGGATTCAAAATTGAGCGGAGCGCGGATGGTTCGGGCTTCGCTCAAATCGCCCAGGTGCTGGCAAACACAACGAGCTTTCGCGACGGCGGAGTGTGGCCGGGCGTGAACTATTCCTATCGCGTGCGGGCTTTCAACGGGAGCGGTGATTCCGCTTTTTCAGCGCCCGGCAATCAGGCCACGCCGGCGCTGTGTTCCGCGAATGTCTTTCCCTGGGGTGGCTATTCGGCCCCGACGAATTTGAACGGCGTGGTCGCGGTAGCTTCGGCCAGTCTTCATGGACTGGCCGTCCAAACTAATGGGACCGTGATCGGTTGGGGCGGCACGGATTACGGGGAAGAAATTCCCCCGGCCGGGTTGACGGGTGTCGTCGCGGTCGCCGCGTACCCGTATCTGAGTCTCGCGCTCAAGAATGACGGCACAGTTGTGGGTTGGGGCTACGACGGTGCCGGGGAAACAAAGCCTCCGATCGGCTTGAACAATGCCGTGGCCATCTCGGCGGGTGGAGCGTACGGCCTGGCGTTGAAGAACGACGGCACCGTGACCGGCTGGGGTTACAACAATTGGGGTCAAACTTCACCGCCGGACGGACTTAATGGCGTTGTCGCGGTTTCTGCAGGCTACGATCATTCACTGGCGTTGAAAAGCGATGGCACGGTCGTGGCCTGGGGACACAGTGCTTACGGTGGAACTACCATTCCCGCTGGCTTGAACGACGTGATAGCGATTGCCGCCGGCGAGTTCCACAGCGTCGCGCTCCGCAGCAACGGCACGATGATCGCCTGGGGCCGCAACGACTACGGCCAGACGAATATTCCCGCCGGACTCTCGAACGTCGTGGCCATTCAGGCGGGCAGCTTGTTCACCTCCGCGTTGAAAAGCGATGGCAGTGTCGTTGCCTGGGGCATCCCCGGTTCAGCGCCGGCGCCGGAAGGTTTGACCGGCGCGTGGCTCTTCACCGGCACCTACCGCGGCGGCCTGGCGATTTCCTGCGCCCCGTTTTCGCCCTCGGCTTTCACCGCGAATGGCGTCGCGTCGAATCAAGTCGATCTCGCTTGGGCCGATAACTCGACCGACGAAACCGGCTTCAAGATCGAGCGTGCGCCGGACCTCGGTGGCGGCCCCGGCGTCTGGACCGAAATCCAAACCGCCGTTGCCAACGCCACCAGTTTCAGCGACACGAACGTTCTCCCCAGCACCAAGTATTGGTATCGCCTGCGGGCGGCGAATGCGGGTGGCACTTCGCCCTACGGCAATCAAGTCACCGCCGCCACTCCGCCGCTGGCCGCGCCGACCAATCTCAAAGTCACCGTGATCTCCGCCACGCAGATCAACCTCGTCTGGACCGACAACAGCAGCACGGAGGACGGATTCAAAATTGACCGCGCTCCCGACAACGGCGGCGCACCGGGAACTTGGGGCGAGATCGGCAGCGTGGGTGTGAACAGCAACAGCTTCAGCAGCACCGGCCTGACCGAATTGACGCGCTATTGGTTTCGCGTGAAAGCCTACAACGCCAGCGCCGAATCCCCGGCCAGCAACCAGACCAACGCCCTGACGCAATTGGGCGCGCCGGCGAATCTCACCGCGACTGCGGTTGCCACCAACCGCATCGAACTGACCTGGACGGACACCTCGGCGTTGGAGAATGGTTTTCGCATCGAGCGGGCGAACACGCCCTTTGACCAATCGTGGGCGCCCATCGGGACCAATTTGCCGAACGCGACTTTTTTCGCCCACACCAACACGAGTTGCAGCCAGACAAACTATTATCGCGTCCGTGCGTTTCTGGGCACGACGAACTCCGCTTATTCCGGCTTTGCCAGCAACTCGGTCGCGTGGTTGGATTCGGACGCCGACGGCCTGACGGACTGCTGGTGTTTGCGTTACTTCGGACACACCACCGGCCAACCGGGCGACAACTCCCGCGCCAACGACAATGCCGACGGCGATCCCGCCTCCAACCGGCTCGAATTTCTGGCCGGCACGAACCCGACGAACAGCGCGTCCTACTTCCGCCTCACGTCCGCGCAGTTTCAGTCCAACGGCGTGCGCTTGGGTTGGACGACCGTTGGTGGAAAAAAATACGTGGTGCAAACCAACGCCAGTTTGGCTGGCGGCTTTGCTGATTTCAGTCCCGTGATCACCGTGCCCGGTAGCGCCGAGTCCTCCACGAACTATCTGGATACGACCACCACGAATCAAAACTCTCCCCGCCTTTACCGCATCCGCATCGCTCCGTGATCGTCGAAGCGACCGCAGCAACTCATCGGACACGAACCGCGAAAGGCGCCAAATACGCGAACCAATCAACCCTCTCGCCCCGCCCAAGCGGGGAGAGAGTTGGAGAGAGGGGATTTTGATTGATGAGCACCACCTCACCCCGACCCTCTCCCCCCATTTCATGGCGGAGAGGGAGAAAGCATTTCGTGTGGTTCGCGATTCAAAAGAACCGAGCGCCGTTAGGCGCGGCATATTTGTAGCCTCGCCAAATCAAGAATGTTTCCAGCTCCGTCAGGAGCGGAATATGCCGCCCCGACGGGGCTGTGTCCTTCGCCCGTGGGAACGGGAGAAGGTGGCGAAGCTGGATGAGGTTTTTGGGGAAAACCGGCGTGGGGTTCTACACAGATTTCGCTCCTGACGGAGCTTTCGGACGGAGCGCGACTGTGTCCGCCGGACCAGTCGCAGCGGGTGAATGGGTGGAGGCGGTTGCAAATATTCTGCAATACGTGTTTGCGAACGTGCTGCGGCTGATCCCGCTCGGCGCCGGACACAGCCGCGCTCCGGGAAAGCGGCGGTGAACGCGCCGCAGTCCAGACGCTTCGCGAAATTTGGGAACGCTGGACAGTCGCGACAGCGTTTGGAGTGCGGTGGCTTTAGCACCGCTTTCCTTCAGGGTTGTTTAATTTGTGGGGACGGTTTCCCAGGGTAGCTCGGCTTGCCAGTGCGGCCCGCACCTCGGAACCCTGGGCTGAGGGATGGAATCCCGTTGGGATACCAAAAGGGTCAAAGCGTGCTTTGGTGAACGAGTTCCACACCAGGAATTCGCTGACTCCAAATTAACTGGCCCAGCTCTTCATAATTCTGTGCGACAAACTGGTGGTCAGAATCAAATCGGACTACGATCAGCGCAATTTTCTCGTTTGCCCCGCACTGATACGCTTCCAACTGTTCTCGGGCCTCGCGGATACTTCTAAGAATTCTTTGTTTCTGCTTATCAGTCAGCCCGTGGTGAACTTCGTAAGCGCGAAGAGGCCGAGCCGCGAGCCTGCTTACGTCTTCGTCAGATTGGTTGACCGACTTAACCTCAAGGATAGCCGACGTGTTTGCATTCCTGGCAATTAAGTCCGGCGTCTTCCCATTTTGGTTCGGAATGAAATCAATCTTCTGAAACCCGCGCTCCTTCAGTAAAACCCAACCTCGCGCTTCATCCAAGTGATTGATCAATTGATACCAACCGCGACGCGAGTCTCGTGTTGTAACGAGTGGAAGTGCTTTCTTTATGAGTTGCTCCCAAGCGTCTGAATCAAGTCGCTGCAACACCTCGTCTCGAGCCTTGTAGCTCTTCTGCCATACTTCAAAATGATAGTCGGGCAGAATTCTGGTGAAGTAATTGTCTCGATGTGTCTTGTCGCTCCTTCCGTAGAGATCGTAGAGCCTCGGTAAATGCAACCTGCACCAACGTTCACCTTCGGAAAAAGCATTACTCATCAATTCTTCGCCCCCGCCAGCTCCTCTTCAAAATCCACAATCTCTTTGATCTGCACCAAGAACCAGCGGTCGATTTTCGTGAGGTTGAAGATCTCTTCGATGGTGAAGCCGGCGCGCAGGGCGTGGCGGA
>CAYWCK010000449.1:0-4277 GCA_964456685.1 uncultured Bifidobacteriaceae bacterium | reverse complement strand
CGCCGTGTGCGCCAACGCCGAACGACTGAACATCGAGATCGGCAGCGCCGGTTCGGTGCCTTCATCCGCCTACGCAGCCGCGGCCGCGCAAGCCGGCGTCTGGAACAACTTCATCGGCGGCGCGGTTTCGAGTCCGCTGACCAACACCTCCGGCCTGGCGACCGACGTCACCATCCAGTCCGCAGGCGGCGCGGGCATCTTCACGTCAGCGGACCTCGGCTACACCGGCGACCTCGCCAACCTGCTCAACGACATTCTGGCCTTCCTGGTCAAGGGGCACGCGTCCGTGCTGATTGTGTTGGAGGCGATGGGGCTGCTCATTCCGTTCGTCATGGTGTTTGCCCTGCCGATGGCGCTGCTCACGGCCACGCTGCTTGTCTTCGGACGCTTCAGCGCGGATCAGGAGTTGACTGCCGCTCGCGCAGGCGGTTTCAGTCTGATTTCGCTGGCCTGGCCCATTCTGGTGCTGAGCCTGTTTTTTTGCGGGATCTGCGCCTTTGTGAATCTGCAATTCGGCCCGAGCTCGCGTGTCGCTTACAAGGGCCTGCGGGATCGCTTCCTGGTGCAAGTCTCCGGCGCGCTACTGCCCGAGGGACGCTTCATCAAGGAATTCAAGGACACGATTATTTATGTGGGCCGGAACGACAACGGGCACTTGCAGAACGTCATGGTGGCGTTGTTGGAGAATGGCACGAACACGGCGATCTTCCGCGCGGCGCGGGGAGAATTCGTTCACGATGTGACCAACCGCGTGGCGCTCGTGGAACTGCTGGACGTGAAAGCCATTCGCACGGAGGGCGGCCGGGACATCGTGGGCAGTTCCGCGCGATTGCCCCTGAAGTTTTCGCTGGGTGATTCGCCCACCGGATCGCAAAAGCCACGCATCTCCGATCTTACCTTCTGGCAGTTGCGCGCGGAACTGCACGACCTGGAGCAGACGCTCGTGCGCGCCACGCCGCTGGCCGGTTTGACGCCCGAGCAAATCAAGGAGCGCAAAGCTGAATTGCAAAAGCAGGTGGGTGACCTGACTTCACCGTTGCGCGTGCAACTGCATCGGCAGGTGGCCTTTTCGTTTGCGTGCTTCGGCTTTGCGTTGATTGGCATTCCGCTGGGCATCCGCGTGCACCGGCGCGAGACGAACATCAGTTTCGCCATCGCGTTGGGATTGGTCGCGGTCTATTACGGGTTTCTGCTTGTGGGCAATGCGCTCTCTTCCCGGCCGGAGCTGTCCCCGCACCTGATTGTGTGGCTGCCCAATTTCGTCTTCCAGGCGGCTGGCGCAGTCTTGCTCTGGCGGGCGAACAAGGGAGTCTAACGGCGGAGCGTGCCGCGCCGGCATCCTCCATCCGCGACCGTTCCAAGAACACCTCTTCTCCCTGTCCGCTGAGTTTCCCATTGACCCACCGCCTGAGTTTCGTTGCACTACGCGGCATGAAGAAACCAACCCTGTTCCTGGCTCTTTCCCTCTTGCTCGGCATTGGTGCGCGCGCTGAACTCCAATTGCCGCCGCTTTTCTCGGACAACATGGTTTTGCAGCAAGGCACGTCCGTCCCCGTCTGGGGTTGGGCCGACGACGGTGAAGTGGTGACCGTGAAGTTTCGCGGCCAGACCGTTTCGGCGACGACGCAGAATTTGAAGTGGTCGGCCAAACTCCGCGCGCTCAAAGCCGGCGGGCCGGACACTCTCACCATCAGCACGAAAACGAAGACCTTCACCCTCAAGAACGTGATGGTCGGCGAAGTCTGGGTGTGCAGCGGGCAATCGAACATGGAATGGCCGATGACCGCCGCCTTCGAGCCGCAGGCCGACATCGCTTCCGCCACGAACGCCATGATCCGGCTCTTCCATGTGCCGAAGAAAAAGGCGGACGGGGCCACCGTGAAGATCAATGCTTCGTGGAAAGTCTGCGCCGCCGACGAGGTGAAAAGTTTTTCGGCCGTCGGTTATTATTTCGGCCGCGACCTGCAGGCTGCGCGCAAAGTTCCGCTCGGTTTGATCGAATCGGATTGGGGCGGTTCGCCCGCCGAAGTCTGGATGAGCCGCGAGGCCTTGGAAATCAACCCGCGTTATCAGGAAGAAATCCTCGAGGCCTATCCCGCCGCCGATAAACGGTATCGCGAGGCGTTGCTGGCGTGGGAGCGCGAGAAAGCGGATGCTGAAAAGGCCGGGCAGGAATTCAAGAAGGGCGGACCGTGGGCGCCGTGGAAGCCGACGGAACTTTACAATGGCATGATCGCGCCGCTGATTCCCTACGCCATCAAGGGCGCCATCTGGTATCAGGGCGAATCCAACGCCGGCCGTGCCGAACAATATCGCTCGCTGTTTGCCGACATGATCCGCAACTGGCGGCGGGATTGGAGCAACGACGACCTCACCTTCCTTTGCGTGCAGCTTGCGCCGTTCACCGCCATCAAGGATCAGCCCGGCGAAAGCGATTGGGCGGAACTGCGCGAAGCGCAGTGGCTCGCGACGAAGAATCTGCCGCAGGTCGGCATGGCGGTGATCACGGATGTGGGTGACCCGAAAGACATTCATCCCAAGCAAAAGCAACCCGTCGGCGCCCGCCTCGCGCTGGCGGCGCGCGGGATCGCGTACAAGGAAAAGATCGAATTCTCCGGCCCGATCTACCGCCGCAGCGAAATCAAAGGCGACAAAATGGTCCTGCATTTTGACCACACCGGCAAAGGTCTCGAAGCGCGCGACGGCGAATTGAAAGGTTTTGCGATTTGCGGTGAAGACCGCAAATTCGTCTGGACCAAAGCCGAAATCGTCCGTGACACCGTGGTGGTCAGTTCCTCTGAGGTGGCGAAGCCCGTTGCGGTGCGCTACGGCTGGGCCAATTGTCCGGTGGTCAATCTCTGGAACAAGGACGGCCTGCCCGCCTCGCCTTTCCGCACGGATGATTTTCCGATGATCACGGCGGGGAAGAAGTGACATCCGTCTGGCGTTTTGGAATCACGGATCATTCGTGATTGGCAAGCTTGCGAAATGGCCAACAAGAGACAGCGTGCGCCACGGTCGGATTCGAAACTCCTTCAAGCGTGCTTGGAGGGAAATTTGATAGCGATTCGAGAGCGCATCGATGCGGGGGCGAATATCAACGCTGGGCGGAAGGACAAAAAGCCGCCTCTGGAATTGGCAGCCGGCTGCGGCCATTTGGAAGTGGTGAGGGAACTGATCGCAGCGGGTGCCGATGTGAATCAAATTCACAAGGTGAATTTCGAGGCGTTCGCCACCTCCCCTTTGATCGGAGCAATTGCCCAATACCAGTTTCAAGTTGCTGAAGAACTGGTTCGAGCGGGAGCATCCGCCGGATTAGAAACTCATCCAGGTTGGAATGCTGCCAGCAAATCGGCGTTGAAAGCGATTGAGTATTGGTGGCTGGCAAACGATGCAAAAACTTCTTCCAAAGAACTCGCGAATGTAACGGCCACGATCAAGCAACTGGCCAATTTGACCATCAATGATCGGCCGCCGCAGACTTTCGAAGATTGGTTCGGTTTCCTGAAACGAGCTGTCGCTGCGGGAGCGAAGGTAAATGACTACTGCTTGTGGGAGGCCTGCAAGTCAGGCTGCCTTCCAATGGTGCGCTATCTTATTTCCATAGGAGCGGATGTTAATTTCACTCCTCATCTCTCGACGCCCCTCCAGAAAGCCATTCAGTCAGAATTTGACGAGATCGCGCTTGAGCTAATCGCTGCGAAAGCTGATCCGAATTCGACCGGGAAACTCGGGCATCCGCCGCTGCAACTAGCAGTTGAGAGAGAAAAGCACGTGGTCATTCGTGCTCTGATGGCTGCGGGAGCGAAAACAGCTTGATGCTCATCCACCACAGCGGCTGACTTTAGCAGCTCCGCCGGTAAACCTTGTGCATCGCCGCCTGGTCGGTGCATTTGATGACCATTTCGTCAATGTTCACGTGCGGCGGCCGTGTCGCGACCCACACCATGATTTCCGCCACGTCCTCCGCCTGCAGCGGAATAGTTCCTTCGTAAGGCTTCTTGGCCCGCTCGGCGTCGCCTTTGAACCGCACGAGAGAGAACTCCGTGTGGGCCAGGCCGGGATCAATCGAGCCGACGCGAATGCCGGTGCCGAACAACTCCAGCCGCAGCGTGCGGGTGATCTGGAGTTCGGCCGCCTTCGCGCCGCAGTACGCCGCGCCGCCCTCGTAAGCGTAACGTGACGCAACCGACCCGATGTTCAGGATGGATGCCCCATCGTCGTGCGGCAGCAGGGGCAGGCAAGCCCGCGTCATGCGCAGCACGCCAAGCACATTG